>QJWJ01000091.1 GCA_003235365.1 Deltaproteobacteria bacterium
TGTCCCACGGGCGTCCGATCAGGCGCTTGGCGGCGTAGACGGTGTTTTCGGCGTTGGTGATCGCCTGGCGCTTGGCGATGTGCCCGACCAGCCGCTTGCCCGTCTGGGTAACGGCCACCATGCTCGGTGTCGTCTTGTATCCCCCGCGGTTGGGAATGACTCTGGGCCCCTCTGTGTCCAGGACCGCGACGCAGCTGTTGGTCGTCCCCAGATCGATGCCAATCACTCGCTCCATGATGCCGATGCTCTACCGTGTGCTCAGGAACTGTCGCCCTTCAAGCGCGTCAGTAGCGTATGTATAGCATCGTCTTTCGGGAATTGGCTCGCTGCCTTTTCCAGAGAAGCAATGGCACTTTGGCGCATACCTGCCTCCGCGTAGATCTCGGCCAGGAGGCGGTGGGCGGACGCGTCGGTGGGATTGTGGGCTACTGCTAGCTTGGCCTGGTCACATGCCGAACGGAGTACCCCCGGATCCTTTCGGTAGCACTGTGCCGCTTGCGCGTACAGTTCCCCACTGGCACGACCGCGCGCGGCGCGCGCGTAGAAGTCACCCGCTTGTCGCCATTCTCCGCTGCGTTCGTGTTGCCGCGCGTTGTTGAGGTGGCTGTCTGCCATGATCACATCGGCTTGCAGCTCCGCTTCCTTGAGCTTCTGACGGATCTCGGGATCGTTGGGTAGGATTGTCGCCGCCAGACGCAGGGAGTTCATCGACGCTACGGGATTGCCGTTCATGAGGTGCGCCTCGGCCTCCTCCACGTGACGTTGCGCTTGCGCTCCGATACCGGTGAGCCGGCTGGCTGCGCTCCCGTCGGCCGGCACTTCGTTGCGACCGGCGCGAGGACCCATGCTCGCCAGTTTTCGTAGCGCGTGTTCGAGCTCGGGACTCCCCGCCATCATCGCCGTACCAGCAGGTGGGGAACCGGCACTGTGTGCCGTGCGAGGTGAACCATTCACCCCGTTCATTCCACTGAGTTTGCGCGCCACACTTGCCCGCGAGCTCTGACCGAGATTGGCGCTGCGCAGTGGCGTGCGAGGCGGCGTCGGTGGGTCTGGGGCTCGTCGCGGGCGGCTCACCACCGAGGAGTCGACTGCGTCCACACGTCCACGACTCGAGGGCGGGGGAGGGGCGACTCCGACCTGGGGCGCCTTGTGAGTCAGGTTCCCCGCAGAGCGTTTTGTCGGCGGGATCAAGCTGACCGAGCCTCGCGCGCTCGAGCTCACGGGTGTGGCTTCGGAAACGGGCGCGTCGGCCGGTCCCGCCACGGCCTGCTCGGGACCCAGCGTCTCGTCGTAGGCGGCTCGGCTCTTGCTTCGCGTCAGCGTTTCGTGCGCCGAGGTGAGCGCTTGGAAGACGCGTTCGAGCTTTGGCTTCGCATCCCCGAGCTCGCGTCCGTAGTATTTGTCCGGGTGGTAGTTGGAGACGAGGGCGAAGTAGGCAGCCTTGATCGCCTTCTTCTCGGCGTCCCTCCCGACACCCAGCAGCCGGTAGTGATCGTCGGTCTCGATCCGACTCACCATCACGTCCAAATTCGACAAGGGGGAAGCGTCGTCCTGCTTGCTGGCGTTGCTCGTCCCCGCGCGGTGGGTAGGCTGGGCGGCAACAGATGCCTGCGAAGCAGCAGATGCTGCCTGCGAAGCAGCAGATGCTGCCTGCGAAGCAACAGATGCCTGCGAAGCGGCGGGTTGCGTGACCGACGGCGGTGCTTGCTGGGCGACAGGCGCGCGGGCGGTTTGCTGGGCGGAGGCCGTCTGACGCATCGACGCGGAGCCGGGCGTCGGCACGTTGGCGCCGCGAAGTGCACCGAGACGAGCCAACGTCGACAAAGCTTCGACGACTCGCGGCAGGGGCAGGCCGGTGCTCAGATGAATCTCTCGAACCGTGGCGCGACCGTCGATGCGAGATAGGACGAATGCGTCCTCGGGCGCGATGGGCAAACGCCGCACGTCCACGCCGGGTTCGAGATTGGGGACGTCAGCGTCGTGATGTTCGGTCGTTGTCGACTGCTGCACTGGCCCTGACCTCACTCCAATCCGCGGTTGTACCGATGGGGGATCACCGACGTGAGACTTTCGCTCGCCACCGTGATCGGCTGTTTGTGGGGGCAACTACAGGCAGTTCTCACGACCTGCCCCGGATAGTAGCACCGTAGCGGGGCGCCGGCGTCAGCCCGCGGGTCGGAATGGGGTCGACGGGGGGTGACCCACCGGCTCGAGGGCGGTGAGCGAGCTCGTCGCCGGCGGTTTGGCTGTGGAGGAGCACGCGAAGCAGGCGAGTTGGGCCATTGGCCGCGCAAGTCTGTCTCTCCTGGAATCGAGTCGCTATAAGCCCCGGCACGATGAGCAACGGTTCGAAGATCTGCCCCCAATGCGGTGGGCTGAACAGCCGCGATCAGGATCAATGTGTGCGTTGTGGCACCCCGTTTCCCAGCGCTGCCTCCGCTTGGGGTCGCGCCCAGCTCGAGAACCTGCTGGGCAGCGAGGCGCCGATGACCAAGTTGTTCGTTGGTTTCTGCTGCCTGGTGTTTGCCCTGCAGACCTTCGACAGCCGAGACCTATCGATTCTCAGCGCCGGGCCGCGATGGGTGATCCTGCGCTGGGGGGCGCTCGTCCCGGTGATCGGGGTGATCGAGCCGTGGCGAATCTTGTCGGCGACGTTCGTGCACTTTGGCGTCATGCACATCGTCTTCAACATGATGGCGACGATTCACCTCGGAAAGATGCTGGAAGGAAAGGTCGGTTCCGCGCGTTTCATCGTGACCGTGATCGTGACGGCGATCGCTGGCTTTGCCGCGAGCCAAGCATGGGACCTGAACACGGGCGCCCCCCAGATACCGACTGGCGGAGCCAGCGGTGGGATCTCCGGTCTGATCGGTGCCTTGGTGGGCAACCTGTACGCGCGGCGCGACCCCGCCTACAAGCAGGTGTTCATCCAGTTCGTCATCTACGCCGTGCTGATGGCTTTGCTGTGGAGCGTGAACAACGCCGCCCACGCCGGGGGATTCGTTGCCGGGGTGCCGTTCGGGTACTTGTTCTACAAGGAGAACCGTCCGTGGCGGCTCGCGTGGGTGTTTCGTATCGCGGCGGCACTGTGCATCGTCGGGTCGGTGGCGAGTGTGGTGCTGTGCGCGACTTCCGACGTCTGGCGTGTGCAAAAGGCCATCGAGATGCAACGTATGGGTCGTTGAACGAGCGAACGGGATCCGCGCCGCCAACGCGACGGTCGAGAGAGCCGTGTGCTGGGCCGCTCATGGAGACTCGGTGGGGCGTACGGCTTCGAACTGACCTCGAGACTGCACTCCGCTTCCCTTGCCGAACACCTCGACGCTGCCCGCCCAAGCTCCGGAAACCGCCAGGGGCAAGGCGTCGTCCCTGATTGTCGTGGGGCCGGAAGCGGAGATGTACATCTTGGTCGTGCCTGGAATCGCGGTCGTGACGTCGTGCCACATGGCGACCAACGCATCCTCGCAGTATTGCGCTAGGCAGTTCGAGTCGCAGCCTGGATAGCCCTGCCCGCTGGCGTCGCTCAACACCGTGGCAACCCGCGTGCAGTCCAGTGCAGCGCTGAGCGCGGCGACCGCGCCGCCGGGTTCGGCAGCGACCTCGGCGTCTGGGATGCCGTCGTCGCCCACTGCCGACTGCTCCGAAGTGCTCTCCCATGCGATGTGGTTGGCGAGCGCGGACAAGGCGAGAGGCAGCGACCAGACCACGGTGGTTTCCAGACCCAGGACGTCGAAACCTTCGGGGTGGAAGGACACCCGAGTGTTGCGGAACGCGAGGGGCTCCGGCGGCATTCCAGCAAGGGCGCTGGGGGTCAACAGCCCGATCCCGCCTTTCGGCAGTCCGACCAGACGCCCCTCGAGCAGCGGATTGTTGGTGAACAGTCGCGTGCGGGCGCGGCTGAGCCAATCGAGGACGCGCGAGCGCAGACCGCGGGTGGCGCCCGGCTCCTGAAGATTCAGCGCCAAGGCTTCGCTCCACGAACCAGCCTCGGCGCCGGCTCGAAATGTAACCTCGTCGTCTGCGATTCGCGCCATTCGCTCGATGAGCACTTGGGCGTCCTGCTCGAATCCTGCCGTGAACGCGCCGACCATTTGCGTGATCGCAGTATCGAAGACCTCGGATATTTCCGGCGTCAGCTCCCAATGCAGTTGGAACTGAAAGTCGATGGCGGACAGCTGGAGCGGGCGATCCGTCACGGCGATGCGTTCGATCTGGACCTGATCGGCCTTGAGCTGGATCCCTTCACGGCACCCGTACACGTACTCGTTTCCGCGAACGTACAGGGTCACGTTCTCGTTGGCGGGCACGCCGACGACGGAGATGGGGTCGTAGACTGGCAATCCAGCATCCGGATACGTCGCCGTTGCCTCAACCGGGTCGCGATAGCCGGTGAGGAAGTCGACCTCGGCGCAAGGCGTGTCCGTCTCGAGCCCGACCGCCCACCGGTCGATGCTTCGCAAGCCGGTGTACGCGAGCTCGACACGCACCGTTCCAGCAGTTATCTGAACGACGTCGACCCGCGCCTCGTCGAACGATCCGCCGCTGGTGGCGCGGAGACGGAATCCGCCAGTGTCAGCCGGGACGTTGACGCGCACGCTCGCCTGGCCGTCCTCGTCGGTCATCACGCGGCTCTGTTCGACGTACGCGTTCTGGGTGTCTCCGAGCAACGCGATCTCGACCTCGTGAACACCCGGCGGGGTCACTTCGATGCGCACTTCCCCGAATTCTCCCGGTTTCGGCGACAGCTGGCGTGGACTGACCTTGACCATCACATCGCCCGGCTCGGTAACCGTGGGCTCGGCTTGGGGGTCGTCTTTGGCTCCGGTGCTCAGAGGCTCCTGCTGGATCTTGCCGCAACTGGTCAATGCGACGGCGGCGGTGATGATGAGCACGGACGGGTTCATCGAGACGATCAGTAATACGCTAGGCACCCGGGCAGGTCGAGGCAAAGGGGGTAATGGTAAGCGTAGCACGTACAGCGAGCCGTGGAATCCCGTCGACGATCGGCCGAATGGGTCGCCATCTCGAAGGACGACACCAGGAGAATTTGCATGGCGCCGAGAGCGCGTTGTAAGCCCAACGACGATGCCTACCGCGTCCTCGGCAGTGCGGGTCCTCGTCGTCGACGATGAGCCGGCGATTCGACAGATGTTGCAGATCCTGCTGCGACGCGAAGGCTACGACGTCACCGTCGCGCCGGGCCATCGAGCAGCCGCCGAAGCACTCGATGGTGCCGCGGAGCCGTTCGCCGTCGTGCTCAGCGATCTGGCGATGCCGGATGGTTCGGGCCTCGACGTGCTGGCCGCCGCCAAGCAGCGGTCTGCGGCGACCGAAGTGATCCTGATGACGGCGCATTCGTCGATCGACAATGCCGTGGCAGCGATGCGCGCTGGGGCGTTCAATTTCGTCACCAAGCCCTTCGACCCGGCCCAACTCACCGCGTTGATCGCCAAGGCCGTCGAACGCAGCGAACTCGTCAACGAGAACACCAAGCTGCGCGCACAAGTCGAGGGGCGCACGGCGATGCCCGCGCCCAAGAGCGCGGCCATGCGCAAGGTTTACGATCTGGTGGCGCGCATCGCGGACACCAAGACGACGGTACTCATCACCGGAGAAAGCGGTACGGGCAAAGAGCGGGTGGCGCGGGCGATCCACGAAGCGTCCTCGCGAAGGGAGGCCCCCTTTCTCGTCGTCAATTGTGGGGCGCTGCCCGAGAACTTGATGGAAAGCGAGTTGTTCGGGCACGAACGGGGAGCGTTCACCGGCGCCACTGGCAAACACCTCGGTATCTTCCGGGAGGCGGACGGCGGTACGGTGATGTTGGACGAGGTCGGCGAGTTGCCTGCGTCGTTGCAAGTGAAGCTATTGCGCGTGTTGCAGGAACGTCGGGTTCGTCCGGTAGGGGCGGCCCAGGAGATGTCCGTCGACGTGCGCGTGTTGGCTGCGACGAATCGCGACGTGGAAGCAGACGTGCGAGAGGGGAACTTCCGTCAGGACTTGTACTACCGCCTGAACGTCATTCGATTGGAGCTACCGCCCTTGAGGGATAGAGTCGACGACATTCCGTCGCTGGCCGAGGGGTTCGTTCGACGCTTCTCTTGGGAGATGGGCAAGGACGTCCAGGCGCTGACGCCCGATGCGCTGCATGCCTTGGAGCGGTACTCGTTTCCCGGCAACGTGCGCGAATTGGAGAACCTCCTCGAACGCGCCGTAGCCTTGGCTGGGGCTCATGCCATCGGGTTGGGGGACCTGCCGGCGGAGGTCAGTGGCATGTCCAATGCCCCCGCCGCGGGGCTGGTGTCCCTCCCGGAAGACGGATGCAACCTCGATGAGGTGTTGGCGGAGGTCGAGCGGCGCTTGTTGGTGCAGGCTCTCGATCGAACCGGCGGAGTGCGGACGGCAGCTGCACAGGTGCTGGGGATCTCGTTTCGCTCACTCAGGTATCGCCTGGCCAAGTTGGCCCTCGCCGACGACGACGGTAGCGAGGGCGATTGATTCGGCGTCGCGTACACGCGTCGACCAGTCGCGACCGTGCATGGCGCGGCGCTTCTGTCATACTGCCCCTCATGCGCCGGGCGCGTCGGTTACGAGGCTTCACGTTGGTCGAGTTGATGGTGGTGGTCGCCATCGCCGCGCTGCTGGCAGTGATCGCCGTGCACTCGCTGCGTCGCCACGTGTCGTCTTCCAAGAGCATCGAAGCGCTGACCATGATTCAGAGCATCCGCGCGGCGCAAGAGCGCTACCGATCGCTGAACACGGTGTATCTGGACGTGTCGGTCTCGGGAGCGTGGTACCCGCTCGATCCGACGGTGCCTGCAAACCGGGGGATCAAGACGACGTTCTTTCAGGCACCGGGCGCTGACGCGCATCCGGACAACGCCGCTTGGTGGCAGCTCAATCCCAGCGTCGCCGGGCCGGTGCAGTTCGGGTACATGACCCGTTGTGGTCTGCCTGGGCAAGCGATGACCGTGCCCCAGGTGGAAACCGGGGCAGTCTGGCCAGCGACGACCGAGCCTTGGTACGTGATCGAAGCGGCCGCCGACGCCGATGAAGACGGCATACTCGCCAACTACGTTGCGTCGAGTATCAACGGCGAAGTCTTCCGAAAAGACGAAGGGGAGTAAACCCATCACCGCTTCGGCGGTATGTGCGTTGAGCTGTGCTGGGGGGCTCGTGTCTGCGCTGCGTGACTCGTCACCTGGCTGTGTTCACTAGAGCAACACATTGGCTCGAGACGAAACGAACCTGTTTCGATCGGGCATCGTAAAGGTCGACCCCTGTAGCCATCAATGATTGGAACGCCACCTGAGCGTCATGGTTGGTGTTCGAGGTTCATCGATCGCCGGCTACAAATTGCGTCACTATCCGTCCGGGCGGGTGACGCAATTTGTCGGTTCGGTATGTGGGGGGGAGTGGGACCAGTTGCTGCTACGGGCGGCATCTTGGCAAAACGACTCGGCATTGGTTAGCGCGTGCCAGTTGGCATGCTCTTCGCTAACTGGATTGGCGATGCAACGGCCGCGCAATCGCCAGGGCTTCACGCTCGTCGAAGTGATGGTCGTCGTCGTCATCATCGGCGTGTTGGGCACCCTGGCAGCCTACGGTGTCCGCAAATACATCGGTAGCGCACGCGCCTCGGAAGCGGCGGCGGTGCTCAACAGCATCCGCGGCGCCGAAGAGGTCTACCACCAAGATACCTTCCAATACCTCGACGTCTCCCAAGGAACCTTCGACAACTTGCACCCGTCAGTGCCGCCTGGCGCCTTCAAACGCAATTGGGCGGGAGACGGTGACCATCCCCCGACGACACACAACTTTCGCCAGCTGGGCGTCGAAGTCGCGGGTCCGGTGTCCTTCTCTTACGGCGTCGTGGCTGGTCGCGCTGGCGACGCCTTTCCGGTCATGCCGACACAGAAGACCGCGGCCCAGTTCAACTTCCCGGCCGCAGCGGCCGGTGACTTCTACGTAGCTTTGGCAAAAGCCGACTTCAACGGCGACGGGAAGTTCTCGTACGTCGTGACTCATAGCCTGACTCAGGAGCTGTATTCGGAGAACGACGGACAGTGATGCCCCGCCGTTCTCCGTGAGCGTACGAACCTCAATCCCATCCCCTCAGGACTTCAGAAAAGCAGACGGCGCGTGCGGCCATGGGTGACCCGGCGCGAACTATTACCCCAGTCGCCCGCACTACAAAGAAAGACGGACAGATGCGTAAGATGAACAAGCGTGGTTTTACTCTGGTTGAGCTCATGATCGTGGTCGCCATCATCGGTGTGTTGGCTGCCCTGGCGATCTACGGCGTTCGCAAGTATGTGCTGAACGCGAAGACTGCAGAGGCTCGCACCGCCATCGGTCGTATCGCCAAGGATGCGGTCACCGCCTATGCCAAGCCGAAGATGGCAGGCGCCGTGTTGGAACTGACCAAGACCGTCGCTGGTGGTCAAGGCCTGTGTCTTTCGGCAGCCAACCAGGTTCCGCTCGCCGTACCCAAGTCGGAGAAGTACCAGTCTACGCCCTCCGAGTGGGGCGGCACCATCGACACGGGTTGGACCTGCTTGAACTACACGATGGATGAGCCGCAGTACTTCGCCTACAGCTACAAGTCGGTCGCGACGATCGCTGAAGCGAACACCGAGGGCAAGGGTTTCACGGCTGTGGCTCGCGGCGACCTCGACGGTGACACCAAGACGTCGACGTTCACCATCGAGGGCAAGATCCAGAAGGACGGCAACGAACTGGTGCTGACGGTCGCTCCGAACATCGCCGAGGACCAGCCCCAAGAGTAATCGGAGTCCGTTTCACGAGTCGCTCGGTTCGCGGCGACTCGGTGCCTCGAAACCCCTGGGTCTCCCCCCGGGGGTTTCTGCATTTGGCGTTCGCCTCGGGGTGGGAACCGGCGCTCGATTGCTGCGTCCCTCGAGAGCCCTGGTTCCGTGGTGGCCGCGAGGCATTGCGCTTGCGGCCGATCGGTGGCCAACGAGCCCCAGGGCGCGTGCAATCCGGGGTGAGCGGCGCTACGTTCGGTCCCGTGAGAAGTTTGTCCCCCATGGAAACCGTCGCGTTGCTATCCGTAGCCGGCGCGGTCGCTGCGGTTTTTGTTCCTGCATTCGTGCGCAACCTCCATGCCTCACGACTCGTCGAGCCGCTCGAGGGACTACGAGCCATCGGGGCGAGCGCCACCGCCCTGGCCGTCGAGCGGGGTCCCACGCAGGCTTATCCGCCGAGTGTCGGCTTGACGCCGGAGGAGGTACCCGCCGGCGAAAGTGTCGAGGACCCGGCCGGCACCTGGGATCAGCCCACCTGGAAGGAGCTCGGCTTCAAGTTCGAACGACCGCACTACTACGCCTTCGCCTTCGATAGTGAATCGTCGAAGTCGGGGTCGAGCTTCACGGCGCGCGCTCACGGAGACTTGGATGGAGATGGTTTGCTGAGTACGTTCAAGCTCAGCGGCGAATTCAAGATGGGTGACGAAGCCGTGCTATACCCTCTCGAAATGGATCGCGAGGTCGAGTAGCGGAGCGACGGATGGGGCGCAGGGCTAGTGGTTTGGTCATTGCAGCGACGCTCATTTGCTGCATCGGTGCCATTTCCGTCGTGCGCGCGGCGGTCGCAGAGCAGTACTCGAAGCTGCGTCTCGAGCACGACGTGTTCGCATTGCCCTCGTCCGAACAAGCGGCAGTGATGTCGCTGGGATACCGCGCAGCGATCGCTGACCTCGTCTACGCACACGTGCTCGTCTCCTATGGCTTGCATTTCGAAGAGAAGCGCAAGTTCGAGCACCTCAAGCAATACCTGCAACTGGTGATGTATTTCGATCCCCAGTTCGTGCAGCCGTACTTGTATGCCGACGCGTTGTTGACGCTGCAGCCCGTCCCGCCGAATCAGCAGGACTACGCGGATGCGCGAGAGTTGCTACTTCAGGGCACGCGCGCCTTGCCCTACGAGCAACGGGTTTGGTTCGTGGCGGGTCAGTTCATTGGCTACGTGGCACCGCCGCACCTGCAGGATCGCGAAGAAAAAGAGCGTTGGAAACTGGAAGGAGCGCAGTTGCTCGCCAAGGCCTGTGAACTCGCCAGCGAAAGTCTGACGATTCCGAGACACTGCATCGTCGCCGCGACGCGCCTCAACCAGGCCGGACAACGCGAAGCGCTCATTCAGATGTTGACCCGGACCTTGGCCGTCAACGACGACGAGCAGGTCAGAGAGCTGGCCTTGGGTGCGTTGCGCCAATGGGTGGGCGAGGCCGAGCGCGAACGGCACGTCGAACGGACGCAGTCGCTCACGCGTCTGTGGCACGACGACCTGCCGTTCATCAGCAAGGACCGACTGTTGCTGCTCGGTCCGACTCCGACGACGGCCCTACAGTGCTTGGGCCGCGGCTCACCGGGCGATGAAGCCGACAGCGCTGCCAGCGAAGACGACGAAACGTGCGCCGGCACGTGGCTGGCTTGGGCGCGCGCTTTCGACCGCCGTCAGCGAGCACGCATCACCGCGGCAGGTGACGACGGGTCGAGCGGGCGTCAGTGACGTGCGTGAGCCGGGCGGCGTTTCGCCGCCGGGTAACTTGCATCACTTGAAACGGTGAACCACCGTCGATGTCTGGCCGGCCGTGGCTCTGACGCTCTTCGTTGCGCGGTCATCGTCGTGGATGAATACGACCGTGTGCGGTCCCGCCGACACGCTGACACCGCGTTTCGGGGTCATGCCGATGGGGCGCCCATCGAGTAGGATCCGCGACGCGGGAATGGAGTTGATGTTGAGTGTCGCTTGCCCACCGGCGGCGGACGGGGGGGGAGAGGGGCGTCCCGCCGAGGGCGGCGAGGCGTGACTGGGCGGCTCGGGGGCAGCTGCTTGCCGCAGCTCGATTTCGAAAGTCTTCTCCGCCTGACCCTTTTCGAATACCAAGTCCTTGCGGAAGGTCTCGTAGCCGCTGCGCGAGGCCACCAGGCGGTGCGGCTTGCTGGTGTCGATGTGCAGGTTCATCGGCAGCGATGGCAGGACGCGGCGGTCGCCGTCGGCCTCGAGCACGATTCGCGCCCCGTCCGCTCCGGTGCCTGCCTTGATGATTGCCAAGCCTTTGACCACTTCCAACGGTGGCACCTCGATGCTCTGCATTTCGTTGGCAGCGACGGTGACCGAGCGTTCCCAGGTGGCGAACTGGTCTCCAGCGACTTTGAGCGTGTGCTTGCCCGGGCTGAGCTCTTTCAGCTCCGCGGGCAGGGGGCCCTTGTCCTGGCCGTCCACGTACAGCTTCAGCCCAGCGCCGGTGCCGGAGACACGGACGCCGGTGCCGCCCGCTTTGGCCAGGCGAATGTTCTGGACCGCGTCCTGCCCGCTGGTGATCAACACCGCCGACTCCGCCGTTTGCGCATAGCCCGCGGCGCGGGCTTGGACCATGTGGGTCCCGGCTTGGAGTTCTTGTAGCGTGCACGGCGACGCCGTGCAGGCCACCTTGCCATCGACTACGACTTCGACCCCACTGATCGGCTCGCTGCCGGGGCCCGCGACGGTCACGACGAGCCCGCCGGTGCTGGGACGCAGGATGAAGAACAGAGCGATACCCAAAACCAGGGCTGCGATCGCGCCCAGCATCAACGGAGTGCGATTCGTGCCGACCGGGGGAACGGAACCCGGTGCGGCCGACGAGTAGTGCGGCGCTGGCGCGGGCATCGATACCACCGGCGGCGATGGGATCGGCGCCGACGGCCGTGACATCGGCGGTGGGGGGACGTCCGGCAAGGTGCCGACCGGCACACTGCCGACTTGGGAAGTTCCCATCAGCATGTGGGCGGCGTCGAACCCCGACTCGCGGTTGAAGACCGACGTCTTGTCGTCGTCATCGTCCCACTCACCTGCGGACGGTGGCGCGGGGGCGGCAGATGGCGTCGGCGGTGGTGGCGGTGGCCCCGATGAACGAAACACACTGGGAGGCGGAGGCAGCGGGCGGCTGGCGGTGGCCGCGCCCGGCGGAGGAACGGCGACGGGTGAACTGCCCATCGCGATCAGCGGCGTCGGCGGGTCTTCGGTGACGGCTTCCGGCGACGAGTCGAGTGTGGAGAACACTTGGGTTGCGTCGTCGTCGGCGTAGAGATCTTCGTTGACCGGCTCGGCCTGTTCGCTGCTCGCCGCGACGGGGAGGGCATCCGTCAACACGTCTGCTTCGGTGATCTCGTGAGCGTCCGTGACCTCTCCGCCAGCGATTTCGTTGGCAGTGGTGACCTCGTTTGCGGCGGTGACTTCGCCGGCTAGCTCGCCGGTGTCCGCGGCAGCGAGCGACTGATTGGGACCGGTGACATCCTCCGCGCTTGGCGGTTCGCCGGGGCCCGTGATCTCCTCTGCCTCCGTGAGCTCTTGGGCGTCAGCGGCGACGGGCGACGAATCCTCTTCGAGCGCGTCGACCTCTTCGATTTCCTCTGCCTCTGCTGCCGCTGCCAGGATCGAATCGTCGATCGTCGGCTGGCTCACCCGACTCGGGGGTGGGGGGGGTGGCACGCTCGTGCGCAACGAGGGCGGGGGGGGTGGCGGCATGCTGGCGCGGTCGGACGACCCGAGCGCCGGATTCTGCGGAGCGGCCATCCCTACGAGGGTCTTCTTCCGCGCTGGAGCGGGCGCCTTGCTCAAGTTGTCGAATACGTCCAGATCGGACCCGCCATTGTCACTCATTGCGGCTTCTTTCTCCACGTGGCTCCGCTTGTTTACAATCCATGGGGTACGTTGCGCGAGCTTTGAACGGGGCGCCTATGCGATAAATTAGCCCCGACGTCACCGGTTTTCGGGGTGGTGTTCAGCTGAATGCCCGAAGCTCCCCGTTTCGGAACGGGCGGGGACGAATCGGCCGGCTGGGATCGCGCGAGGCTTCAGAGGGTTTTCTGGGCGTCTACTTTTGGAGCGGACGCCACTCTTCCCTTTTCACGACAGGTGTATCCTTGAAAACATCTTGAAACCCGCTGCGCTCGACCCGAACGACGTGCAAGGCGCCAGCACTCGGAACCTGCTGAGGGTGAAGGCTGAGGTCCCGATTGCCCAACACCACTCCTGCAGGGGCCCGAAGGTACACTAGTCGCGACGCTCCCGCCAGTTGCAATGCGCTGCGCAGCAGCTCTGCACCCGCGTCGGTTCGCGACTGCCCTGTCAGTGTCGCTATCTCGGCATACAGCACCATACCGCGAGCATCGACCGCTGCGGCCGCGCGCGCATCGGCACTCGGCGAGGCGGTCCCCCCCAGCAGCGCGACAGCCGCTTCGCTCGGCGGCTGCTGCGAAACCACCGCTCGCCCAGCGTCCCACCACACCGCAAGCTCGTGCTGAGCCGCCGGTTGCGCCCAGCTGGCGACGAGGTGGTCGTCGGGTTCGGTACGCGGTGCGAGGCGATAAGGGTCGAGTTGCAGAAGGTGAACTTTGCTTCCCGGTTGAGTGGGATCGGGTCGGATCGACGTCCTCGCCTGGACTGGAGGACTACCGAATTGAGGCAGTTCCGCCGTTTCCCAAACGCCATCTCGCGGCGATTGAGAAACACTGCGGAGGTTGGGGCTCGGCAGCGAGCGCCGCAACGTGAGGTAGAAGAAATCTCTCGCCTCGCGTCCGATGTAGCGGGGGAAGTTCATCAGCTGCATCCCGCGAAAGAGCCGGCGGCCGCGAAATGCGAACCCGGGCGCGTCGCGCAGTGGCCCTTCTGCTTGCCACATGCCCTGCAGCGGCAGCCCCAACGGGGGGAGCTTGGACTCTTCGTCGGCGATGTAGAACTCCAAACCAGTATGCCCCTGGTTCATGTCCAGATGCATCCCGTACTCGCAGTTGGCGGCCAGCATTGCCCTGCCGAGATGCTGGGCGTCCGTCTTCGTGCCGTAGAAGTACGCGATGAACCCCTGCTTGGTGTGGCACAGGCCGGAGCGAACGGTCTGCGTGTCGTCCTGCCACCCTTGGGGGACGCCACCCCACCACAGTCGTCCGTAAGGGTTCAGCTCGCCTCCGCCGACGAGCGGCGTCAGGTTCTGGCGATACCCGACCATGTCGGGAGGTGCATGGCCGTCGACGGGCCAGGTGCCGAACGCTGTCTCGCCGTTGGACATCCGCGCGACGGTCGCAGCATAGGGCTTCGGCGGGACGTACTCGGTGCCGTCGACCATCATGCCGAAGTCGCCGTGAGTGCCTTGAAAGCCACCGTTGAACGCGGCGACGAGCCGTCCCAGGATCTCCGGGTCGCGAGGGATTTGGCCGGGGCCCGTTTGTCCCGTAGCGCTCTTGGGTTCTTCGGTGCCGCTCATCAGGTTCAACTCGATGCGCGACGGGTCCCACAACACGACCAAGATCCGCGAGAACTTGCGCTCTGCGTCGGTTCGGATGAACGTCGTGAGGAAGTTCGCGTTGGGCTCGGGTGACGAGCGGACGAACGGATCCCCTTGCAAGCTTTGCCACACACCTTCGTGTTCCCAGGGCGGGTCGAGCTCGGGAGTGATGTTTTGCGGAGGCCAATCGTTGCGAGTCTCGAAGGGCCGGGCGGTGCCGGCGCTCGGTGTCACCGGCGTCACCGGCAGATCCACACGGGTCGTGAACTCGTCGGAATCCGAGTCGTCGCGTTGCAGGTTCAGGTTGAGTTCGAGCCAATCTTTGGCGTGGTAGGCAACCGCCTTGACCCACTGCATCCGGTCGTCACCGAACCAGCTGATCGCCCGAACGCGGTCGACCGCCCAAGTGACCCAGTTGCCCGGCGGAGGCAGTTCGTGGCTCTGCTCGACGAGCAAGCTCGTCCCCACGGAGGTCGGCGCGCGCCGGGGAACGACGATCGGAGCACCGTCGCTGCGGATCGACAGCTCGGTCTCGCTCGTCGTCAGCTTCAACGTTCGCGGCGCTGGGTCGAGCTTGAAGGTGCGCTGCGTCAGTCCGTCGAGCTGTCCGTAGCGTTGCAGCCAAGCTAGCCGCCAGCGCCACTGCTCGGCGTGAGTGAAGTGTCGGAGCGATGGGGACGCGTCGAGGTCCGCCGTTTGCACCAGGTAGCTGCGTTGCGCGTCGCCGATGCTCCACGCGGCCCAGCTGCCCGCGGCGCTCAACGAAGCCTCATCGGCGGCGCGCGTCTCGGTGGCGTTGAACACGTCGTTGGTGCCGAGCAACCGCCCCTCGGGGGTCAGCTGCGCGTGCACGAGGAACACGTCGTTGAGTGCGTTCGGGTGCTGAGCGAGGACCCAGGCGCGGCGTTTTCCTGGCGTCCAACCCTCAGCCGGCGGATCGATCCAGAACACGTCCGACGGCGAGGCGCTCAGATTGAAGTCACGCGCCAGCGACTGCACCAGGGCCAGCTTGGGGTCACCCGCGTTGGGAGCAACCGTTCCGATGGCATGCAGGCCCGCGCTCGCGAGAAGCAGTGCCGGCAGTGGTCGCAGAAGACCGAATGCCCTCGGCAGGGCGCCGCTGGGTAGCCCGCGGAGGGCGGGCGGCTCGGCGGTGCTGGGGAGGCGATCGCTCAATGGGCAGGCTGTCACGGTCGTTCGAGGGATGGCCTCTCATAGCGAGTCGTACCGGGTCGGCCAAGAAGGGCCCGCGGCTGGCGGACCGGTGAGGGATGGGGTGTGGGGTGCAAACTCGGTTGCAACACTGCCAACCCCGTTGCAGGGTGGATGCCTCCCGGGCGTAATTCGACGTCTTTTGCTGTCGGCATTCAATTTGCTTTCAAGAAGCACGCCATGAGTTTGTCCTCTCGCCGAGCCTTCTGTGTCTTGGTCTGTGGTTTGACGGCCGCTGGCCTCGGCGGGTGCAACACGCCGACGCTGCCGCCGCTTCCGCCACCCGACGCGCCTCAGAACATCGAGCATCTGGGCAACGGCGAAGTGATGCTCCAGGGGGTCCTGCCAACTCAAGAGGCGAAGCTCTTCGTCTTGAACACCAATTCTGGTGAAATCGCAGGGATTTTTACCCACGACGCGCGCTACGCCGTGGCCATCCGCGCACGAGAGGGCGACTTCATGCACCTGTGGTACTCCACCGAGGGGTTGGACAGCCCGCTCGCCCGGTTCGAGATCCCACCGGCTCCCGAGGCCGAGCAGGCTCCCGACGATTCACCGCAGGAGCCCAGCGAGGAGCAGCCCGTCGGGGCGGCGGATTCGGATGCCGGCCTCTGTCCCTGCCGGTGACGCGCGCGTCGCTCCTGCGACGAGTGATCGGCCGGAGCGTTGCGCCGACGGACGATCCTCTGGCTGGGCTCGTCAAACGGTCCGCAGGATCACTCGCCCATCGGACTGACGATGAATGAGCCCGTCCGAACTGCCTTCCGTGACGTTCGCGGACGCGGCCGGCAATGGGTCGTCGAGTTCACCCACGTCGATTATCAAGTCGTAGTCCGTTGCCTGTTCGACCACACCCGTGTAAATCCGGCCCGGGTAGACGGGGCCACCGGAGACGTAGACGCAGCCGTCGATGTCCGGCGCTTGTCCGCGCCATCGCCCCTGCATGACCAGCTCGCTCTCTTCGCTCGGACCCTCGACGAGCACTCGTAGTTCCTGACCGACACGCGCCTGATTTTTCTCGCCGCTGATCTCGCGTTGCAAGGACATCAAGTGTTCGGCGCGCTCTCGTGCCACGTGCTCTTCGACTTTGCCGTCGAGTTCGAAGCTGTGTGACGTCGGTTCATCGGAGTAATGGAAGACGCCGACGTGATCGAAGCGCGCCCAACTGACGAAATCGCACAGCTGCCGAAACTCGTCGTCGGTCTCACCCGGGTGCCCGACGATGAACGCGGTGCGGAACACCACGTCGGGCAGCTTCTCGCGTACCGTATCGACGAACTTTCGCAGGCGATCGCCTCCGTGACCCCGGCGCATGCGACGCAGCATGCCGTCGGCAGCGTGTTGCAAGGGCATGTCGATGTAAGGCACGACCTTGGGGTGCTCGGCGATCAGTTCCACGATGCCGTCGCTGAGCGCTTCGGGGTACAGGTAAAACAGCCGAACCCACTCGATGCCCGATACGTCCGCAACGGCGCGCACCAGCTCGGGTAGTTGGGCTTTGGCGCCCCAATCGCGACCGTAGGAGACCGTATCTTGCGAGATGAGGTTCACCTCGAGCACACCCGCCTTGGCCAGTTGTTCGACTTCGCTGACCACGTCGGCAATCTGCCGGGAGCGCTGCTTGCCGCGCAATTGAGGGATCACGCAGAACGAGCAACTGCGATTGCAGCCTTCGGCGATCTTGACGTAGGCGCTCGCACCCCGCGTGCTGATGCGGCGCGGGTCGGTCGCTTTGACGACCCAGTCTGCTGGGTTACCGACGAAAACGCGCGGCGCGGCATCGCGTAGAACCGGCGCCAAGCGCAGCATGTCCGACGAGCCCAGAAAGTGGTCGACCTCGGGCATCTCTTCGGCCATCTCCGCGCCGTAGCGCTGAGACAGGCAACCAGTGACGATGAGCTTCTTGCACTGACCCGTCTGTTTGAGTTGACCGAGCTCCAGAATCGTCTCGATGGATTCCTGTTTGGCGGGTTCGATGAAGCCGCAGGTGTTGACCACGATCACGTCGGCCTCTTCGGGCGACTGGGTGTGGGTGTAGCCCTCGGTTTCGGCGACGCCGAGCATCACCTCGGAGTCGACGCGGTTTTTGGGACAACCCAGACTGACGAAGTGGATGCGCGAGCCCATCGATGTAGGTCTTTTCCGAAGGTCTATCAGCGCTTGTTCATCGCGTCGGTGAAACGCTCGAACAGGTACAGCGCATCGTGGGGACCCGCTGCGGCCTCCGGGTGATACTGCACGCTGAACGCGTCGTAGTCCGGAGCGATCAGTCCTTCACTGGTGCCGTCGTTGAGGTGGATGTGGCTCGAGTGAGCTGCGCCCGTGATCGAATCGACGTCGACGACGAAGCCGTGGTTCTGGGTCGTGATTTCGACGCGGCCGGTGGTCAAGTCCTTCACCGGTTGATTGAGTCCGCGGTGACCGAACTTGAGCTTGTACGTCTTGGCACCGAGCGCGCGAGCCAGCAGTTGGTGCCCGAGGCAGATGCCGAAAACCGGCACCTTGCCGAGCAAGCCGCGAATGGTCTCGACGGCGTAGTCGAGCGCCGCGGGGTCGCCGGGGCCGCTCGATAGGAACACACCGTGCGGCGAACGGGCGAGGATCTGTTCGGCGCTCGTCGTCGCCGGCACACCGGTGACGTTGCATCCGGCATCGACCAGGCAGCGCAAGATGTTGCGTTTGGCACCGAAGTCCATCGCAACGACCTCGTAGCGTTGCTCGGGTCGGAACTCAGCCGGGCCGTTGATGGCGTGCTCCGGGCGAAACGACGCCTTCCAATCGCTGCGCGATTCGCTGAACTGGTAGGGCGACTTGGGGGTTACCTGCGAGACCAAGTCCAAGCCCTGCATGTTCGGCGCGGCCTTGGCATGATCGACCAACGTGTCCGGCGATTCGGTGCCGATGGCGCCGTTCTGCGAACCCTTGTCGCGCAGGTAGCGAGTCAGTCGCCGGGTATCCACGCCGCCGATGGCAACGATGCCGTGCTTGTCGAGGTAGTCCTGAAGGCTGGATTGCGAGCGGTAGTTGGAGGTGATGTCACTCGGATCGCGTACGACGAAGCCGGCCGCCTTTGGCTTGCCGTCCACGCTTTCTGGGTCGACTTCGTTGACGCCCGTGTTGCCGATCTGCGGCGCAGTCATGGTGACGATCTGTCCGGTGAAGGAAGGATCAGTCAGCACTTCTTGGTAGCCGGTGAGGCCAGTGGTGAACACCACCTCGCCCGTGGCCACGCCGCTCCTGCCCCAGGCAAACCCTTCGAAGATGGTGCCGTCAGCGAGAGCGAGGTGAGCTCGTTTGCGATTCATGAAACGTCCTGGTCGTTGAGGATATCGAGGGTCAATCGGCCGCTGGCCGCGGTCATCAGCACCTGCCCAGTCATCTGCCGATTGAGCCAGGGTGTGTTCTTGCCCCGGCTGCGCAGGGCATTCGGACTCACCTGCCACGTTCGGTCCGGCGAGAACAGTGCAAAGTCCGCGAGTTCGTCGACGCGTAGGCTGGGAGCGGAAGAGCCCAGGACCTTGGCGGGACCGGTAGTCAGCGCCGCGACGGCGCGCCGCGCCTCGAGCTGACCACTCGCAACGAACTGCCACAGGGCGCTCAGGCACGTCTGCAATCCGCTGATCCCCGGCGCGCTCAGCTCCAGTTCGCACTCGGTATCCAGGGCGGTTTGTGGATTGTGGTCGCTGCTGACGCAGTCGATGACGCCTTCGGCCAGCGCAGTCAGCAGCGCTTGCCGATCTGCCGCGCTGCGCAGGGGGGGTTCGACCAAGAAGCGCGGGTCGTATTCACCCAGATTCTCGTCGGTGAACGTCAAATGGTGCGCGGAGACGTCCGCGCTGACCTTGACGCCGTCGTTCTTCGCTCGGCGCAACAAGTCTACCGATTGCGCACAGCTCAGCGACGTCGCGTGGTAGCGCGCGTCACACAGCTTGGCCAACACCAGATCGCGACCGAGCGCGATCTCCTCCGCCTGCGCGGGCCAGCCGCGCAACCCCATCCGCGTCGAGACGGCACCTTCGTGCATCAGTCCCCCCGCGCTCAGACTCGGGTCCTGAGGACATTGCATCATCAGGGCGTCGAAGCTGTGGCAGTACTGAAGCAAGCGGCGCATCAACGACGCTTCGGGAATGCTGTGCGGTCCGTTGCTGACGGCTACCGCTCCGGCGTCGAGGAGATCACCCACCTCGGCCAATTGCTTGCCGCTCAACCCGTCGGTGGCGGCGGCGATCGGCATCAAGCGCGCTTGCGCGAGTTCACCCGCCTTGGCAAGAAGTGCTTCGGTAATCGCTCGGCGATCGTTGACGGGACTGGTGTCCGGACGGCTACACACGTGCGTGAACCCACCGGCCGCGGCGGCCGCCAGACCACTGGCCAGGTCTTCTCGGTACTCCAGACCGGGCTCGCCGAGCTGGGCGTGAAGCTCCCACAGACCGGGGGTGAGCACGAGCTGGTGCCCGTCGATGACGCGGTCGGATGCCGTCTTGGTCTTGGCCGCCATCGCGCCTTTCCCGAGCGCGGTGATCACGCCGGATTCCACCCAGATATCGAGCACTTCGTCCCTATCACTCGCCGGGTCGACGAGACGTACGTCGTGAATGCACAGCCGGGTTATCTGGGGCGACACTGGGCGGCTTGATAGCACAGCGTCCCGGGACTTCGAGCCCCAAAGACCGACCATCGATCGGCGCCGATCCAACGACGACCGATCGTGGCCCGCGCGCGTTCACGGCATCGCATCAACGGTCCCATGGGGGCTTGCCGCAGACATCTCATTACATCCGGAAAGGACTTACAAATCGCGGATTTTTCGAGCCCAACCTGGCCGTGGACCACCGCCATTTCGTGTTAGGATGGTCGGTGCTCATGGCTGATCCCAAGTCGGAACGAGTTCAGGATTCAACAGGTACAGCCTCGGCCGAGGCTTCGGCCAGCGGCGGAGCCGCCAGCGGGGCGCAGGCAGGCGAGGCATCCAACAACACCAAGCCGTCGGTACTGCCACCGCGACCTGGTGGGCAGGCCAGCAAGGGTCGCAAGGCGGGCAAGAAGCAGCGTGGTTCGTTGCGTGAAGCGAGCCGTGCTTCGCGTGCTGCGCAGCCCTCTTCCGATGTCGAGTTGGCCGACGATCTCGAGTTGGAAGAAGTGGTGATGCCGCCCCCGCCGCCCCCGAGCTCGAGTGCGTTGCCGCGCCCGGTGCCGAATGCCAAGCCGGGGCCCAAGCGGTCTGCTGCGCCGCCGCCCCCGCAGCGTCCTCAGTCTCGACCACCCCTACCGGGCACGAGCCGCGGACCGCGGCCCGAAGTTCCCGAGCCGCCCGCAGTGCCGTCCGCCTCCTCACGCGCCCCGCTCGTCGCGTCCAAGGCGCCGCCGCCGCCCCCGCTCAAGCCGCGCTCCGTGGCCCCCCCACCACCCAGTGTGCGCAAGAAACCCGCCTCCGTCCCGCCGCCGCCGATGGCGCCGGCCCCGGCGGCTCGACGGCCGCTACCTCCTACGCCGGGCTCGGTGACGCCGCGCCCTCCTGGGGTCGCCTCGGCGCATTCGCCCCTGCCACCCCCGGCGGTCGGTGGTCACGTTCAGCCGGGGCAAACACCGTTGCCGTTGGCGGCGACGCCACTCAGTCCCGGGGTTGCGCCGCGGGTTAGCGCCACGGCGACCCCACTGCCCACGGCCGTCAAGGCCGTCGCTCAGGCCCCAGTCCCCGACGAGTCGGTCGACACGCTCGAAGACGACCTGCTCGAGGACGAAAACAGCATCAGCGGCTTGTCGCTCGACGACTCTCAGCAGTTGACGATTGCCCTGCAGCCCAAGGTGCCGGAGTTGCCGGTGACGGTGCCGCTGCTCGATCCCGACGCGCTGGCCACGCAGTTCGACGCTCCTGCCGACGCACGCCATGCCTCGCCGTGGACCGTCGCGGGGCAACAAGAGACCATGCAGGGCAACGCGCGGCAATTGGTCGAGCTGCTCGAGTCGCAATTGCAGCGCAAGACCGAACGTTCTCGCGAGGCGCGCATCCACTACGAGATCGCCCGCCTGTACGAAAGCCCACTGCGCGATCTCGAAGAGTCGGCGCGTCACTACGAGCACGCGGCGCGCATGATGCCCGAGCACATTCCGAGCCTCCGCGGCGCCCGCCGTGTGCTGCTTGCCCTGGGGCGGTACAAGCAAGCACTCAAGCTGTTCGATTCGGAGATTTCGGTCACTGGGGATTCTGCGCTCAAGGCGGTGCTCTTGTTCCAGAAGGGGCGGCTGCTGGACGAACACCTCTCACAGAAAGCCGAAGCGCGCAGTGCGTTCGAGCAGGCCGCGCAACTGGCCCCCAATCGGCTCGACGTGCTCAAGTCGTTGGCGACCTCCGAAGAGCAGGCAGGGGCGTGGCGCAAGTGGGTTGGGGCGCTCGAGCGAGCGGCCAATGCAGCTGCGAGTTTTCCAGCAGAACGGGCTGCGTACCTCGGGCAGATGGCTCGAGTGTACGCGAACGAACTGAAGGACCAGGGGCAGGCGACGGAGCTGTACAAGGCAGCACTGGCGGTCGACCCCCAGGCACCGGCTGCGCTGCACGCTTTGAAGGAACTGCTCTACCAGCAACGCCGCTGGAAAGAGCTGGTCGACGCCCTGGAGCTCGAAGCGGGACTGGCCACGAGCCGCGAGGCGCAGGCTTTCGCGAAGTTTCGCGCTGGGCAGATCTGGGTACAGCATTTGGGCGACTCGGAGCGCGGGTTGTCCAGTCTCGAACAGGCGAGCGGCTTGGCACCGAGCGACGTGACAATCCTGCAAGAACTGGTGCGCTTGTACGACTTGCACGGTCAACCCAAAGGCCTGGCCTCCGCCCTCGAACGGCTGGCGGCGCAGCAACAGCCGCCCACGGTCGAGGTATTGCATCGCCTGGGCCAATTGTACGAAGAGGACCTCGACCAGGCCGACTTGGCGATTGAGCGCTACGTCGCGTGTCTCGAGGTCGACGCGGCATATCGCCCTGCGACGTTGGCTCTGGCACGGCTGTGGGAGCAGCGCGGGCAGTGGCGTCCGCTAGCCGAGATGCTCAGTCGCGAGGCAGACGTCAGTGAAGACGCCGCTCACCGGGCGGCGCTACACGCCAAGATCGCCGAGCTGTGCGAGGTGCGCCTGGGCAGCATCGATTACGCCATCGAACATCACAAGAAGGCCCTGGAGCTCTCCCCCGACTACGAACCGGCGTTCAAAGCGTTGGTGCGCCTGTACAGTCAATTGCAGCGTTGGCAGGAGTTGATCGAGGTCTATCGCCGCGGAATCGAGGTGGCTCATTCGGACGACGATCGCGTCGGCTTGTTGTTTTCGATTGGGCGGCTGGAAGAAGAGGCGTTGGGAACGCCAGAGGCTGCTGCGCGCACCTATCAGTCTATCCTCGAGCTCTCGCCGGATCGTCTGGACGCAATTCGCGCCGTGCAGCGCGCTGCCGAGCGTGGCGGCGAACATCGACTGCTGGTCGAAGCGTTGAATCTCGAAGTGAAGAAGACGCACGACCGCGCGCGCCAGTTGACGTTGCGACATCGCGCGGCGGTGATCGTGGCCGAACAGCTCCACGATCTGACGACCGCCATCGACGATCTGCGCGCGATCACCAAGGAGGACCACAACTTCCGTCCCGCGATCGTCAGCCTGGCGGGCTATCTGTTCAAGGAAGGCCGCTGGGAGGAGTTGCTGGCTGCCTACGCCGCGGAACTGCAGGTCACCAAGGAAAGCGTCCAGCGCGCCCAGTTGCTGTTCAAGATGGGCGAAGTGTGTGAACGGCTGGGCAAAGACGAACTGGCCATCAATCACTACCGACAGGCAGTGAACGCCGACGGCACGCACTATTCGTCGATTGTGTCGCTGCGCCGCCTGCTGACGAAGGTCGGGCAATTCGAGGAGGTTGCCAAACTGCTGGAGAGCGAGGCGAATCAACTCGAGGACACGCGACAGTCGGCGCGTGCCTGGTACTTGCTCGGCGATGTGTGCGAGGGGCGGCTGTCCGCGCCCGAGCGCGCTCTGAAGGCCTACAAGAAGGCGCTGCAGCTCGATCCGGCGTTGCGTCCGGCGATTGACGGGTGCATCCGCCTGCTCGAGCAGAGCAACGACCACCGACAATTGGCGACCCAGCTCGGCACCGAGCAAGAAGAAGCGTTGGAACCGATGTATGCCGCTGCGGCCGCCTTTCGAGCTGGCGAGGTGCAGCGCGACAATCTCAAACAGCTCGCGGATGCGGCCGCGTCGTTCGAGAAGATGCTCGAACGCGATCCGCGGAACGTCGGCGCGTTGCTGGCCTTGGAGCGGCTGTACATCAAGTCGGGTGATGACGATGCGCTCGGCGTGATCTACCAGCGGCAGGCGTCGGCGTTCGACGACCCGCCGGCGCGCGTGGCGGCCTACCGCGGCCTGCTCGCGGTGCTCGAGCGCGCCGGCAAGGTCGACGTGGACAAGGTCCGGCAGACCCAATTGGCGCTGCTGCAAGTCGCGCCCAACGACGTGCAGGCCCTGCTCGCGCTCGAAGCACTGGCACTGGCCGCGGGCGACGTGGCGCTGACCGCGCAGCTCGACGCCAAGCTCGGCGTGGCGGGACTGGATCGCCAATCGACGTCCGCGTACCAGACGCGCTTGGCCGAGGCGATGGAGGCGCGGGGTGATCGCTCGGCCTTGGAAGTCTATCGGGCGGCGCTGTCCCACGAGCCCGACAACATGGCTGCGGCGCGGGGGATTTCGCGCATTGCCGAAGCGAGCCTCGCCCCCGATCTCCTCGCCGAAGCAGCGGAGAACGAATCGCGTGTGCTCGGACGCATCGACGAAGCGGCGCGGCTGTTGGTGCTCGCGGCCAGCAAGCTAGCCGCGGCCGGGGATCAGGCGAGCGCTGCAAAGAAACTCGGCCGAGCCCTTCACGTCGATCCGGATCACGCTCGCGCGGCCGACGCCCTCGTCGTGCTGCACGGGCAGGGACTGGCGGCAGACTTCGTCGCGGACGTCCTGTCGCGCGCGGCAGGCAACGCCAAGTCCAAAGAGCGGCGCGCGGGGTTGTGGGTGCAGGTTGCGAAGATCGAGAGCCGAGGACGGCGCGACATCGGAGCTGCGACGTCGGCCGTGCAACGCGCGCTGATCGAGAAGCCCAACGACGTCGACGCGCACCTGTTGCTCGCGCACTTCCACGCCGGCTCCAAGAAGTGGGAAGAGTGCGTCAAGCAGCTGCAGGCACTACTCAAGCTCAACCCCGCGGACGACGTGCGTTTCGATGCGTTGTTGCGGTTGGCGACGATCCAGCACGAGCGGCTCAAGTCGACGGCTCTGGCCGGGAACAACGTCGCTGCGGCTCTGGAACTGCAACCCGACAATCGCGAGGCGCTCGAGCTCATGCTCAAGGTCCAGCTCGACCGCGAAGAGCTCAGCGCCGCGGCGCAAACCGCGGAGCGGCTGGTCAAGACCGCCAAGAGCGACCCCGAGCGGGCCCGGGCGCTGTACCACGCGGCGCGATTGCATCGGCAGAAGGGCGATCTCAACAAGGCCTCCGAAGCGTTTGCGGAAGCACTGTCGTTGACCGGTACCGACGACGCGGTGGCTCGCGAGTACCGCGAGTGGCTCGAAGCGCGGCGTGCAAAGGCGGATTGGCATCCCTACGCCGACGCGTTGAAGATCTACCTCAAGCGCAGCGGTCTCAGCTCCCAGCAGGTGATGTTCGCGCGGCGCGCCCTCGGCCTCGTGCTCTACGACCGCCTGCAACAAACCGCTGAGGGCCTCGAGCAGTTGCGCCAGGCGCTTGCTCTGGCTGAGGACGACGCCGAATTGCGGCGCGCGTTCGCGGAACGGTTGGAGCGCGCCGGTGAGTTTCAAGCGGGGGCCGAGCAGTACCGGCAGTTGCTGCAGCGCAGCCCCCACACCGTAAACTTCTGGCGTTCACTGGCGACTTGCTATGCGGGCATGGGCCGCGCCGAGCAGGAGCGCGCGGCGCTGGCGCCGTTGATCGCCGCGTCCAAAGCCTCCGACGACGAGCTGCGCCGCTACGGCACTCGAGGTGCGCGTTCTACCGTCGTTCGGGCCGGTGCGTTCGACGCCAACGCGTTGCGAGCTGTCGAGACTGAGCTGTCCGTTTCCGGGCCTGCTGTGGAATTGCTCGAAGCGTTGGCGCCGGCGTTGCCGAAACTGTATCCCGTCCCGTTCGAGAACTACGGAGTCACCGCGCGTGACAAGCTCGTGGGCAGGGGCGCGCACCCGCTCGCGGCGCTGGCCGAAGACGTCGCTGCCGTGTTCGGGCTCGGGGAGTACGAACTGTACGTACATGCCTCGGGCGCCACTGGCGTGAGCGTCGAAGTGGGCGAGCAGCCCGCCCTGTTCATCCACAAGCAACTCGCGGAGCTACCGAAGGTCGAGCGCATCTACCGGCTGGCGCGCGTGATGAGCAACATGGCCCGCCACATCAGTGTGGTCGACAAGCTGCCGGTGACGGAACTCGAGCTGCTGCTGGTATGCGCGACTCGCAATTACCAGCCTGGGTTCGGCGCAGAATTGGGCGATCCGGGGACGCTGGACTCGTACTCCAAGCGCATCAACAAGGCCATGCCGTGGTTCAAGGGCAACCGACTGGAGCCGGCGGCACGAGCTTTCGGGCAGTCTGGCCTCAACGTTCAGAACTGGGCAAGACAGGTGAACATTGCCGCAGTGAGAACCGCGGCGTTGGTCTGTGACGACCCGGCCATCGCGTTGCGGCACGTCGCGGTCACCGGCGGCGACGACGCGTTCGTCGAACGAGTAGCCAGCTACCTCGCATCGGATCGCGGAGCGGAGTTACACAAGCAGCTGTTCTGACCGCAGGGGCGATTGGTGCTCCGACGGCGGAGGGCTCCGGGCGTCGGAGCAAGTGGTGACCAATCATCGGCCCTCAGAAGGGGGGCCGGCTCGCGCTCGGAAACAAGCCTTCGAGCGTGCCCCACATCTCTCGAATGGTTTGAAAGCGCTGCTCGGGGTCGGTGTGCAGCGTGCGCTGGATCCAGACGTCGATGCCAGCCGGCAGATCCGGGCGCAGAGGTGTGATGTCGGGGCGCTCTCCGCGCAGCGCCCAGTTGAGCATCTGCACCATGTTCGTTGCTTTGAACGGCACCCTCCCGGTCAGGGCCCGAAACACGATCACGCCCATCGCGTAGACGTCGATGCGGTGGTCGAGTTGTAGCGGGTGCCCGCGCCAGGCCTCGGGTGCGATGTAGCTGGGGGTGCCAGCGACTTGTCCTTCGCCGGTGAGACGCTTCTGATCGAGCAGCTTGACCAGCCCGAAGTCGAGTAGCCTGACTCCGCCTCCGACGCTCTTGTCGAGCACCATGATGTTCGAAGGCTTCAGATCACGATGGACGATGCCCTGTTGATGGGCGGATTCGAGGGTGCCGGCGATGGGACGCAGCATCTGCAGCATGCGCTCGGGCTTGAGTTGACCGCCCAAACGCTCGGCGGCTTCGAGGTAGTGCTGCAGGTCTTTGCCGCGCACGTACTCCATGATCAGATAGACTGATCCGTCGGGGGTCGTCTGTAGGCCGTGCACGTAGACGGCCGCGGTGCCACGCAAGCGCGCCATCGCCAGCGCTTCGCGTCGCAGCCGTTCGACGTAGTCGCCTTGCCGGCTGACGTCCGACGAAAGAAACTTGATCGCCACGTCCGTGCGCGACTCCAGATCGCGCGCTCGAAACACGACGCCGTGGGCGCCGCTGCCGATTTGGCTCAATACCCGGTAGCGCTCGAGGAGGACGTCGTCGGGTTTGGGAAGCATGCCGTGGTCGTGTCGGGTTATCTGGGGTCGTGGGCAGTAGCGGTGACGGGCCAATCGAGGCGCGTTTTCGGAGCTTGTCACGAATCGCGTTGCCGCGCTGGGCCTGAAAACGACAAAAGGAACACGCCACGCGGCGCCGATTGCGCCGATGCGGAGCAGCGGCCGGTCCCTCGAGTCGAGCAGGCAGCAGGTCATCACGCCGCTCCCGCGAAGCTGGCGAGCGGTGTGGGGCCACGCGCGGCGGACTCGTTCGACGCGTCCGGGCGTGCACCTGCCGGTCGGGGCACGCCGTTTCGGTATCGTCGTGTGTCGGTTCGCTGCCGTCGCGCGCAAGGGGGGCCCGACAGGGGTGGATGAGGGACCCACGGTCGCGAACGACGAGATGACGGCAATGCAGTGACGCGCAGCGGTCGCGGGCGAGTACTGGGGCGCGGCATCGGGTGTCGTGCGGACCGTGTTGGGGCTGGACTCGGCGATTCCCGGTCGGTTTCGCGGGCTGACGGGGGCCGCGTCGAATTGCACCGTGCGTCGCTCGCGTCGATCACCTATGACGGCAAATGGTCGACGGACGAGGTCGCGTGCGGATCGTGGTGCGCGTGCATGGCGTCTACGGCCTCCGACCCGACACCTCTCGCTGTCGCCGCTCGGAGCGCTCGTCCCCAAATGACGAATCCCCCGGCGCTGCGGGGGATGTCGTCTCAGAAACCAGTGCGACGCTCGAGGCCGCTGAAGTTTCCAAGGGTGCGAAGAAGAGGACTCGAACCTCCACGCCCTTTCGGGCACTAGAACCTGAATCTAGCGCGTCTGCCAGTTCCGCCACCTTCGCGAGGGGGGTGGATGTCTACCCAACTGGTTGGCTTTGCGCAAGCGAGTTTTCGATCTGGCGCGGCGGGCAGGGACGGGCAGGGTGACGCCCGACTGATGGTCTGAACGGCCGTACAGCCCCCAACCCAAACTCAATTCGAATCGTCGTTGCTGGGGCGGATCGCGGCGGGTAGTTCGTATGGCCGGCGCCGCAGGCTTTGGGGTGCACTCGGCCCGTCTCTCTGGCAATACGCGGGCGTCATGAACGCGCCCGCATCGGTTTCGATCCAGCCTCTGAGCACGCCGCCCGACGCGGCGGTGCGCCTGCCCGGTTCGAAGAGTTACACCAACCGCGCGCTGATCGCCGCCGCATTGGCGGACGGCCCCAGCGTGCTGACCGGAGCGTTGTTCAGCGACGACACGCGCTACATGCAAGCGGCGCTGAGCGAGCTGGGCATCGCTGTGCGCTCGGACGAAGCGACGGCGCGCATCGACGTCGTGGGGGGCGCGGGCATGGTCGCCGACCGCGACTGCCAGCTGTTCGTCGGCAACGCCGGCACCGCGGCGCGCTTCTTGACGGCGATGGTTGCCATGGGCCAGGGCAGTTACCGGCTCGACGGCGTCGAACGCATGCGCGAACGGCCGATGGCCGACTTGTTGTCGGCGCTGCGCCAGCTCGGTGTGTCGGTCACCGAACACGGCAAACCCGGGTGTTTTCCCATCACGGTCAGCGGGCGAGGGCGACCGTCGGGAGCGTCGTCGGTCACTCTGCCCGGCAATGCCAGTAGCCAGTTCATCAGCGGCTTGCTGCTTTCGGCTCCGTATTACGGCGGCGACTTCGAGGTGTTGGTCGACGGCGAGCTCGTGTCCAAGCCGTACCTGGACATGACCGGGCACGTGATGAGCAGCTTCGGCGTGCAGCTGGACAACGACGACTACCGGCGCTTCGGTGTCAAGGCCGGGCAGCGCTACCACGGCACGAATTACGCCGTCGAACCCGACGCCTCGGCGGCCTCGTACTTCTTCGCCGCGGCTGCCATTTGCGGCGGTCGTGTGCGCGTGGAAGGGCTCGGAACGAACAGCAAGCAGGGCGACCTCGGTCTGGTCGACATCCTCGAGCAAATGGGCGCCACGGTGCAGCGTGAACCGAACGCCACCACCGTGATCGGCGGCGCGCCGTTGCGCGGGGTGGAAGTCGACATGAAGAATCTCTCCGACGTCGCCCAGACCTTGGCCGTCGTGGCACCGTTTGCCTCGAGTCCGACGCGCATCACGGGCATCGGCTTCATTCGCAAGAAAGAAACCGACCGCATCGGCGCCGTGGTCACCGAGCTGAAGCGGCTCGGCATTTCAGCCGAGGAAGAGGCCGACGGCTACGTCGTTCACCCGGGCGCGCCCAGCGGCGGCAGCGTGCACACCTACGACGATCACCGCATGGCCATGAGCTTCGCGCTGATCGGCTTGCGCACGGCAGGCGTGACGATCCTCGATCCGGGCTGCACGTCCAAGACGTTCCCCAACTACTTCGAGGTACTCGAGCTGCTGCGACGCTGAGTTTCACGTGGAGTCGTGAGGCGCCGGTCTCTGAGGCGCGCCCAAGGGGCGAAACACATCGGCAGCGCGAGCAAGTCCGAAGCATCGCGCGCGACGTGCACGGTGCGCGGCAGTGCTGGCTCGCCACGCAACTGCGCGATCGCCGACCACAGTGCGGCCATGCCCTGCTCGAAGCCGAGCGTCACGGGTTGCGATAACTTGAGCGCCGCAAATGCAACTGCGGTCAGCGCACCGGCGACGAGCAGCGCCGGCTGCCGCCGCTCCAGCGGACGCGCCACACACAACTCGCTCAGCGATACCAGCAGCGTGGGAAAGAAGAACAGCCCCGCAAAGTCGCTCAGTTTGCCCGTCAGCCAGCCGGGGTACGCCTGCTTGAGCCAGTGATCGTTGAGCAGCAAGAGCAATACAGCGGCGAGAAACGTCGGCGAAAGCAGCCACTCTGCGGCGTGCTCGCGCCGCACTAGTGGATCTCTCGCGGAGGACAACGCCAGCGGTTTCATCAGTGATAGGCGAGTGCAAAGCTCAGCGCAGTCGTCGTCGACAACGTGTCCCACTCCCAGAACGATGGCGAGCCGAGCAAGCTGGGGCGCAGCGCCAAGCGGCCGCCCCAAGTCGGGGTCCACTGCCAGCGAGCGCCCACCACGGCGCCAATGGCCACGGTGGCTTCGTGCACGTCGACGATCGCATCGGGCTGGTTGCTGTCGAGAGGCTGACAGCACACCGTGCCGTCGATTTGGCCGCGCCCCACGTTGAAGCCGACGAACCAGGGCCGTGCCCGGGAGTGCCATTCACCGAACACACTGACGACCAGGCGCGTCACTTCGCCGTGCGCTTCGTTCAGGCCGATGGAGCGCGCCGCGTCGCCGGTGTCGCTCAGGCCGACGAAGCTGTACTCCGCTAGGGCTCCCAGGCGAACGACCGAGTACGCGATGCCCGCTGCGACTTCGTAGGAGGGGCTGAGCCCTTCGTAGATCACTCGGTACCTCGCCGCAGCGCTACTGCGGTCGGTGTGGTAGGACTGCTGGGCGAACGTGCGCGTGTAGTGGTAGGCGGGGCCGCCGCCCGCGCGCAGGTGCAGCCGAACGCGGTCGGCGCTTGCGGCCGACGTCCAGAGCATCGCAGCGACGAGCCATGCCAGCGGTACGTGGGGGGTCGAGGCACCCAGACGCGTCGGTCGCATACTGCTGTTTGTCGGCTGCCAGTCGTCGAGCGTCACTCGGTGGGCCTCACTGTTGGTCGACCTTCACGAAGCGGTCGTCGCTGCAGGCGTCGATGGTCGCGCCCACCCGAATGGCCACTTCGACCGGTTCGGGACCGAGCGAGCGCAGGCCCAGTTGAAAGGCGCTGGAGCCGTGCAGTGTCACGTTGGCACTGGTGCCCGAGCTGACCTGCAGGGTTCGAAACTCGTCACTGAAGTTCAGTTCGGGACCTTCGTGCAGGAGCACTACTTCCACCTCGGCCGCAGCTGCGTCGCTGGAGCTGGCGCTCACCTCGACGCCAACCCGGGCAGGTGCCGAGCCGGTGATCAGGTAGCGGTGCTGCTGCTCAGGCGCGTCCGTGTTCAGCGTGACGGTCCGCTCGAACTCGGTCGACAGCGGGCAATGTTCCGCCGACGTGGCGACCGTGGCGGCTAGTGCCAGAGACGCCGACGCCCAGATCCCCACTCGCCTCAGCTGTTCGCCAACGCGCACGGGGTGAGTGTAGCGACGGCGGCTTCGTGCGTAAACCCGTCTCCGCATCTGCCGTCGTGTCCCACCGCCGACGTGGTGGTCGATCCCGGTGAGGTGCGATCTCGACATGATCGGTTGCACGGGTGCCAACACCGCAGCCGAACCCGCCGCCGTGGTCTCGTACCCCTTCACAGTGCTGACCATCGCGGCGGGCGCGCGCGTCGAAGGCCCGGGCCGCGGCAGCAAACCGGGCGATCGCGGCCGGGTCGATATCCTCGAGCAAAATGGGCGCCGCGGAGCAACATGAACCGAACGCCACTACCGTGATCGGCGTCGTGTGACTGCGCGGCGTGCGGGTCGGCGAGAACAACCCTGGGACGCGGCTCAGACGTTGGTCACAGTGGCACCGTTCGCCGCCAAATGAGCGTTCCCGAATCGCGATGCTCATTCAGCCCGACGTGCATCACGGGAAGCGGGTTCAATTGGCAAGGAAAGAGGCGCCCGGGGGTTGTTTGGAATCGAGACGCGCTGCGTCATGGGGCGGCGCCTCTCGGCCTGCCGCGTCGAGTTTCAGCTCGGCGGGGAGCCGCGAGCGGCCGACAATCGAGTTTCAACTCTCCCGGAGGCCGCCGACCGGTCTTCCCCGAGAGTTTCAACTCTCCCGGAGGCCCGTCAGCGGTGAAAAATCGAGTTTCAACTCCCGGAGGAGGCCCGTCAGCGGTCGAAAATCGAGTTTCAACTCCCGGAGGAGGCCGGTCAGCGGTCGAAAATCGAGTTTCAACTCCCGGAGGAGGCCGGTCAGCGGTCGAAAATCGAGTTTCAACTCCCGGAAGAGGCCGGTCAGCGGTCGAAAATCGAGTTTCAACTCTCGGAGGAGGCCGGCGACCGGTGAAGAATCGAGTTCGAACTCGGCCGGGGGGAACGCGCCCCGGGGCGGGGTCAAGCGCCGACGGGGGCGGCCTCGGGCGCGCCGTGCTGCGCTGGCGCTGCACGATGTTTGCTGTGGTCTTTGGCGACCAGCAGATACACGGCGGGCACGACGAACAAGGTGAACAGCGTGCCGATGGCCATGCCGCCGACCAGCACGATGCCGATGGAGTTGCGCGCGACGGCGCCAGCGCCGGTCACCAACGTCAGTGGAAAGTGGCCGGCAACGGTGGCGATGGTGGTCATCAAGATCGGCCGCAAGCGAATGATTGCCGCTTGGTGAACCGCGTCGAACTTGCTGGCTCCGGCCAGCTGTTGCTGATTGGCGAACTCGACGATGAGAATCGCGTTCTTGGCGATCAATCCGACCAGTGTGACCAAGCCCACCTCCGAGTAGATGTTGAGCGTCGTGGTCCAACCTTCGGTCAGCCCGTACTGCACGCCGGGGGGCCCCGTGAACTTCAAGAAGGTGAAGATCAGCGCGCCGAACATGGCCAGCGGCACCGAGCCGGCGAGGATCACGAACGGGTCGCGAAACGAATTGAACTGCGCCGCCAAGACCAGAAAGATCAGCACGAGCGCCAGGCCCATCGCGGGCAAGAACTTCTTGCCCTCCTCGCGCAGCTGGCGCGACTCACCGGTGTAGCCGACGCGAAAGCCCGGCGGCAGCGTCTTTGCCGCGGTGTCTTCGAGCAGTTTCAGACCATCGTCCAAGGAGCGCGGCGCCACGCCCGAAATCTTCACCGAGTTGAGCTGATCGAAGCGATTGAGCGTGCGCGGTTGGACTTTGCGTTCGATGCTCGCCACCGACTCCAGCGGGATGAGCGATCCGCCCGGGCCGGAGATGTGGATCTTCGAGAGCTGATCGACCGTCAGGCGGTCGGCGCGGGCAATCTGCGGGATCACCTTGTAGGCGCGGCCCTCGATGTTGAAGCGACCGACGAAGTTGCCGCCGAGCATGGCCGATAGATCCGCGCCGACCTGTTGCATGTCGAGCCCCATGCTGGCGATCTTGTTGCGGTCCAGCACGATGTTTGCCGCGCGTTCGTCGATGCGCACGTCGATGATCGGCGGAAAGGCGAACAGGCCGCTCTTGACCGCGACGTCGACGAGCTCTCTGGCGCTCTGCACGATGCGTTCGTGATCGGCGGTGGAGGAGATCACGAACTCGACCGGGAACTGCCCTGGGCTGGGCAATGCCGCGGGTAGGATCACCGGTGCCTTGACGCCCGCGAGCTGGGAGAGCTTCTGCCGGATCTCGGGTTGGATTTGGAAGATCGAGCGCTGCCGTTCGTCCCACGGATCGGCAACGAGCCCACCGAAGCCTCCCGTGGGGAAGGTGATCTGAAAGCTGTGATGGAATTCCGGAGTCTCTTCGTAGGCTTTCTCGATCTGCTCGGTGTACGGAACCAGCTGCTCCAGGCTGGCATTGGGCGGCACGTCCAAGACGCTGAACACCACGCCCTGATCTTCGGTGGGTGCGAGCTCCTTGGGGCTCATCAGGTACATGGGAACCACCGCCAGCGAGAGCAGCGCCCAACCCGCGTACACCCAGCGGCGGCGTTTCAAGGTGCCGCTCAGGGCGCGGTCGTAGCCGGTGCGAAATCGGTCGAAGCCGCGGTCGATGAGTTTGGCAAAGCGCCCGGCTTGGTCCGGCGGGCGCAGCAACTTCGACGACATCATCGGCGACAGCGTCAGCGCCACGACGCCGGAGATGAACACCGCGCCGGCCAGGGTGAACGCGAACTCGCGAAACAGTGAACCCGTGAGCCCCGACTGAAAGCCAATCGGAGTGTACACGGCCGCCAACGTGATCGTCATGGCGACGATCGGACCGACCAGTTCGCGCGCGCCGCTGAGGGCGGCATCGAATGCGGACTTGCCCAGCCGCATGTTGCGTTCGACGTTCTCGACCACCACGATGGCGTCGTCGACGACCAAGCCCACCGCCAGCACCACCGCCAGCAAGGTGAGCAAGTTCACGGTAAAACCCAGGATCTGGGCCAACAGCACCGCGCCGATCAGCGAGATGGGGATTGCGACGACCGGCACCAGCACCGAGCGCAGCGAGCCGAGAAACAGGAAGATCACGATCACGACGATCAACACGGTTTCGCTCAGTGTCTTGACCACGTCGGAGACGGCGCTCTTGATGTAGGTCGTCGAGTCGTAGGCGATGGACGCCTGCATGCCGCCCGGCAGCTCGTCGACGATGTTCTGAAACTCGTCGCGCACCCGGGCCACGACGTCCAGCGAGTTGGCGTTGGGCAGCACCCACACGCCCATGAACACGGCTTTGTCGCCGCTGAAACGCACCTCGAGGTCGTAGTTCTCCGCGCCCATCTCCACGTCGGCGACGTCGCGCAAGCGCACCAACGTGTCACCCTGCCGTCGCACCACCAGTTGCTTGAAGTCGTCCAGTGTGCTGACGTCGGTGCTGGCCGTGAGGTTGAGCTGGGTCAGCGCGCCTTTGGTCTGGCCTACGGCTGACAGGTAGTTGTTTGCCGAAAGCGCTCGCCGCACTTCGCTGGGGCTGACGTGCAGCGCCGCCATGCGCTGGGGATCGAGCCAGGCCCGGACGGCGAACGTGCGCCCGCCGAGGATCTCGGCGCGCTGCAGCCCTTCAATCGCCGACAGGCGAGGTTGCACTACGCGGATCAGATAGTCGGTGACTTGGTTGGCCTCCAGGATGTCCGAGCGAAAGCTCAGGTACATCGCGGCGCGCGCCGAGTCCGACGGCTCGATGTTGATCGCCGGGATCTGAGCCTCGGGCGGCAAGTCCGCGCGCACTTGATCGACGCGCGCGCTGATGTCGGCCAGGGCTCGGGCCGCATCGAAATTCAGCTTCAGTCGGGCATTGATCGTCGACAGCCCCTGGACGCTCTGCGATTCGATGTAGTCGATGCCGTCCGCTGCCGCGATGGACCGCTCGAGTGGCGCCGTGATGAAGCCGCGCACGAGATCGGCACTGGCACCGACGTACACGGTCTTGACGGTGATCGTCGCGCTTTGCAGTTTGGGGTACTGGCGCACGTTGAGCGTGCGGATGGCTTGCAGGCCCCCGATGAGGATGAGCAAGTTGACGACGATTGCCAGCACGGGTCGTCGCACGAAGATGTCGGTGAACCTCATGACGTGAGCTCGCGTCGTTCGGGGTCAGCGGTTTTGCGGGTGCGGGGCGAGCTGCGGATCGAGGGCGACCGAGTCGTTGATGGTGATCGGTGAGCCGTTGCGCAGTTTGAACGCGCCGCTGCCGACGAGTGGCTCGCCACCTTCGAGGCCTTGGGTGACTTCCAGGAAGTCGCCCTGC
>QJWJ01000093.1 GCA_003235365.1 Deltaproteobacteria bacterium
GACGTCTTCGTGTTGCCCTCGCGCAGTGAGCCGCCCGAGGTCGATGGATTTCCCGGGGTGTTCCTCGAGGCCGGCGCATGTGGATTGCCGGCGATCGGTTCCCACGACGGCGGCACCGCCGATGCGGTGCTCGACGGCGTCACGGGGCTGCTGGTGCCTTCCGACGATCCGTCAGCGCTGGCCGAGGCCATGAGTCGGCTCGCGCTGTCACCGCGCCTGCGACAGGCGTTGGGGCATCGGGCCCAGCAACGGGCCCGCGGCGAAGCCAGCTGGGACAGCGTGGCCCGCCGAGTGTGGTTGGCGATGCAGGTGCTCTCGGAGCCCGTTCCCGAGGCGGCGTTACCTGGTGGGTGAAGTCGCAGAGAGTGACTGGAGCTGCAAGAGCAAGTGGTAGAACGTCAGGCTTCGCTGGCGACGCGGCCGCGCCGCTCCAAGGTGGCGACGGCGGTGTAGCTGATCAAAGCGACCGCGACGGACGACAGGAACGGCGCGGGCAACTCCAGCAAGTACTCGGCGATCGGTGTCGTGACCAGGCCCGCGATGAGCGCCGTCGTCGCCGCCGCCGGGCCGCCGTAGCCGGAGAACAGTGCAATCAGTGTCGTGACGAGCACGCCCGCCGTACCAAAGGCCGACGCGGTCTCTACCAGGTCGTAGACCCCTTCTGCATACAGGGCGATTATCAGCGCGATCGCCCCGGTCGCGACCACGAACCCCCGACCCCACAGCAACCTGCCCCGGTCACTCGTGACTCCGAGCAGCGGTACGATCAAGTTGTGCGAGAGCAGCGCCGCAACGGCGAGCAAGATGCTGTCTATGGTCGAAAGAATTGCGGAGATGAGAGCACAGGAGAACACCGCGAAGAGGAAACTCGGTAGCAACCGCTGAGCGAGTGTGGGCAGCAGCTGCTCGGGATCTTCCAAGGTGGGAACCAGCGACGGGCCAATCAAGCCCAAGACGATCGGGGAGGCACCCAGGGCCAGATAGATCCCACACGCCCAGAATGAAGCGCGCTGCGCAGTGTCGGCGCTCTTGCTGGCGACCACCCGCGCGATCAACTCCTGAGCGACCAGCGAACCGAGGATGGGAACGGACCAGCGGTCCAGCTGCTCGAACAGACTCTCGTCGGGCCCGAGCAGAGACCACCGCTCCGAGTCGATGCTCTGCAGCGCCGCCGCCGGGCCGCCCACGGCACTGACGGCCGCGACCAAGATTACGATCAGGCTCACCGACAAGATGAGCCCCTGGACCAGATCGGTGAACACGTCCCCGAGCAGCCCGCCGAAGAAGGTGTACGCCACGACGAACACGGCCGACAGGTAGATGGCCAGCGTGACGTCGATGCTCATCGTCGCCGACACGACCTGTCCGAAAGCCCGTATCTGCGCCGCTGCCCAAATCAGCGAGGAGGGGACGAGCACCAAGACGGCGAGGCGCTCCACGCCGACCCCGAAGCGCTGGCGGTACAGGTCACCCAGCGTCATGAACCCACCGCGCCACAGCCGTGCCGCGAGGAACACACCCAGCAAGAGCAAGCACAACCCGTAGCCGAAAGGATCAGCACGCGCCCCCGACAGGCCAGACTCGTAGACGGCACCCGACGACCCGAGGCACGTCTCCGCCCCGAACCAGGTCGCGAACAACGAGAACGCGACCCAACCCGTGCCGAGCTGTCGTCCGGCGACGAAGTAGTCACCTTCCGATTTGATTCGACGGGACAGCCACAGACTGAAACCCAGTTGTGCGCCCAGGTACAAGAGTAAGAACCACACCGACATCGAGCCGACTCTCCGCCTCCCTCATACCATCAAACACACGTCCGGCGCCTCCCTGGTGTTTCCACGTTTCGTACATCTGCGGAGGAGCCAGTCGGGTGTCGTCGCAGTCCTCAGCACCCCGGCCCTCGTGTTTCGCGTTCGGTCAAGCCGCGCCGCGAATCCACTGGAAACCGGTCGGCGTTGGGCGTGGCTGTGGGGTGAACGACGCATGGCGCTCCCTTGCACACACCGCCGGGGGAGCGTCGACGTGCTGCCCATGATGGACACGCCGGCTTGCCATGTCCGGGCGTCGATATGCGTGCGACTGGTGCACAGTCCGACAAAGTGAGATGGGCGATTGTGTGAAACACGCGCGGAGCATTCGCGAACGGGTCAGGGGTGGGTCTTGCGGGAATCGAAACTCCGCCGACATGCTCCGATTGGGGACGGGGGTGGAGTGGTGAGGAGTTGTGATAGGTGGGATGTTCAATGGCCGCATTGGGTTAGTTTGTGCACTGAGGGGCGAAACCCGGAGCCGCTTGTCATTCGTTCGACCAGTTCATGGTTGTTTTGGGTGAACTCGACCTTGAACGAGTTCTTTCGACATGGATTCCTTGAGACGTCCATATCGGCACAGGCTGACGGCTGGGAGGGTCGTTGGCGTAACCTGGGAGTGAATATGATCTTGAGACGCAAATGGTCGCGCAAAGCGATCGCCGCAAGTGTGGGGCTTGCGCTACTGGGCGGTGGAACTGTCGCAGCCCAATCGATGACACCCTGGTGGATAACGACTGACCTGGCACCAGCGGCGGTCGTCTCGGTACAAAACGGAGCGGTGGCGGTCAATACGTCCTCGAGCCTGTTCTCGGGTTCGATCGCGCGCGCCAAGGAGAAGTTCGCGACGACAGGCGAGTACATTGGCTGCAACGTGACGTCATTTGGCGACAACGGCCAATTCATCAAGTGCGCGGCGCGCGATGCGCAGGGGCAGACGGCGTCGTGTCAGACGCTGTTCGTCGGTTCGACGTTGACCCTACGCCAGACGATGATGCTCAACGCAGCGATGAACATCAACCACGACTCGTACATTTACATCAGCCACAACGGGGGTGATTGCGAATCAATCACCGTATCGAATACATCAGCCGATTTTTTAGCCAATGAGGGGGGCGTCGGAAGCTGCAATGCGAGCAATTCTGTCGACATTGGGGCTTTCGGCGGATCGGCTGTTTCCGTACCGAACAATGGTTGTGCCAAGGTAACGAAGTTCGCGAAGCCGTTCTGGAAGTACGGCCCCAACAAGACCATGCAATTGCAGAATCCTGGGGGGAACACTTCGTATCCGCTGGGCTACGAGTTTGCGCAATCGTGCACCGGCGCATACGGCACCGGCACGTTCGACAGCGTCTGGGATGACCAGTGGCTGCCCGGGCTGAGCGACGATTGCACGTTGTACATCAAGCTCTTCGGCAGCGGGTCGGGCAACATTTCACTGAGCTACTTCTGAGGGAGACCGCGTGTGGCGTGCGCCGTGGGACGCACGCCCGCGCGAGGGTCAGAGGCGCTCAGCCCGCGAGGGCTGGGCGTCGAGCGCCAAACGTCCGGGAAGGACGAGCGGTGTGAGACAGAGCCAGCGAACGTCGGTATAAGAGGCCGATGTTGCGCTGGCTCTGGTGGTTGTTGATCGCGCCTGTTCGCCTGCCGTGGCTCGCCTTGGTCACGCTGCAGGAGCGACTGTGGCCGAGTCGAGTGCTGCAGGTCCGCTTGAAGGGACCGCTTGCCGACTTCGACGACGACGCGCCGCCGTGGAGTAGAAACCCGCAGACCTTGTTTGGGCTGGTATCCTGCTTTGCGCTGGCGGAAACCGACCCTCGGCTGCGTCGCGTCGTGCTGTTCGTCGACGAGTTGCGGACGGGCTTGGCGCGTGCGGAAGAGCTTCGGGCGGCGTTGGCGCGACTCGTCACCAGCGGCAAAGAGGTGACGGTGGTTGCCAATCAGTTGTCGCTCTCGACGTATTGGTTGAGTCTGGGGGCGAGTCGCATCGTCCTGGCGCCAGTTGGTGAGCTGGACGTCACGGGCGTTGCCAGCGGATTTTCGCTCTACAAGGGGTTGCTGGCCAAGGTCGGTGTTCACGCGCAGATGCTCGCTCGCGGACGCTACAAGAGCATGCGTGAGGTGTTTGCCGCGGACGAGATCAGCGACGCGAATCGAGAGATGCTCGAGCAATTGACCGGGGACTTGTACGAGCAACTCGTGGAGCGGGTCGTCGAAGGGCGTGGAATGGACGCGTCGTCGGTGCGTAGTGCGCTGGACGCCGGACCTCTGCGCGCCAAGGAGGCTCAGCGCTTGGGTCTCGTCGACGAACTCGAGTACGAGCAACAGCTGCGTGCGAATTGGAAGCGGTCGAAGGAACGGACCGTCTCTCCCGCGCGATACGCGCGCCGCAAGACCCGCTCTTGGTTTCCGCGACGACGGCACAAGGTGGCCGTGTTGGAGGTCAGTGGGGCCATCGCGACCTCAGGCGGGGGGCCCCGCTCGCTCGGCAGGCGCTCGACCACCGCGCCAGCTTTCGTCGCGGCGCTGCGAGCGCTGGAAGAAGACAAGTCGGTGAAAGCGATCCTGCTTCGCGTCGATTCACCGGGAGGCAGTGCCTTGGCGAGTGACCTGATGTGGCAGGCGCTCAGTGCGACGAAGGCACAGCGCCCTTTCGTCGTCAGTATGGCCAACGTCGCCGCGTCCGGCGGCTACTACGTCGCGGGGGTCAAAGGGGCTCACGTGCTCGCCAGTCCGTGCACGATCACCGGTTCCATCGGCGTGGTTGCGGGCAAGTTCGAGTTGAGCGAACTGTACGGCAAGCTGGGTATCGGCTACGAACTGATCGCGCGGGGCAAGAATGCGGGCTACCACTCGCCCCTGCAACGCTGGAGTGACGACCAGCTCGCCAAGCTTCAGGCGGACATCGATGCGCTTTACGAAGACTTCGTATCGAAGATGGCCGACGGGCGAGCCTTGTCGTTCGAGGCGGTCGACGCCGTTGCGCAGGGTCGCGTGTGGACGGGGCGCCAAGCCGCCTCTCACCAGCTGGTCGACACCCTGGGCGGACTGCGTGAGGCGATGGACACCGTTCGGCGAGAGCTGGGGATCTCGCCTGACGCGCCGCTGCAGTGGGATTCACTCACGCGCCCGAGTTTGCTCAACCGGTTGACCCTGCGCGGAATGTCGGCCGTGGGTCTCGGGCGCGTCGACGACGCGCTGCAATCGTCGCCAGCGCTGAGACCATTGCTCGACTCACCGTTTTTCGACGACTACGCCGAAGAGCGTCTGTGGCTGAGGTTGCCCTTCGACGTGCGTTTCGATTGAGATCGGCCGTTGCCGATGGCGCTGCCGCCCTGCTCCGCGAGCGTTCTGCGCTGCGTTCAGGAGACCAGCAATGCGTCCGCCAGAGCGTTGGCAACCGCGCCAGCGGCGTGCTCGGCGTCGGAAGCGTCGCTGACTACCTTGTGCCCGGCGACGGTGACGCCACCGTCGAGGGCGACCTCGATGCATCGCGCACTGCCCAAGTATCCGCCGAGCTTCTCGAAACGAGCCTTGCCAGCTCCGGGCAGAACGGGCACCACGGCGATCAATCCAGCGTCGGCGAGGCGCGCCAGTGCGCCATCACTTGTCCCGTCGAAGGATTGTGCCAGCTCGTCGTTGCTCGAGGCGAGTGTGGCGGCCAGGCCGCGATCGAAGCAACTGCGTTCGAGCGAGACGGCAAACGCTTCGCTGTGCTCACCGCTGACGAACACGACAGCGCCGGTCTGTCCGAGTCGGGTCGCTCGCTCCAGTTTGCTGACTTGCGATGCGTTTTGCGAAGTGCTGGCAGCGTCGTCGACCGCAGCTGCGCCCGACGGTCCGATGATCATTCCCGCCGCGACCGTGTTGTTGGTCAGCGAATCGATCAGGATGAATGCTCCGGTCGCGCGGCTTCGGGTGTATGCGTCGAAGTACAGCGGTTGGTGGGTCTTGACTCTGAGGCTGCCGATGTCGTTGAGCTTCAACTCGCTCGCTGGATGGGCATCCAGGGTTGCCAAGTCCGTTACGGAGTTGATGCTTTCGACGTTCGCGCGCACGACGCGCGTCGTGTGCTTGAGCAAGTACGATTTGCCTGGGTCCAGCGGTTTTTCACCCATCCATACGACGTGCGCGTCGAAGCTGCTGTCGACGTGCGGCACGTTGCTCGGGTGAACCAGCATGTCGCCGCGGCTGATGTCGATTTCGTGCTCGAGCCGAAGCGTCACCGCCGTCGATGCCGCGGCCTCAGTGAGTTGCCGCTCGAAGGTGTCGATGGCGACCACCTTCGACTTCTTGCGAGATGGTAGCACCAACACTTCGTCGCCTTGGCCGATCTTGCCCGCGGCGATTTCTCCGGAGAACCCGCGGTAGTCGAGATTGGGCCGCAGCACGATCTGCACCGGGAAGCGGAAGTCGCTCTGGTTGCGGTCGCTCGCAATGGGGACCGTTTCGAGGAACTCGAGCAGCGTCGTGCCCCGATACCAGGGGGTGCAGTCGCTCAGCTCCACCACGTTGTCGCCGACCTTGGCGCTGATCGGGATGAACGTGACGTCTTTGAAGGCCAGCCTATCGGCGACCTTCTGAAAATCGGCCTTGATGCGTTCGAAGACATCCTGACTGTAGTTCTCGAGGTCCAGTTTGTTGACCGCCACGAGCAAGTGCGGGATGCCGAGCAACGAGGCGATGTACGCGTGCCGCCGCGACTGGGCCAACACGCCGAGCCGCGCATCGATCAGAATGATCGCGACGTTGGCCGTCGATGCGCCGGTGGCCATGTTGCGCGTGTACTGTTCGTGACCGGGTGTGTCGGCGATGATGAACTTCCGACGGTCTGTCGAAAAATAGCGGTACGCGACGTCGATCGTGATGCCTTGCTCGCGTTCCGCCTTGAGACCGTCGGTGAACAAGGAGAAGTCGATCTCCATCGTCCCCTTGCTCGACGCCTTCTTCACCGCGCTGAGCTGGTCTTCGTAGATCCCCTTGGTGTCGTGCAGCAGGCGGCCGATCAACGTCGATTTGCCGTCGTCGACGGATCCGACCGCGACGAAGCGCAGTAGCTCCTTCTTCTGGTGCTGGTCGAGGTATTCGTCGATGTTGTCCGGAGTAACGTGTGCCATGGGCGTCTGGGGAGCTCGAGTCGAGTTGATTTCGGGATCGGGACGAGTCATCAGAAATACCCCTCCCGCTTCTTGACCTCCATCGAGCCTTCTTCGTCGTAGTCGATCAGGCGCCCGGCGCGTTCCGAGCTGCGCGTGAGCAACATTTCTTTGATGATTTCCGGGAGCGTCGTTGCCGACGAGCGATCTGCCGCGGTCAACGGGTAGCAGCCCAGGGTGCGGAAGCGGACCAGCTCCATCTTCGGCGTCTCACCGGGCTGCAAGGGGATCCGGTCGTCATCGACCATGATCAACTGACCGTCGCGCTCGACGACCGGGCGTTCCTTGGCGAAGTACAACGGAACGATCGGAATGCTCTCGAGGTGGATGTACAGCCAGATGTCCAGCTCGGTCCAGTTGGACAGGGGGAAGGCGCGAATGCTCTCTCCCTTGGTGATCTTGGCGTTGTAGAGATTCCACAGTTCGGGACGCTGGTTCTTGGGGTCCCACTGGCCGAGCCGATCGCGAAAGGAGAAGATGCGTTCCTTGGCGCGCGACTTCTCTTCGTCACGCCGCGCCCCGCCGAAGGCTGCGTCGTACCCGCCGCGCTTGAGCGCCGCGAGCAACGCCTGCGTCTTCATCACGGTCGTGTACTTGTTGCTGCCGTGATCGAACGGGTTGATGTTCTCCCGAACACCATCCTGGTTCGTGTGTACGACCATCTCGATTCCGTGTTGCTTGGCGAAGCGATCGCGAAACTCGATCATCTCGCGGAACTTCCACGTCGTGTCGATGTGGAGGAACGGAAAAGGCGGCTTGCCGGGGTAGAAGGCTTTGCGCGCCAGGTGTGCCATCACGCTGGAGTCCTTGCCGATGGAGTACATCATCACCGGGTTGTCGAACTCCGCCGCGACCTCACGAATGATGTGAATGCTCTCGGCTTCGAGCTGCTCGAGGTGACTCAAGCGCTGGGAAAGGGGCGTCTGCACGAGTGGTCCTTTGGGGGCAAAAGGCGCGGCTGGCAAGCGCCGCGGGCAGCCCAATTAGCACTATTCAGGTCGGGTTTGTAAAGAACCTGTAAGTGCATGAAACCATTCAAATGCAAAGCGGCCCTCCGTTTGGGGAAGGCCGCTCGATCCGCTGAGCGCGGAAGTTACCGGACCGTGAACGTGGGCTTGCAGCACCCCAGCGAGCAGTACTCGGTGGCGGTGCAGTCGCCCGAATCGAAGCACGGGGTCAGGTCTCCGTCGCAGGTGTTCGGTGGCGTCGAAGGTTCGTCGGGGGTGCTGGTGCTGCCTCCTGCGCCGCTGGGCGTGTTTGGAGTGCTGCCGCCTGCGCCGGACGAAGGACCGCCGCCGGCACCCGATGACGGACCGCCGCCCGCGCCGGACGAAGGACCGCCGCCTGCGCCCGTCGTCGGTGGGTCGGGCCAGCAGCTGTCGGGCAGGTCTTCGACGGTCTTGCCGATGCAGATCTCGCATTCGCCGCATTCGTTGGCACACACGCTCGTGGGCTCACATCTCGGACACGCCTTCTCGTCGTCGATGTTGGCCAGCGAGCAGCTTTCTCCGACCAGGATGTGAACGGTTTCGCCATCCTCGGTCGTCACGTCGCAACAGCCGAAGCAGTCGCATCCCGGTGGTGTCAGGGGCTCGCAGTAGTCTTGGCACTCTTTGGTCACGACACAGTCCGGGTCGTCTTCGGGCAGGTCGCCGGTGAGGCAGTCACTGTGGTAGCGGCAGCCGTCGTCACCCGCGCCGGAGTTGCCGTCAAAGAAGCAGTCCTGCCACTTCGGGTCGCGGTTGTCGCCCGGGATGCCCGTCGCGAAAGTCGACTCGTCGTTGTCGAACGGACCCGTGCACTCGCTGTCCGCGCCGTCGGTCACGCCGTCGCCATCGTTGTCGAGGCCGTCACTACACGCACAGGGTTCACTGCCGCACAAGATCTCGATGGTGCCGTCGGGATTCGTCGCTATGTCGACGAAATTGGGAACGGCTGCATCTCCGAGTGGGGTGGTCGAAGTGGGCGCTACGCTCGAGCCGCCGTCCATCACCTCGCCATCGGGGCCGCTCGGGTCACTACCCGGGCCGTCGTCGATGATGTTGTCGGGACCGGAGGGATCGTTGCCTTCGATGGTGCCCGTCTGCGATGGGCCGTCCTTCGAGTCCGTCGACTTGCCGTCACCGCCATCGCTGTCGCCCGAGCCCGGGCTGGCGTCACTTTGGTTCTTCGTCGTCGTCGTGTCAGAGGATTGTCCCTCGGAATCGCTGCCACAGGCGATCAGCGACGGCACGAGCCAGAGGCTCAATGCCAACGATAGAATGCGAGTAGTCGTGTGTTTCACTGCTCTTTTCTTTCCGTCCGGTGGTTTGGGGGACCCGCTTGGGTTTCGACACGCCGCAGGTCGGTGCGTCATCGATGCATAGTGGGTGGGTGCAGACCGCGTTATGAAAGCCACGCTGCAACGGGCGGCCCCGTGGCCAAACCACCCGCCCTTGGCTCTGTAGCGGCACCCGCTTTCCGAAACCTAAGCCCACCTCGAAGTGCCAGAAAAACCGCGCACATCGCGTGATGTTCGACTGCGGCCCGATTCGATACGGGGTAGGGTCTGGGGCTGATGCGTGCGCGCACGACTCCAATCCTCGGCGCTACCGGTTGGTGCGTCGGCTTTGTCGGAGCCCTGCTGAGTCATCCTACGACGCTGTTCGCCCAGCCCGAGCAACCGGTGCGCGTCGCTGTCGATGCGCCGCAGAGCGATTGCGTGTCGTGGTCTGCGGTAAGCGCCGACATCGAGTCCGCGTTGGGCCGTCCCGTGTTCGTCGACGCTACGGAGGCGGAGTCATCTGCAGCCGACGTATCTTTGACGATTCGGGTTCACGCTGAGGAGGTCCGCGCCGAGCTGGAACTACGAGAGACAGCAAACGGCGCTGGTCTCGGACGTCGCACGCTCGTGACCGAGTCGTGCGGCGAGCTGAGCGAAGCCGTCGCGTTGGCGCTCAGCCTGATGCTCGATTTCACGGTCTTGGAGATCCCGGAACTGCAGGCTCGCGCCGCCGAAGCTGAGCGAGACCCCGAGGGCGAGCCGCCCGTCGAGGCGGAGCCGCCGCCTGTGGAGGAGCCCACACCTCCGCCAGAGGAACCGCCGCCGGAGCCTCCAGAGAAACAGCCAGAACCCGCGCCGAACCCCCCGGCCCCAATCGCGGACAAACCCATCGAAGACGAACTTCCGAGACCCGAGCTGCCCTCGGGTGAACGCTGGACCGTCGACCTGCGCCTGGGAGGGGCCTGGAGCGTGGGGGGGAGTCTCGGTGGGCTCGGCGCCGCCGCGGCCTTCGGGCTGCGGAGTCCCTCAGGGCTCTACTTCGATGTTGCAGCGAGTCATTACTTTCAGAGCTCGCGCGAAGCCCAAGGGGGCCAAGTCAGTTTCGAACGGAGTGACGCGTCGCTTGCGGCTTGTCCGTTACATTTGGGCGGCGACGCCGAGTTGCGGGCGTGCAGTCGCGTCGGCGTGGGATGGCTACGCGCTGACAGTAGCGGTTTCGACGAAACTCTGAGTCCGACGGGATGGACGGCTGCAGCGGGGCTTGCCGTCTTGGGGGTCCTACCTTTGTCGCCAGCGGTGTTGTGGGTGGAGGTCGCCGGTGACGTGGCGCTGCGGCGAGCAAAGCTGTTCGTGAGCGAAGGAGACCAGATCCATGATGCGTATTCGATGTCGCCGTTGTGGGGCACGATCGCCGGCGGCGCAGGCATCGTCTTCGATTGAGCGATCCGACAATTGCGGGGCACTTTGATAATAATCCGGCAATCGAGCCCCTGACCTGGCGTGCAATCGGCGTATGCTTCTGCAATGACCAGTTCCAAACCCGGGCCGCCGCCCGTCGCCTTGGACGTCGCCGAAGTGTTTCAGGCGGAGGGTCCGTACGTGGTGCGTGCGCTCCGTTACTTCGGTGTCCCGGAACGCGACGTGCCCGACGTTTGCCAAGAGGTGTTCGTGGTGGTGCACCGCAAGTTGGCGGAGTTCGAGCATCGCGCGGCAATCCGGACTTGGCTGTTTCGGATCTGCCAACGCGCCGCGTCCGACTATCGCAAGCGAGCTCACGTCCGGCGTGAAGTGACGACCGGTGAGGTGATCGAGCGCGGTCAAGTCGACGGCCGAGCCGTGGTCGACGGGGCTGACGCTCGGGCGGTGTTGAATCGCGCGCTGCAGACGTTGGATGAAGACAAGCGCACGGTGTTCGTGTTGTTCGAAGTCGAAGGGTTCAGCATGAAGGAGGTCGCAAGTATCGTGGGATGCCCACTTCAAACGGCGTATTCGCGCCTGCACGCTGCGCGCCGCATCTTGTGTGAAGCCGTCGTCGGACTGAGGGAGGGGGTAGCATGAGTACTTTCAAGGAGCCGCCGCGTTGGGCGGAGATGGAGGGCGGAGCTCCTGCGGAGCTGCAGCAACTGCTCGTTGCTGCCCGGCGCGATCTGCCGGACGCGACGGAGATGCAGGCGATGGGACTGACCACGGGAGCGATCCTCGCGGCCTGTGCGACGGGCGCGGTCGTTGGTGGAGTTGGCAGCGCTGCGGCGACGGGTTCACTGGCACACGGTGGCGCTGCGGCACCCATGGTCGGAGCCACGACGGGCGTGACGTCTGCAGGGGGTGCAGCAACCGCTGCGAGCGGGACGTTTCTGACGAAGGTGGCGATTGGGGTTCTACTCGCGTCGGGGGCCGGTGCTGGCCTGTGGGTTGCGACCAGCGCGGAGCCCGAGGCGTCGCAGCAGTCGACCTCAGTGGATGATGCACAGCAGTCGGCACCAGTCGTGTCACCGCCGGCAGAGCCGGCCGTCGAAACGCCACCGCCGCCGGTGGAAGCCCCGGTGGTCGTTCAGGAGCCCGCGGCAACGTCGGACGACCCGCCCGTGAAGGAAGCGGCAAAAGCTCCTGCTTCCAAACCAACGGAGGTCGCGCTCTTGCGTCAAGCGCAACAGGCGCTGAAGTCGGATCCACAGAGGGCTCTGTCCCTGGCGCAACAGCACTCTCGGCTGTATCCGAGCGGACACCTCAACCAGGAACGCGAGGTGATCCGCATCGAAGCGTTGCGCCGGCTGGGGCGAGACACGGAAGCCAAGCGTCTCGGTGACCGCTTCGAAAAGCGCTTCCCAGACTCGGCGCACCGGTCGAAGGTCGACACGGTCGAAGAGGGAGCTCAACGACCCGAGTGACCGCCGTGAAGAGATCGAGGCTGAGAGTGGGCTGCAATCCGAATCGACGTCGACACACAGGTTCGGGCGCGCTAAATGAGCGTTCGCAATTCGCGAAGGCTCGTTCGATGCAACAGAGAATGGAGTCGAGATTGCGACTGCAACGGGGGCGGTTCTTCGGGTCCTCACCATACGGAGGGCCTGAAGGGCCCGACGATCGTGCTCGCCCACTTGGGCAGACGGACGGCTGGAGACCTGATACGCCATCGATCGAAACTCGCGGCGTGTCGTGGTGACGTTGGCTTGATTCATCGCTTTGCACATCGATTGGTTGGTCATCGTGAGAGTCAGTACGCGCAGAACCCGACACGACCCCCATCGGGGCGATTTGGTTCTTGCGGCCGTGATGCGGCCGTGCCTGCTCACTGGTAGGGCGACACCCAAAAGTGTCCGCTTCGATTCCGCGGTGGACTCGCGACGGCGCGTCGCGGGCACCCGACGAGGCGCGGCGAGCACTCGTTTGCGTTTGCACCTGCCGCTGCAGCCTCGCCGGGGGATGGCTGTGGCCAGACGGCGCAGCGTCAGCCGCGGTCGTCACACCAAGCCCAACGCCGCCATCGGGGCCGATTTGCAGGTGAGCCAAGCGCTGCCGGTTAGCCATGGGACCTGGGGAGTGTTATTGCTCGGGTGGCTCGGCGCTCGGCGAGTTGGGCTGGTCTTCTTCACGCTGAGCCGTGTCTGGTTGTCATGTCTTGCGGTGTTCGAAAAGCTGCGTTCCATTGGCCGACGGCCGCGCTGAGCGCGGCGCTGCTCCTCGGAGGATGCGTCGACGAGCTCGAAGTCGGTCGAATCACGGCCGCCGCAGGGCCGAGCGCTCCTGAGCCGGATGCCGCGACCACTGCGCCCGCCCCGACGTCGACCTCGACGTGCACACCGGTCAGTTGTCGCGGCAAATCCCGCGCTTGTGGTGACTGCGTGGACAACGATCAGGATGGGCTCGTCGACGCCGAGGATCCCGAATGTTTGGGGGCGTGCGACGACACCGAGCTGTGGCTTTCTCCGTCGTCCAGAAACTGCCCCAACGCGGACTGCTTCTTCGAACCCGACTGCGGCCGGGGCAACGATTTGGATTGCATCGCGTTGACGCCGAATGGCTGTGATTGCCAAGGCTGTTGTCTCTTGCCGGACGGCGTGACGCACGTGCTGTTGAGTTCGGCGGACGCTGATGGAGTGTTGACCTGTGACAGTCAGTCGTTGGGCGATCAAGATCGCTGCAAGCCGTGCACGCTCGACATGACGTGCTTCAACGACTGTGGTCCGTGTGAGTTGTGCCTCGGGCGCAATGAGTTGCCCGAAGAGTGTCTCAGTGATGCCAGTTGTTCGGTTCCCGCCTGCGACGACGGACGAAAGCCCTGCGGCGGTTGCGCGGGCGATTGCCCGCAAGGCGACGTTTGCATTACCGGTTGTTGCGTGCCGGAGCCGTAGCGCAAGGTCCACGCGGCGCGTGCGCGCCGGGGCTCACTCAGCCGACGAATTGTTGACCGGGCGCCGAGGCGGCGTGGCGCAGTGCGGTCAATTCGCCCGCGACCCGGACGATGAGCGGCTCCCAAGCTCCGGCGCGTTCCTGTCGGAACAGGCGCATGGTCGGATACCAAGGGCTGTCCGCGCGTTCGAGCATCCAACGCCAATCCGCCTGTTCGTCGAGGAGCAACCAGGTTGGCCGTCCCAGGGCGCCCGCCAGATGCGCAGCGGCAGTATCCACGGTGATCAACAGATCCAACTGTTGAAGTAGCTGTGCCGAATCCTGAAAGTCGCCGACGTGTGGCGACAGATCGGCAATGCGCAAGCGCAGCGGGGTGTTGAGTTGTTCACGCGCCGGGCCCAATTGAAGACTGAACCAGTCGATGCCCGGCACGTCGGCGAGCATGTCCAGGGTGCCCAGCGGGATCGAACGATGGCGATCCTGGGGGGGCTTGGGATCTCCTGCCCACACCAGCCCTACCTTCAGCCCTTGCGCGGCCGCGAGCTCGGCGACCGGTGCTGCTGGCAACACGTCGAGGTACGGTCCGTCGTTCGGAATGCTCTCGAGCGACGTGCCGGTCAAGTGCGGCAAGCTGAGCAGTGCGGCGAACTGATCGTGCTGCAACTGTTCGTCATCGCCGTCGTAGACGGCATCGATGTACCCTTGAGCGAGGAACAGGCGGTGCAGCGCAGGCTTGCAATCGACGATGACGCGGGCGCCGCGCTGCTTGAGCAGCTTCGCGTAGCGGATGAACTGTAGGGCGTCGCCGTAGCCGTCCTCCGCGTAGATGGCGATGGTCGAACCGGTCAGATCTTGGCCGGACCACATCGTGCCGGGATAGCGGTCGAGATAGCGCCGAGCCTCTGGTTGGTAGCGTCGCCACTCGAACTCCTTGAGGCCATCGTTCAGCTCGCCGACTTGCAATAGCTGCTTGCCGTACAGCACGTGGGGCTCGGGATAGTTCGGCGAAAGCGCGATGGCCTGGCGGTATAGGCCGAGCGCCTCTTCGCGTCGTTTCATCGCCTGGTAAGCTTGAGCCAAGCCGGAAACGGCGCGCGGATTGTTGGGGTCGAGCTCGAGCGCCTTGTTGTGAGCGGCCAGCGCTCCTTGGGCGTCGCGCGCTTCGAGCAAAGTGTTGCCCAAACTGATGAACGCCTCGGTCAGCCGCGGATTGAGTTCGGTGGCACGGCGTTGCAGGGCGATGGCGTTCGGGTAATCCCTCAGGGCCGCGTAGGCCGCCCCCAGGTTCACGTGAGCGTTTGCGTGGTTCGGGTCGAGCTGCAGGGCAGCTCGGCCGGCATCCCGCGCCTCTTCGAATCGGCCGAGTTGTAGGAACGCGACGCAACGATTGGCTTCCAAACCGGCGCTGCGATTGCCCAGGCGGCGACACGCTTCCATGGCCCAGAGGGCCTTGGCCGGATTGCCCGCGCCCAAGTAGTGCCCGGCCAACGAGATGTAGTGGTTGAGGGCAGTCGGGATGTCTCCCTGCTTTTCACACAACTCGGCCAGGGTCTCGAACGCCGGCGCGTGGTCCCGCGTCATGTTGAACAAGCGCTCGAGGGATCGCTGGGCTTCTTGGATCTTGCCCTCCGCGAGCAGGACCTTCGCCAGATTGTTCAAGGCCGCGGGATAGCGGGGCTGCAGTACCAACGCACGGTGGTAACAATCGATCGCATCGCGGTTTCGCCCCTTGTCTGCGAGGGCGCTGCCCAAGTTGTTGTGGACGAAGGCCAATTTCGGATCGAGATCGAGCGCACGCTGGTAGTGCGCGATCGCAGGATCCAACATGCCCAAAGCGCGTTCCGCTGCGGCGAGATCGCTGAAGACGTCTGCACTATCAGGGTAGAGCTGGCTGGCGAGAGTCAGTATCTTGAGTGCAGGATTCCATCGTTCCTTCTTCAGGAACTCGTGGGCGCTGCGTTGCAGCTCTGCCAAGGTGGGCTTCTGTTCGGTATCGCTCATGTGCGCGCACAAGCCGTGTAGCAAACGTCGGCGGTAATTGCAGTCTAGCTCAGGATTTTTTGGATTCGAGGGTCGTCGAGGGGCGAGATCAAGGTCAGCCGGCTCAAGTCGACGTTTCTACCACGCTCCGCTTGGAGTCGAGCCAAGTACTCAACGCGTTGTATCTCTTTTGCCCCCAGAGTCGCCAGGTGGGCGGTCAGGAACTGGACGTCAAACAACCGGATACCGGCCCGATTCAGGCTGGCGGCCGAGACGAGCAAGGCAACCTTCGACATGTTGGTTCGCCTATGAAACATGCTTTCCGCGGCAAAAAGGCCTCCCCTTTGCACTCCATACAGGCCGCCGACCAGCTCGTCGTTTTGCCACACCTCGATGCTGTAAGCATGGCCGGCGTGATGTAGGCGCTCGTATGCCGCTATCATTTCTGGCACCAGCCAGGTTCCCTCCGAGCGTCCGGCCCCGCACTCGCGCAGGACGCGCGCGAATGCCTGGTTCCACGTCACTCGATACTCTTGGCGCCGCAGGACGCGCTGCATGCTGCGTGAGACGTGGTAGCCGTCGACCGGCAGGATCGCTCGCGGGTTGGGTGACCACCACAATGGGGGGTAGTCGCCGCTGTACCAGGGAAACACCCCCTGATCGTAGGCAGCGAGCAATCGCTCGACGGACAGATCACCCCCGATGGCGATGAGACCTTCCTCGTCCGCGTAGGTGGGGTCCGGAAAACGAACGGGGCTCCGCGAGGTCAGGAACGCCGGCTGCACCCAGTGCAGGATACCTGCGCCGCGTCAGCTCTTCCAGTCGGCGGCGAGGGAGATGTCGTCGTCGGTACGCAGCCGACCATCTCCGCCGGCCGATCGTACTTGAACCTCGTTGTCTCGGCACATGATGTGGTACCGGCCCCCCCACGGATCGTCGGACGCGCTCTTTCGCTCGATCACGCGGTCGGCTATCAGCTGGCTGACGCTGGGGCAACCACTGGCGTGTCCGCGCTTCCACTCGGATGCGGCATCCAGCAGCCTTTCCGCTTGGGAAAGGGCCGTCTTCGAAGCGTGATCCTCGGCCCTCGATCCGAGCCACCAAGAGCCGGTCACCAAGAGAGCCAGCGCGGCTGCGGCACCGACCGTCAAGCGGCCACGGGTCAGGACGAAACCATTGCTACGACGTCGCATGTCAGAAAGCAAAGCAAGGTCCGTGCCTGACAGGCTCGTCCCCCAGAGGCGGGTTTTCCCGTTGTCGGGATGGCCGTCTGGGATCGGCGTCGTGTCACAGTGACGCTCGCGCGCGCGTCACGCGCTGCGCGCATGACAGATTGTCAGCCGGCGACTCGGGCGGGGCAGACGGCAGGTCGGTCGGTCCTGCTCCGACCGTGTGGTTGCGCGTGTGGGCGAGGGGGGACGTCAAACAGCGCTTGGAAAAGCGGTGCCCCTGTGCTCCCCTTTTCTTCGCTAATGGCGCGCATTCTAGTCGTCGAAGACGAGGCAGATCTTCAGGAAGTGCTCCGCTTCAATCTGCAGCAGGCGGGGCACGAGGTATTGCAGGCGACGTCTGGCAGTGACGCCATCCTGCTGGCGAAGCGGTACCGACCGGACGTCGTTCTGCTCGATGTCATGCTCCCGGACATCCTCGGAACCGAGGTGTGCCGTACGCTGCGCCAGCATGAAGACACTCGCGCCATTCCGATCGTGATGCTCACGGCCAAGGCAGAGGAGAGCAATCGGGTCGAGGGCCTGGAGCTGGGCGCCGACGACTACGTGACGAAGCCGTTCAGCGTGCGAGAGCTCATGTTGCGCGTAGGCGCGATACTGCGGCGCACCAACAACGAGCAGTCCGCCAAAGATCAGATCACGTTTGGCAGGCTTCGCATCGACGTCCAGGCGCACCGGGTTTGGGTCGATGATGGGTTGGTGGAGCTGTCTTCATTGGAGTTCAAGCTGTTGCTCGACCTGTATGAACGCCGCGACCGCGTGCAATCGCGAGGTCGCTTGCTCGATGACGTCTGGGGCATTTCAGCCGACGTGACGACGCGCACCGTCGACACTCACGTCAAACGGCTGCGCGAGAAGCTCGGTCCCGCGCGCGTCTACATCGAGACGGTGCGCGGCGTTGGCTACCGCTTCGTCGGCACCCCCGAGGCTGCTGGAAGCGAGTGACCCCGCGGCAGTGATGGGGCCGTAGCGACTGGTTTGACCAGTTGAGCCGGGTCTCGGTTCGGGAGCGTTTGGCTCGGCCGCTCGATCGACACGGCGACGGCAGGGCGCACGAGTGGGTAGCACCGAGCCCGCCCTTCGATGTAGTCCGCGGCATCCAACCACAGGAGTGCCCTTGAGCGAAGTTCAGCCGATCCGTTGCCTGGCCATCGTCAATCGCGGCGAGGCGGCCATGCGTTGCATTCGCGCCGTCAAGTCGTTGCGCGCCCTCGAGGGGCAAGAGCTGCGCGTCGTGGCTTTGTATACGGCCGCCGATCGAGACGCTCCCTTCGTCCGCCATGCGGATCAAGCCATCGAGCTGCAGATCAAGACGACACCCGTCGCCGCCTACCTGGATCACCAAGGGCTGCTCGAGTCCTTGCGGCGCATCGGTGCGGACGCCGTGTGGCCGGGATGGGGGTTCGTCGCCGAATCGCCCGAGTTCGTCGACCTGCTGACCAAGAACGGGATTCGCTTCCTCGGGCCGACCGCCGGCACGATGCGCGCGCTCGGAGACAAGATCTCGTCGAAACTCCTGGCCGAAGAGGTGGACGTTCCGGTCACCGACTGGAGCGGCGGTGAGGTGAAAGACGTGGCCGATGCGCTTTCCCACGCAGAGCGCATCGGGTTTCCGATCGTCATCAAGGCTTCGGCCGGTGGTGGGGGACGGGGGATCCGCGTCGTGCGTGAGCCCGACAAGTTCGAAGAGGCCTTCCGCTCGGCCCAGTCGGAGGCAATCTCGGCATTTGGCGACGGGCGCATGTTCGTCGAAGCGATGGTGCAAGGTGGCCGCCACATCGAGGTGCAGATCATCGCCGACCGGCATGGAACGGTCCTGGCTCTGGGTTGTCGCGATTGTTCGGTTCAACGTCGTCATCAGAAGGTCATCGAAGAGGCCCCTCCGACGGCTCTGCCGGAATTGATGATACGCGCTCTGAAGGAGTCGGCGATCGCGTTGGCCAAACAGGTCGATTACGTCGGTGCCGGCACCGTCGAGTTCTTGGTTCAGGAGGCCGACTACTTCTTCTTGGAGATGAACCCGCGCTTGCAGGTCGAGCACGGCATCACCGAGGAAATCACCGGTACCGACTTGGTTCAGCTGCAGATCCGCGTCGCACGTGGTGAGCGGCTGCCGGAGGAGGGTTACCGGGAGCGCGGCCATGCGATTGAAGTGCGTGTGTGCGCCGAAGATCCCGACGCCGGTTTCTTGCCGGCACCGGGGCGTATCGCGCGATTTGATCCCGCGCTGGGCCCGCGCTTGCGCATCGACACGGGCGTCGCTTCGGAGTCGACCGTGCCGGCGGCGTTCGACTCCCTCATTGCCAAAGTGATCGCCAGTGGCGACACGCGCGAAGAGGCCAGGGCGCGTCTCGTGGTGGCGTTGCGCGACTTCGATCTCGTGATCGAAGGCGGAGCCACCAACAAGGGTTACCTGCTCGAGCTGCTCGACACCGATCCCATCAAGCGCGGCGGAGTCGATACCACGTGGCTCGATCGCTACAACGACGGGCGTGCCCGCTCGCGCGACTTCGCGGCCGAAGCGCTCCTGCTTTCGGCGGTGCTTTCCTACCGCGCTGCGCGGGGCGCGCTGCGCAACAACTTCTACGTCGACTCGGGCAACATCACCCAAGACAACGTCCCGCCGAGTTCGGGGCTCGAATTCGATCTGAACTACCAGGGCAAGTCGTACCGAGTGCACGTGTTCGCCTCGGGGTCGGCCCGTTATCGCGTGCACCTCGATGGTAAGGTCGTCGGGGTGCGCCTCGCCGTGTCCGGCGCCAATGCGGCGCGCTTGCTGGTCGGCGGGCAGGATTTGCGGGTTCTGTACGACGTGACCGACGCCAACATTCGCGTCGAGGTCGAAGGCACCGTCCACCAGTTCGGTCGCCAGACGGCGGGTCAGGTCCGTGCCAATGCGCCATCGATGGTCGTAGCCTTGAACGTCGAGGTCGGGTCGAAGGTGAAGGCGGGGGACATGCTCGGCCTGCTCGAAGCCATGAAGATGGAAATCGGCTTCGACGCGCCGGTTGGCGGTACGGTTACGGAAGTCCGCGTCGTCAAAGGGCAGCAAGTAGCGGCAGGTGACGTGATCCTCGTGATCGATCCCGCCAGTGAGGAAGAGGGTGGGGCGAGCGGCGCGGCAACCGTCGAACTGCCGACGGTCAAGGACCCGCTGGCGCTGCTGTTCGAAGCGGACGGTGACGCCCTGGGCGCGCCGGACTTGGTGTCGGCGGCAACGGCGAGTGAAGCCGATCGCGCCGACGCGATGGCGGCGATCGGTGAAGAGATCCGCCGGATCGTACTCGGCTTCGACGTCTTTGCTCCGCGTGGCGAAAAGCTGATTTCGTTGCTCGAAGCGCCAATCCCCGAAGGGCTCCCGTCGGAGTTCCGCGAGCAACTCGCAGGGGTGGGTGACCACCTGTCTGCGTTTGCAGACATAGACCTTTTGTTCACCCGCTCCACGCGTCGGCGTCTCGGCAGTGGCGAGTTGGACGCGCTATCCAACAACGCGCTGTTCCGTATCTTCGTCCGCCGCATCCGCACCGGCGGGGCTGGTCTGCCCGAGCGTTTTCTGGAAGTGCTCGAGCAGGCTTTGAGCCACTACGAGCAAGTACAAGGTCTCGACTATTCGGGAGCTCTGGAGCGCGCGGTGGTTCGTATGTTTGCCTCGCAGCTCGACTCCGGCGTACGCTTGCGGCTCGTGCACGCGATGCTCCGGCGCGTGGCGACTCTGGCCGTGTCGGGTGTATCCCTGGCGGGGGACGAACGCTTGAGAGACGCACTCGAACGCATCGCAGCCATGCGTGGTCACGTGCCCAACGCGCTCGCCGACGCGGCAGTGGAAGCCATCTACTTGGTCCACCAGCGGCCGGTGCTGGAGAGCTACGCGGAGCAGACGACCCAGCAAGTCGAAACCTGGTTGGCTCAAGGCGGCGCCAACCTGACTTCTTCGCCGGATCTGGACGACTTGGCGCTGGCACCCCCCGGCCGCTTCTCTCAGGTGTTGCAGTGGGTGCACGACGCTGACCAGCGGCGGCGATCTCTCGCTCTGAGCGCGCTCGTTCGCCGACTCTACGCGCCTCGCCAGGCCGAGACGGTTACGGCAGATGCGGCCAAGATCGAGCACCTCACTTTCTCCGGCGGGTTGCGAGTACACGCTGCGCTGTCGAAAGTGGATGAACTCGAAGATCGCTTGGAGTCATTGCGCGTCGCGTGTCGAGACGCCAACGACGTACTCGAGCTGTTCGTTCCACTCGGTGCCGACGAGTCGCAGCAGTGTTGGGAGCAGGTTTGCGCATTTGCCGATCGCCTGTCCGTGCAACGCCTCACGGTCACCTTCATCGATCCCCAGCTCGGGCTGACTCACCTGACGCTGAGCAACGGAGCGGGCAAGCTCGCTCCTGTATCCCTTGCGGGTCTGCACCCGGAAACGGCGGAGCGCCTGGAGTTCCACCGCTATCAGAGCTTCGAACTGGAGCGGTTGGACGCCGAGGAGGGCATCTACTGTTTCCACGGTCGCAGCCGTGATGTTCCCGACGACGAGCGCATCTTCGTTCTTGCAGAGGTGCGTGGTCGGCCGCGTGATCCTCGCCCGAGGTCGCGTGCATACGTCCCACTGTTCGAGCACACGTTCCACGCGGCGGCGCGGACTCTGCGTCAGATGATCGGCCTGCGCGACCCTCGTCGCCGGTTGCAGTGGAACCGTATCGTGCTGTTCGTTGCTCACCCAGTGGTGATCGAACCGGGGCTCGACGAGTGGTTGGCGCAGAAGCTCTACCCGGCGACTCGCCACTTGGGCCTCGAGCGCGTCGGGGTGCGGCTGAAGGTGCTCGAACAAGAGGGCGACAATCAGCCGCGGGACGTCGAAGTCATCATCTCCGATCCGACGGGCAGTCGCATGGAGGTCAAGTGGCGTGAACCCCACACGGCGCCGCTGATCCCCGCCGCATTCTACGAGCGCAGCGTCGTGGCCGCTCGCCGTCGCGGTTTGATTTATCCCTACGAGATCATCCGCATGCTCGCCCCCGACCACGAAGAGTCGGGCGTCAGTTCGACGCGCGATCTGGGAGCCGAGATCCCGCCGGGCGTTTTCGAGGAGTACGATCTCGACGAAAACTCGCCGACGCCGGTAGCCAAGAGCGTCGCCGGGCGCACTCCTGGAAAGAACACGAGCGCCATCGTGTTCGGTGTGATTACGACGCCGACCGTCAAGGTCCCCGATGGCATGCAGCGTGTGCTCGTCCTCAGCGACCCCACCCGTGGCATGGGTGCTCTGGCGTCGCCGGAATGCGACCGCGTCGTTGCGGCGATCGATCTGGCCCAGCGGCTCAGACTCCCCGTCGAGTGGCTGCCGGTGTCCAGTGGTGCCCGCATCGCGATGGACAGCGGCACGGAGAACCTCGACGCGACGGCCCGGGTCGTGCGCCGCATCGTCACGTTCACTCAGGCCGGAGGGGTAATTCACATCATCGTTTCGGGCATCAACGTGGGCGCTCAGAGTTACTGGGACTCGCTCGCGACGATGCTCAATCACACTCGCGGTGTGCTGATCATGACCCCGCGTGCTTCGATGGTGTTGACGGGGCGCGCCGCGCTCGCTGCCAGTGGATCTGTCTCCGCCGAAGACGAAGTGGCGATCGGTGGTTACGAGCGGGTGATGGGCCCCAACGGGCAAGCTCAGTTCTACGCCGAAGATCTGGGTGGCGCTTACAAGATCCTCTATCGTCACTACGAGTTCACCTACGTCGTTCCCGGCGAGAGCGGCCCACGTCGCGTTCGATCGTCGGATCCCGACGATCGTGACGTGAGCACCTCGCCGTACGAAGTCAGCGCCGAGTTCGAGCGGGTCGGGGACATCTTCAATCCCGTCACCAACCCCGGGCGCAAGCGGCCGTTTTCGATGCGTGCGCTGATGCGCGGCGTCATGGATGAGGACAGCGCTTTTCTCGAGCGTTGGCACTCACAGGTCGGTGCCGAGACGGCCATCGTCTGGGATTGCCATCTCGGTGGGATGCCCGTGTGTTTGATGGGCATCGAGAGCCAAAACGTTGCTCGGTGGGGCTACCGTCCGCTGGACGGCCCCGCCGACTGGAACGGCGGCACGTTGTTCCCGACGTCATCGAAGAAGCTCGCCCGTGCGCTGAACGCATGCAGCGGCAACCGCCCCGCGGTGATTCTCGCCAATCTGTCGGGCTTCGATGGCTCGCCCGAGTCGATGCGCAAGCTCCAGCTCGAATACGGTGCGGAGATCGCGCGCGCCGTCGTGAACTTCCAGGGACCACTCGTGTTCTTGGTCGTGTCTCGCTACCATGGTGGCGCGTACGTGGTCTTCTCCCGTGAGCTGAACCCGAATCTTCGCGCTTTTGCGGTCGAAGGTTCGTTTGCGTCGGTGATTGGCGGCGGCCCAGCGGCGGCGGTCGTGTTCCCGCGTGAAGTGGAAGCGCGGGTGAGTAAGGACGAGCGCATCGTCAAACTCCGCAAGCGTCGCGCGGTGACCAATCGCGATCGCGAAGCCGCCGAGAAGCTCCTGGAGAGCGTTCGCCTGGAGAAGCAAGCGGAGGTCGCGGCCGAGTTCGACAAGATCCACAGTGTCGATCGGGCCAAACAAGTCGGTTCGCTGGAAGGCATCATCTCTGCGGGGCGCATCCGGTCGTTCCTGATCGAGGCCATTTCTCCGAGCGCCGACAGCTGAGAATGGGCAACCGGCCGGGCCGAGGGCGCGCTTCGGATGCGGACGAGGCGCCCTCGGTGTTTGCGGCCCGGCACTGCGAGCCGTGCGGATTGGCGCTCGCCTGAGATGAGAGTTCGCGGTTCGCGAACTCTCAGTCGAGAATGGAGTCGAGAACACGACTGCACGGGGGGGCGGCTTTCCGGACCCTCACCCAACGGAGGGTCGAGAAACCGCCCGACAATCGTGCTCGTCAGCGGACCCTGCGGAAGTCGAAGCAGTTGAGGGGCGCGCCGCCCATCGAGATCAGAAGCGGCGCATTCGGATCGACGTGATCGCGCACGTCGAACTGGACGAATTGTCTGCGAAAGACGTGCGGCCGCGTGTTGATATGCCCGAGCGACTTGCCAGCGAGGGTTGCGCCGAGCGTGCCCTTGGCCTTCTTCGGGACGGCGTACGCGCCCCAGATGAACTGAGCATCACCCACCGGCACGCTCAAGCGCAGTGGCCCAGCGCCCGGTGCTTGCATGCACAGGTGAACTCCCCAGACCGCGTCGGCGACGGCTTCTGCCGTCACGCGGTGCGGCCCACACTCGAAGTCCAGGGGGGCAAGGCGCTTGCAGTCGACGCCCGCCAAGTTCATGTGCAGCCCGTCTTCGTGAAAGATCGAATCGGGTGGCAACAAATGACGGCGATCCTCCGTCCGCGACGCCACCCAGATTGCGCCGGCCAGGGGAACGGCGGTGCTCAGGAGCGCCAATCGTCCCGCGCGTCGCTGCACCCAGGCGCTGCCCTCGTGAAACCAGTCCACGCGACCGCCGAGCCACCACACGAATCCGAAGACCGGTATGCTCAGCCACGTCACGAACAGCCCGATCCAGTCGGCGGCGCGGTAGACGTAGTCGAGCGTCAGCTCACCATCGTGCGCCGCGACCTCCATCAGGAAGGGGTCTTCGATGCCGTCGACGGTGACCGTCGATGTCGGGACGGGTTGGCCATCGATGCGTGCTTCCCAGCGCGGGTAGGCGCCGACGTGCAATCGCAAGCGGCTGCCGTTGCCGGTACCCGACAGTCGTAGCCGTAGGTGCTCGGCGTCGGACTCGAGCAGCTCCGCTTGTCCAGGACCCGTCAAGCGGAACGGGTTGGGGGAATAGCGTGTGAACTCGTAGACGCTCAGCGAGCCGAACTTGCGCTCGAATTCGAGGCTGGGCCACTTCAGGTCGTTCGCGCTGACCACGTACTTGACACTCGATGCTTCGAGCAGTGCCGGAGTCGCGATCATGGGCAGCTTGTTGTAGATCTGCGTCGGCGTGTAGCCGAACTTGTACATCACAGTCCCGTTGTACACGGGCCACGCCGTGGACAGGTGGTCGCCACGCCACGTGTCGTAGGCGATGCGGTAGGGCTCGGTCGAACTGTCGCGCAGTCGCTTGGACCACTCGAGCACCCCCTGATAGTCGGCCCAATACTTCTGATCCGTCTGGCCCGAGACGGCCTTCTGCAGCTGCGTGTCGTACAAATGTTTCCAACCAGGGACGACCATGAGGGCGCCGAGGCCGAGACCGACGGCAGCGATCCCTGCGTGCCGCGTTCCAAGTTGTCGCAGCTGGATACCAAACGCAGTGGAGCGCCCAGCGTCAGACGTCATTCGAGTTCGCCTCAGGCCCGCATGCCACAGACGTTCCAGTGCGAAGCCGGCCAGCGGCCACCAGAACAGCTTGGCAACGAGTAGCAGTCGATTCACTTCGACCTTGACCAGCGTTGGCCACGCCCGCTCCAGGTGCAGTGATCGAACGAGCACGTCTGATGCGAAGAACACACAGGCCGCACAGGTGGCCGCGAACAGTACGCCACCCGGCTTGCGGCGAGTCAGCGCCCAAACCCCGCCGATGATCCCCAATAGCTGCAGCGGCGCCCACGACTTCTGGAACGTGCGAAACTCGACGAAGCGCTTGCTCACCTCTGCCAAGGGCTCGTGCAGCCAACCCAAGTCCATGGTTTGGTCCGTGCGGGCGAGAAACGGGATCAGGTAGAAGCCGCACAGGCTCGTGCCGAACACCACGGCGCTGACGACCTTCGCGTAGCCTAGCGCCGTTGGGCGGTCCTTGCGCAGCGCGTGATCGACCATCAACAGCGGCGTAACCATCGCAAACAGCACCAACGTCAGCTGATGGGTGAGCAACGCCCCTGCAAACAGCAACGCAGCACCCAGGACGTCTCGGCTGCGGCCACTCACCAGCACCTCGTCGAGCTTCAGAATGCACAGTTGAGCTAAACTCGCGGCGAGGGTTACCGGCCACACTCCCCAATAGGTGTGCCACGTCCAGCCCCCTTCCAGCATCTCGCCGTTGTCGTAGAACGTGATCCAGGCGGCCAGGACCGCCGCGGTGGGCCCGAAGAAGCGCCGGGTCAGTGCGAAGGTCGAGGCGCACTCGAGCACCATCAGAGCAGCGAACGCGACGGCGTAGGTCCGGTCCCAAGGCAGTAGACCTACAGTGAGTCCCCGAAACAGCCCGACCCAGAGTTCGCCGCCGCAAGGGACCAACTCGTCGGATGGAAACCCGAACACCCAGTAAGGGCTCCAGCCACGCAAGCGGCCACTCGGGACCAGTTCCGTCCAGAAGTGCCACACTTTGAACAGGTGCGTCGCGTGGTCGCGACTCATCGGGATCTTGCTGATGATTTCGGGCGCGACGAGCAGCGCCGGGAGGATTGCCAACAACCAGGGCACGAGCGAGCGCCATTTCGGCGCGATCCACGTCGCACTCGAGCACCTGGCGAAGGCGGCTTTGAGCCGCCCGGCCCACGACGCTGCGGCACCTTCCGCGAGTGACGTTGTTGGCCGCTCGGTCATCGTTGCATGAAGACTCGACCCGGACTCACAGCGCGGGCACGTCCCAGAATCGCACCGGTTTGCCGGCGGGCGGAGACACGAGCTGGTTGTCTCGCATGCACACCTGCCCGCCGACGATGGTCATGCTGGGCCAACCCTGGAGCGTCATGCCGGCGAAGGGCGTCCAACCGGACTTCGTCTGCATCGCGCTGTCTTCGACGACGCGTTTGGCGCCGAAGTCGACCAGCGTCAGATCGGCGTCGTAACCGACGGCGATCCGTCCCTTGCCGCAGATGTTGTAGATCCGGGCCGGACCGGAACAGATCAAGTCGACGAGCCTGTTGAGCGACAACGCACCGTGATTGACGTGGTTGAGCATCAACGGCAGAAGAGTCTGCACACCAGGCATGCCCGAAGGGCTCTTGGGATAGGGCTGGGCCTTCTCCTCCAAGGTGTGGGGCGCATGGTCGGAGCCGAGGACGTCGACAATGCCCATTTGCAGTGCTTGCCACAGTGCTTGGCGATGGTGCTCTTCACGAATTGGTGGGTTCATCTGCGCGCGCGACCCCAGGCGTTGGTAGCACTCCGGCGCACTGAGCGTGAGGTGCTGTGGAGTTACCTCGACTGTCGCGATGTCCTTGTTTTCACCGAGCATCGCCATCTCCTGTGCAGTCGTGACGTGCAGTACGTGAACGGGGCGGCCGGTGTTTCGGGCGGCTTTGAGTAGCCGTTCGGTGGCCAGTCGCGCCGTTTCGTCGTCGCGCCACACCGGGTGCAATTCTACCGATGCGTCGACGACCTCGGTCAACGACTTGCGCTCGATGAGTCGGGGCTCGTCCTCACAGTGAACCGCCACTCGGCGGCGCCCACTGCGCAGCACGCGTTCGAGCGTCTCCTGGTCGGCTACGAGCAGCGAACCCGTGGAGCTGCCCATGAACACCTTGACGCCCGCGCAGCCAGGCAGCAGCTCGAGGCTCGCGAGCTCATCGGCGTTCTCCGCGGTCGCGCCGATGAAGAAAGCGTAGTTGCAGTGGGCTCGCCCGTCGGCTCGTTGCAGCTTCTCGAACAGCCTCTCGGCGGTGTCCGTGTTGGGCTTGGTGTTGGGCATCTCGAAAATGGTCGTGATCCCGCCGAACACTGCGGCGCGGGTGCCCGATTCCAAGTCCTCCTTGTGTTCGAGTCCGGGTTCACGGAAGTGCACCTGGGAATCGATGGCGCCGGGCAGCGCGACCAGTCCGCGCGCGTCGACGGTGGCGGCCGTGGGAGCTTGGGCCGTCACGCCCAACTGGACTATCTTGCCGCCCCGGATCCCGACGTCGGTTTGGACGAGCCCCGACGGAGTGTAGACTTGAGCTCCTTGGACGACCAGATCGAACGGCGCTGAGGCAGACATGGGTCGAGTGTACATGAGTGCCTGCGACTCGAAAGGCCGATCCTCCCGCTCGTCATTCGTCGCGGACGGTCTGCAACCAGCTCGCCAGTTCGTCCGGCAGAGGCGTCTCGAAATCGAGCTGCGAACCGGTGATGGGATGGGCGAACGACAGGCGTTTGGCGTGTAGCCCGAGACGAGGAGGACCGCCCGGCCGACGTTGCCCGTAGCGTGGATCGCTCAAGACCGGGTGCCCGAGTTCGAGCAAGTGCTTGCGGATCTGATGCGTTCTGCCTGTTTCCAGCGTGGCCTCGAGCCAGCTCGCGTCGTCGAGCACGAGCTTGCGCTCGAGGTGGGTGACTGCAGACTTGCCGTCGATCGGCGAGCGCACCGTCAGTGTCTCGTGACTGAAGCGACCCGCGCAAAACACGTCGTACTGTCGAATCAAGTCGTGGTCGCGGAACGTCTCGGCGAGCCGTCGGTTTGCTGGGGCGCTCTTGGCGAAGACCAGCGCGCCACTGGTCTGCAGGTCTAGGCGATGCACGACGAAGTAGCGGTGCTTGGCTCCCTCTCGAGTTTGCAGAGCATGCAGCAAATTGCCTCGATCGCCTTCGGGGGTCGGCGCTGTCAGGAGCCCAGCCGGTTTGTTCACCACGAGCAGGTCGGCGTCTTCGAACAACACCTCCCATCGTCCGGCATTCGGCGGATCGGGTTTGCCTGCCAGCGCCCTCTCGAAGGCCCCGCCCAGGTGCGCAACCACTTGGTCGCCTTCCCTGACGGTTCTACTGGCGGTCTTGGTGCGCTTCCGATTGACGAAAACGCAGCCCAAATCCAAGGCGATCTTCGCCGTGCGGCGCGACAACTCCGGCACCTGCTTGGCCAGGCATTGGTCCAGACGCAGTCCAACGGTCTCGGTATCGACCACGAACGAACGTTTGCTCATCACGGGCAGTCTTCGTCGTGCGGCATCCCCTTGTCGAGTGGATAAGACGTTTGCGAAGGCTCGGGGACCGAGGAATGGTTGCGTCTCGGTCTGCTGTGCTCAATGGCGTTCACGCGGGGGCCGAGCCACCCGTTTCAGCCGCGAGTTCTTCGAGGCGCGGTGCGCAGTTGGTACGAGATACTCTTCATGCAGTGCCCCTTGCCCGCCACGCTGTGTGTGAAGCTGCCGGTGATCCCTGCGTGGAGGAGTTCACTCGCCGCATCGCCGAAGACCACCCCCCCGTCTCGGTAGCTGACGCTCGTGAGGATGGTGATGGTTTCGTCCTCGGCGGCTTCGAACCCAGTCTTGGGTGCTTCGCTCACGTCCAGGGTGCGGCAGACCGTGCCGGATTCGCTGCAAATCTTCACCTCGCGGCGGAACTGGTGGTCGGCGTCACAGCTGAGGGATGTTGCCGTCGATTTGACGATGAGTTCGTAGGCGGCGGCGCTGGCGTTGCCCTCCGTTTCCGCCGATGCGGAAACGGCACTCGAAAAGGCGACGATGCAGGTGGCGGCGGCGAACAGTAGGCTTCGGTGTTTCATGGTCGTCCTCTTTCCTTGTTGGGAGAAGCTTCGCCGAGGAGCCCCTTCGACGCTTTGAGGTCGCGCTGAGCGGGTTGGTGGCGTTGCTGTGCGAGCTTGCTTCAGCGAGCGCCGTGCCAGCCCATGATTGTCTGTAATTTCGGGTGGTTGGATTGGGTTGTGCAACGGTATGCGCAGCTTGGATGTGTGCGCCGTTGCGCTGCTGTGCACACGTCTGCACGCCTGAAGGAGGGCGACGGCGAAGCTCCGTGCCCCACCCAGACTTGGCGCGCGAGTGTCCCCGGCGGGGCCATCGACGGCCAGGGTGGGACAGAGGCTGGTCGGTCGGCGGTGAGCAAAGTTCACGCAGAACAGCTGCTCCCAGAGCGACGTCATGCCAGGCTGTATTGGTGTTTGGTCGCTTGGTTTTGGGTTCGACTCTGCTTGCTTGCGCCGCCGGTGTTCTTCTCGATGTCAGCCCCGCATTCGCCTACTGTCGGCAGCGTTCCTGCCAAGACGACGAGGAGACGGGCAAAGAATGCCTGACGGACGAACACGGGTGCATCATCGAAGGCAACACGCTGTTCTACGCGTCGCCGTGCCTGAGTTTCGCGGTGGCTTCGGGTCAAGCAGAAGCGCTCGGTCTGAGCGACGAGCAATTCGAAGCGATCGTGACCAATGCCTTTGCCCGTTGGAAGAACGTGCAGTGTCCGGGTGGGGGCAACCCGAGTTTCGAGATCCAGAGTGCGGGCATTCTCGACGTTTCCGAAAGATTCTTCTGTGGCGTCGTCGACCTGAACGTCAGCGTGTGGATGATGAGCACGGCCTGGCCGCACGAAGCTGAGGCGTTGGGCTACACCACCAGCACCTACGCCGAGGACGATGCGGAAGTCTTCGATGCGGACGTCGAACTGAACTTGCGGAAGATCCTCGACGAGCTGCCGTTGGATAGCGCCGACGACGTGATGCTCTCGATCATCACTCACGAGGCTGGACATTTCCTCGGCTTGGCCCATTCCGACGATCCCAATGCGGTGATGTACGCTCGCTACGGTCGACGAGACCTGCTGAGCCGCGATTTCAACCAAGACGACGTGAAGGGGATCTGTGAGGTTTTTCCTCCAGTCGACGAGCCCGTGGTCTGCTCTGCACCGGGTGTGTCAGAGGCTGCGATTGACGAAGCGGCATGCGAGGACGCAAAGAAGCCCCCCGGAGACGACGGCTGTTCCGTCGCAGCAGCGGGTGCCCCTCCGGGGCGTGGCGTCGGGGCCGCCGGATTTGGGTTGTTGTTGGCATTGGGGTTGGTTCGTCGTAGACGTCCTTCGTCGTAGTCTGGTCGAGCGCCAGCGGCGCGCGCTGGACTCGGCGTCCACGTCGCTTGGGCTGCCCTCGAGTCGCCGTTCCACTTCGATCGCCAGATGTCGAACTCCACCGCCAATTCCCAGCGGAACGAAGCTCCGTTCAGCGGCACTCCGAACGTCGGCGGGACTGAACGCATCGGGGTGTCGCCGTGGTCGATGTTCTCTCGTCGCGGCGCGAGTTTGGCAAGCGCCGTCACGCGGCCGTCGAAGGCTCGAGTCGCTTTCGGGATAGCCCAGGTCTCGGTCGTTCCACTGCCGTGGCTACTCCCCACCGAGTGGGTCTTTGGCCGTTTCCTCATGGCGTTGCTCGCCATCGTGCTCTTCATTCGCACGTGGGAACTCGCGCGTGGGGTTGCACCGGCAGGTGCAGTCGGATGGCGTCGCCTGGCTTACCTGGCGATGCTCCCCGACATTCGTTTCTCTGCCTCCGCTCAGGAGGCTCGCACGGCGCGCCGCGATTCGGTCAAACGCCTGCTGAGGGGGCTCGGCAAGGTGGCCTTGCTTGCCGCGCTGTTGTGGGGCTCGAGTGAATGGCCGGTCGTCGACGCCAACGTCGTGGCCCACGTGTACTGGTTGCTCATCAGCGCGTACCTGGCGACGAGCGGCATCTGTGATCTGCTGGCCGGGCTGGCCATGGCGATTAGCGGGCACGGGGCAGCGGAGATGTTCGATTCGCCGTTGTTGGCCACATCACCCAGAGACTTCTGGGGTCGTCGGTGGAATCTGATGTTTCGAAACTCCGCACACCGTTTGCTGTTCACGCCTTTGGGGGGAGCGCAGCGGCCGGTCTTGGCCGTGACCGCGGTGTTCGCCTGGAGCGCCGTCGTGCACGAGTATCTGGTGGTTGCGAGTCTGGGGACGACGTCGGGGCAGATGAGCGCGTTCTTCGGATTGCACTGCATGGCAACGCTGGTCCAAGGACACTGGGCGCGCCGGCGAGGCACGATTCGACTCGCGCGTCCCATTGCCGTCGCGTTGCACCTCGCTTGGTTCGGTGGCACGGCACCGCTGTTCTTCGATCCGCTGATGGCGATCGTCCCGGTGCATTGGTTCACGCGGTAGACGGATCAGCGAAATGGCACGGCTCGCCGTTTCAGTTCTTCGGTCCTATGCGTTTGGCTGCTGCGGCGATGGCGTCTTCGAGCAACGTGTCGCCTCGCAAGCACGGATAGCAGTCGTCGTTGCGGTGCGGGCCGCAACCCTTGACGGCGCGGAGCTTGGCCATCGGGTGCAAGCTCCGCGAGTCTCCGTATTCGTAGGCTGACTTCAGCAGTTGTCGCGTTCGTTCGCAATCACTGTCTTCACGCAGAGCGAGTGCCAGTTTCACTTCCCGGGTCGCCTTTTCGAGGACCTTGTCCTGTTTGAGGTAGCGTTCAGCCAGCGCGCTGGCTTTGGTTCGGCGCGCCGTGTCCGCCCACGTGCTGAACAACACGTTGACACCTCGTTGCCCGAGCGATTCTGCCGCGACCGTCACTGCCAACGTCGCCGTGGCGCTGTCCTTCACGGCGAGGCGCACGTTGTAGGCGACTTTCTCGTCCTCGGCGAGTTCGGGATTGTGGGCGATGGCTTTCTGATAGATGCGCAGCGCCTCTTCTGCGCGGCTCGTTCGCATGTACCCTTCTCCGACCACCAGCCAGACGTCGTTGTCGCGATCGCCCGCAGGGATCTGCAGCAGCTCTTCGATGGCCTTGTCATCGCCGAACTCCGCTGCTGACTTGAGCGCGAGCAGGCGATCCGGGACGGGGATCTTCGGCGGTGGCTCGGTTGCTGCTCCCGCCGCCGACACGTCGCGGGCGGTATTGGTTACGTCTGGACTTCGACCGGTTTCGTCCTCATCACCGAACAGAGAACCGACGGCAAATAACAACAAGAATGCGACGGCCGGCAAGGCCAGTGCCCAGCGAGGAATGGCGTGGCTTCCGACGCGGACTGTTTCGGCGAACCACGCCGGCACGAGCGACGGCCTGGGCGGCTCTGCCGGCGCCAACATCTGCTCAAGCGTCGCGGCAACTTCGGTGGCAGACGCCGGACGTGCCGATGGCTGTTTCTGCATCAGTTGTTGGACCAGCTGCCGCAGCACTTCAGGCACGGACTCGTCCAGGGGGAGCGGCTCTTCGCTCACTTGACGGCGCAACACGTCCTTGATGTCGTTCCCCTCGTAGGCGCGCCGACCCGCCAGCATTTCGTAGAGGATGAGACCGAGGCAATACAGATCGGCGCGTTCGTCGACGTCCGCACCACTGACTTGCTCGGGCGAGATGTAGTGCGGGGTTCCGAATACCGAGCCTTCAGCAACGGGCCGCCCTTCGCCCGTTTTCGAGCGGAGCTTTGCCAGGCCGAAGTCGAGCACTTTGGCTTGTTCCGACTCGTCCCCGACCTGAGTGAGCATCACGTTGTGAGGCTTCAGATCGCGATGCACGATGCCCTCGGCGTGGGCCGCTTCCAACGCGCGCGCGACCTGTAACGCGATGCGCGCTGCGCGTTGTGGGCCCAATGCGCCTTCGGCGGCGAGGACCTCCGCCAGATTCTTCCCGTCGACGTATTGCAGTGCCAGGTAGTAGGCGCCGTTGGGGAGCTTCCCGAAGTCGGTTGCATTGACGACGTTGGGATGGTCGATGCGCGCGAGCGCAACGGCCTCGTGTTGAAAGCGCTCCATCACGCTACTGACCACGGCGAGCGTGGGATGGAGGACCTTCAGGGCGACCTTCTTCTCCATCAGCACGTGCTCGGCCAGGTAGACCGTGCCCATCCCGCCCGCACCGAGCACCTTCTCGAGTCGGTAACGCTCACCGATCATCGTGCCGATCAAGGGGTCGCGTTCCAACTGAGGGTCGTTCGAATACTGCCCGGTTTCCGTCACGTGCGACTATCCCTGCGGGAAGCTCCTGGCGACGCTAACACAGGCCGCCCCAGCTTTCGGCGCGGCTGTATCAGAAGTACCCCTTCCAATCGCTCGAGGCGCGCGGTTTCCGATCCTTCGAGCTGGTTGGTCGTTCGAATGTGACCGAACTGGGGCAGGAAGGTCACCGGAGCGTATCAGGGGTGAATCGAAATGTGCAGGAATGCATAGCTGATGTCGGATCAACAACCGTAACTAACTGAAATCACTAGATCCGAGTTTGGCATGGTACGTGCTTAATCAAGACACAGCGGTAGCACAGGGCGTTCGCCTCGTTCCCGTCTGCCGCGGAGTCTCTGAAGGGTTGGTCGAAATCCATCGACCTGGGTCGAATCGAGAGCAACCAGAAACCGAAATCACCCGACACACACTACTGCACAGGGGGTTGACCACTCCCCCCCCCACAATCCCCTGTGCCGCTCTTCGCGCGGCGGTCCGAGGTCCCCCCCCTCCCTCGGGTCGCCGCGCACTTTTTTGTCGTACGACGCGGCGAGCGCGCGCGACGGCATGTGACCTCGGGCACGTCTCCGAGCGGGGAGGGTGCCAGGTTCCGTCGCTTCCTCCGCGCGACGCGGTGTTCCCTGAGTGGCTCGGCCGTCTCAACGACGACCGGCGACTGGCGGTGGCCTCACCGTCTCTGCGGTCCTGCGATCGTAGGCGGCGTTGCGCTCGACGATCAGACTGTGGCGGGGCGGTTCACTTTCGCCGCTGACCCGCTCGCGGAGCTTGCGCAGTTCTGCTTCCAGGTTCACCCGGTACTGCTCTTGCTGCTGCATCACCCGCAAGCTGTTGCGCCGCTCCATGCTGAGTTCCTGCAGGTAGACCCGGTTCTGCGCGAGACTGTCGTGCAGCGCATCGCGGAGTTTCGACAGTTCACGTTCCAGGTGCTCGATGGCCGCCCGCGCCTGCAACAGTTGTCGGCGTTGTTCTGCGAGCTGCCCCAGCGCCCCGACGAGTTCCGTATCGAGCGGGTTCCGGTCGGGCGTGGGTGCTTCCGAATCCGAAATGCGTGGAGGGCGCGTGCTCTGTGGTGTCGGGTTTCGCATGGGGGGACCGTTTGCTGGAAGCTACCTGCAACAGCCTTCATGGAACAAGAAAACGCCAGGTACCGCAACCATGGACAGCACGGCATCAGTCGTCGCCTTGGACGTAAGAGCGCTCCTGGTAAAGCCGCGCGACGACGACGAAGCCGACCGCAGCGGCGGCCATGACGCCGGAAAAGAACAGATAATACTCGACGTCGCTGATTTTCGAGACGCCGTTGGCGTCTTGGATCACGGCGTTTACGACCGTCGTGAAGCCGTTACCGAGCGAGACCGAGAGCAGGAACAGGGCCATCACGAACGATTTCATCCGGTTGGGCGCCTGCGTGTACGAGAACTCCAGACATGTGATGCTCACGAAGACTTCCGCGGCAGTCATGAGCACGAATGCCAGCAGCTGCCAAGCGATGCTGACCGTCTCCCCGGATTGCAATCGCGATTCAATCCACGCCGAAATGAGGAAGGATGGGATGGTGACGAACATCCCGATGGAGATCTTGCGCAGCGCGGTGAGCGGGAACACCCGGTCGATTGCCGGGTATAGTCCGTAGGTGAACGCCGGGATGAACAGCATGATCAGCAGTGGATTGATCGCTTGGATCTGCGATGGCAGCCAGTCGATACCGAGGAAATGAAGATCCATCTTCTTGGCTTGCAGCACCCACGACGAACCCGTCTGGTCGAACAACGACCAGAACACTGCAACGAAGCAATACACGAGAAACAGGCGCGCCAGTGCTTTGAGTCCTGGCCCGCTGAAAACTTCTTTGACGAAGCCGGTACCAGCGGGCGGAATGTGCACGAATCGGTTCCTGCCCGCCCAGAACACCAAGGTGGCCAGGCCCATCAACAAACCGGGGACTCCGAAGGCTACGGACGGTCCGACTTCCTCCAGCAGAATCGGGGTGGCTATCTGTGATGCGAAAGCGCCGAGGTTGATCGCGAAATAGAACCACCCGAAGACACGTGGGATCAGCTGCTTGTTCCGAACACCGAACTGGTCAC
>QJWJ01000094.1 GCA_003235365.1 Deltaproteobacteria bacterium
GTGTTCGGTGGCAGCGGGCAGTTGCCGCCAGCGGCGCTCGACCTCGTCGAGGACGGCCAAAGCGACGGCGTCGTCGCCGCCCGCGGCTTGACCGAGGGCGACGAGGCGAATCACGATCGGACCACCTCGAGCTTCAGGAAATGCGTCGAGCACGAGATGCATGGGTCGTAGTTGCGCACCGCTTGCTCGGCGAGCCACGTGGCCGCCTCGTGCTCTTTGCTGACCAGCTGCGGAGCGAGCGCAAACAGATCTTCTTCGATCGTGCGCTGGTTCTGCGATGTCGGCGGCACGATGCGAGCCAGGCTGATGGCGCCCGTTTCGTCGAAGTCGTAGCGGTGAAAGAGGATGCCCCGAGGCGCTTCCGTACAGCCGTAGCCACTGCCGGCGCGCAGCGGCACGTCCACCGCCGGGTGCTTCGGGCGAACGTAGCTCTCGATGATCTCGATGGCCTCGTCGAGCACTTGGAGCGTCTCGACGGCACGAACGAGGAGGCTCTTGAACGGGTTGCAAAGGGGCAGCTCGAGCCCCGCAGCGTCGGCTGCGGCACGGGCCACTGGTCGCAAGCGATCGCGATTGAGGTTGAAGCGGGCCAGCGGACCACAGAAGTACGCGCCGCGCTCTTTGACTACCGAGTGCAACGCCGTGCTGTGCGACACGTGGCGCTCTTCGAAGTGGTCTTCGAACCGTTCCGCTGGCACGTCGATGCCCTTGCTGGAAGTGATGTTGCCTTCGCAAAATGGGTATTGCGCGTCGTCGCCTGCTTCGCGTAGCGCGACGAACTCGTAGTCGCGCTCGAACTCGGGAAACGGAAGCTCACACAGCCAGTCGAAAGCGCCCTGCATCTTGCTGAGCGCGTCGCGAAGGCGAGGCAACAACGCCTGCATCTGTGCGGGCTCAGGCAACCGGTAGAAGCCGCCCACCTTGACGTTGATCGGATGCACTTCGCGTCCGCCGAGCAGCGAGACGATTGCGTTGCCCGCCTTCTTCACCGCGAGCCCGAGCTTGACCATTTCCGGGTGTTGCTTGGCAACGTCCAGAGCGCTCTGCATGCCGAGAAAGTCGGGCACGTGCAGCATGAACATGTGGAGCGCGTGGCTTTCAATCCATTCGCCGCAATACAGCAAACGCCGCAGGCGCTCCAGCTGCGGATCGAGCCGTACGCCCAGGCCATTCTCCACGGCGTGGCAAGCGCTCATCTGATACGCCACGGGGCAGATGCCACAGATTCGAGCCGTGATGTCGGGCGTTTCCAGCACGGAGCGACCGACGAGGAAGCCCTCGAAGAAGCGCGGCGGCTCGAAAATGGACAATTCGACGCGACTCGGCGCGTCGCCGTCGAAGAGGATTTTCAGAGCGCCCTCCCCCTCGACCCGCGCCAGGTAATCGACCTGTATCGTCTTCACGATTGCTCTCCTTCGGGGACACTGGGTGGATGCGACGCGCTTGAAGTTCGCGCTACCAAGCGATGGGCGGGCACGAACGCGGGCGCCGCGACGTTGAACGTCGCGTACAGTCGGGTCAGCTCGAGATCGCTCGCCCCACAGGCCCTGAGGTGTTCGACCAAGCTCGTCGCGTTGCAGGATTCGGCCGGACCAAAGCAACCGAAGCACGGCCGGTCGTAGCTCGGGCACAACGCGTTGCAGCCAGCATGAGTGACCGGGCCGAGACACGCGGAGCCTTTGCTCACCATCAGACACGTGGTGCCGCGTGCCTTGCATTCGATGCACACGCTGTGGCTGCGAACGGCAGGGGTACGGCCTTGTAATGCCGCGAGCAAGACTTCGAGCAGTTGGTGCTTGTCGATGGGACAACCGCGCAGTTCGTAGTCGACCGGGACGTGATCGGAAATCGCCGTGCTGGTCGCCAGCGTGCGGATGTAGCGGGGCTCGGCATAAACAGCGCGGATGAAGTCGCCGACGTCGGCAAAGTTGCGCAACGCCTGGATCCCACCCGACGTCGCGCAGGCACCGATCGTGATCAGCCGCTTGCTCTGCTTTCTGACTTCCCGAATGCGCTTTCGGTCCTCTTCGGTGGTGATCGACCCCTCCACCAGCGTAACGTCGTACGGCCCTTCGAGGGTGCGACGAGTCGCTTCGAGGAAGTAGGCGATCTCGACCGCTCCCGCTACCGCGAGCAGTTCGTCTTCACAGTCCAGCAAGCTGAGCTGACAGCCGTCACACGACGCGAACTTGAAGACCGCGAGCTTGGGTCTGGACGACACCGAGTCGTTCACGGCACTCCGTTCGTCCTGTTGCGACACAGTCATAGTTCGACAATCCTCAGCAGTGGCTCGGCTTCGGGCCACGGCAGCACCGGCCCCGTCTTGCACAACAGATGTGGCCCGAGCTGGCAATGACCACAGACGCCAATCCCGCAACGCATGTTGCGCTCCAGCGAAACGAACACCTGCGATTGCGGAACGCCGAGCGCGCGCAACGTTCTGGCGCCGAAGCGCATCATGACTTCAGGGCCGCAGACGTACGCCCACGTCCGGCCAGCATCGCAGCCCAGCTGGTCGACATACTTGGTCACGACACCGGTGTTCCCAGACCACCCCGGATCGCCCCGGTCCACGGTGACGATGCACACGTGGTCCTGCGCCCAGCTTTTCAACTGGCCGCCGAATAGCAAGTCAGCGGGGGTGCGCGCGCCATAGACGATGAACAACCGTTGCTGGCGCGCGATCGCGCGATGGATGACCGGACGCAGCGGCGCCAGACCAATCCCGCCCGCGATGACGACGACGTCTGCGCCGATTGGAGGCTCCGGCCACGGCTTGCCGTAGGGACCCCGCACACCCAGCTCATCGCCGACAGCCAAGCGTGCCAGCGCGCGGGTCGTGGGACCCACGGCGCGCACCGTATGCACCAGCCGCGACGGCTGCTCGGGATCGCCGCTGATCGAGATGGCGACCTCTCCGTGACCCGGAACGTACAGCATGTCGAACTGGCCGGGTTGGAACGTCCAGGCCGAAGGCACGCTCAATTCGAGCGTCACCACGTCGGCCGACTCCTGCACTCTGCGCTCGATCGGCAGCAACTGGGGCACCATGCCGTCACCCAGTGAAGCCAAGACCGTCACGTCAGCTCCCCTTTGTAGACGTCGAGCTGCTGCAATCGCGCGTGGGACAAACGCGTGTGTACCTCGACCAGCAATCGCTCGAGCAGCTTCGCGGCAAAGACCGCGTCCTGCCGCAACTTGCCGCGCAGACAATCTCCAGGGATCGCGAACGCCAACACCGCCGTCGCGGCGCGGGCATCGACGTGCCATTCGTGCGGCGCGACGATCGCCGAAGCCCCCAACGTCGCCCCCGCACCGAGCCGCTCGACCGCAACGGCACCACGGCCAGGCACGTGGCTTTGCAGGTCGACCTCCCCCTGACGAATCAAGTAGAGCCAGTCTTTCGCCTGGCCCTCGGCGAACAGCAAATCCCCGGCAGCAAAGCGTTGGTTCTTCACACAGCCGGCGAGAAACTCGACCATTTCGGGCGTCATCCCGGCAGTGAGTGGGTGTTGCTTCAAACTGCGTGCAAGGGATTCAGTCATGACCAACCTCGGATCCGTGCTCGGGTTGTTTCGCTATCGCGGCGATCTCTTCGGTGACGTCGATGGCCACGGGGCACCAGGTGATGCAGCGCCCACAGCCGACGCAACCCGATTGGGCGAACTGATCGAACCACGACGAGAACTTGTGGGTGAGCCACTGGCGGTAACGCGACATCGTCGACGCGCGCACCGAGCCGCCGTGCAGGTGCGTGAAGTCGGACGTGAAGCACGAGTCCCACACCCGATCGCGGGACATCGTCTCGTCGCCCTCCTCGCCCTGGAACTGGTTTCTCTCCTCCACGGTGGAGCAGAAACACGTCGGGCAGACCATCGTGCAGTTGCCACACGCGAGGCAGCGCTCGGCCACTTCGTTCCAGCGCGGGTGCTCCGGATTGTCGCGCAACGCGCTGCGCGCGGCGTGGGCATCGACGCGCCGAGTGATCGCCTCGCGCACCTGCCGTTCTGTCTCGGCAGCGAGTTCGACCTGTTCCTGGTCGGCAGATTTCGACTCGACCGTGTCGAGAACGGTTTGCCCGCGTTCGCTGCCCGCCTCGACGAGATACTCGACGCCCGATCCGCCGTCGATTTCGGTCAGCGCCAAGTCGAAGGGGCCCGCCGCACGGGGCCCGGTCCCCATGGACGTGCAGAAGCAGGTTCCCCCCGCGACGCTGCAGTGCACGGCAACGATGAACACGTCGCGGCGCCGCTCGGCGTAGCCAGCATCGACTGGGGGTTCGCCAGCGAGCACGCCATCGAGCGTCGAGAGCCCGGCGATGTCACACCCCCGAGCGCCGATCAGCGCCACGGGCGCGCGGTGGTGCGACGGCGCGACGAGCTGCGAGCCGTCCTTGCTCCGACGCAACGCAAACAGCTGTTGTCGTGGCGGGTGAAACACGTGCTTGAACGACCGCGACGTCGACGCGAAACCAAACAAACGCTCGTCGTCACGCTCCACCAACCGGTAGCGCCCGGCGGCTTGCTCTTCGCCGATGCCACGCGGCAAGTCTGCCGCCGAAGACAGCTGCTCGAAAGCGATGGCCCCGTCGCGCACGGTGGGACCGATCAGCGCATACCCCTGCTGCTGCAGCTGCGACAGCAGATCCGCAAAGCCGCGCGAAGACAACGAACGCTGGGGCATGCCGCCGTTATACCGGAACTTCCGAGCCGTCGAGATACCTGGCAGGCGCAACTTCCGCGCGACTCCGAAACAAGCCCTCAGACGGCGAAAAACTGCCAGCCCCGCGGTCAGAAACCACACCAGGTGGCCTGTGGGACGCGCCGTGGCAAGGCCGGGTCGTCGGGCATTCCAACGGCTCGCGTCGACGACTCGCCTCGCGACGGGACGCACTGGCGCAAACCGATCGCGCGGTCAGCGTGGTCGACGAGCCACGACCTGTACGACCGAAGACGTCCCGCCGTGGTGAGCCCCTTCGAAGACGTCGCGCTTCAACTCGGCGGCATGCACGAACTCCAATCCGCTCAGCTCTGCTCGCAACGCGTCCAGAGTCATGAGCAGATCGGCCGACTTCGGACCGCCGGTGCCTAGCGCCAGCTGAGCTGGGGTGTACGCCTCGAGCACGAACACTCCCCCGGGCACGAGCCCGCCAACCACCGCCGCGTGAACCCGACGGCGCAGCGCCGATGGCACATGAGCCCAAATCGACACGATCACGTCCCACGCCCCAGGTTCGATGTCGAACGTTTCGAGCCCGGCGACGCGAGTCTCGATCGAAACGCCCGCGGTCCGGGCGAGACGCTGTGCTTTGGCCATTCCGACTGGCGACTGGTCCATGGCGACCACGTCAAACCCCTCGCCTGCGAGATACACCGCGTTGCGCCCTTCACCCTCTGCCAAGCAGAGCGCTCGGCCCGAAGCGGGCAGACACGATCTCACCGAGACGAGAAAGTCGTTGGGCTTCGTACCGTAACAGTAGTCTTCGCCCGAGTAGCGTTCATCCCACATGCTTCGATCTCCCTCGACGACGGCGGCGTTCAGTACCTCACAACGCGCACGCACGCCGGACGCACTCGGCGGCGCGCTTGCCCGCCGTCATCGCGCAACAGCGACCACACTGGGCGGGTTCTCGAGCTTCGCAGTCTGGTGACCAAGGAACCACGCAGCAGCCGCTCGCACAGACCTTGCCACCGAAACAGCCACTGTCGGAGCTACACGAGAGCGGGCACGATCCCCGTTCGATGACGAAACGTGTAGCGGCAACCGAGCCATGGCCGAGCTCGACGCCACGCGCCGTGACGCGGGACGCGGAGGAGCCAATCGGGACGGCAAACTCCCACTCCGAGGGCAGCGCGCCAGCCCGTTCGTACAGGCATTCGATTCGGGTCCGCGCGTTGGCCGCACTCACACCCTGAACTCGCTTTTCGTTGCTCCCGGCGTCCAACTCCAGCGAGCCGCACATCAGCGTGTGGCGCACGCCCCCTTTGAGGCGTTTGATGTCGAAATGCACCTGCCCTGGCAACGTCGAGCCCACCGGCGAAACCGAGCACTCCACCGACGCGAACTTGGATCCGTTGAATCCCCAATGGCCGTTGGGGCTGTCCGGATTCTCGCAACTGAGCGTGACCAGCGGTACGTCGGAGTCGACCAGTTCCACGAAGTAGTCCTCGACCTCCCCAGCACCGAACTGACCCGTCCCATCCCAGCTCGACTCGATGGGGCGGTCGGTGACAGCCACGCGCATCCACAGTTGCATGGGCAGCTCCGGCCCATTTCCGTAGATGAACGGCGGCACGGTGATCGAGCGCGTGCCGGTGTCGCCTTTGGCCATGTCGACGACGAAGTTCTGAACGGCCCACTCGCGCTCGTCGCCACGCCCCGACCCACCCCAGCGACCGTCACCGTTGAGGTCGACCAACACGTTGAGCCACAGGTCGATGTCGGGATCGCTACGCCCGACGCGCAGCACCAGCCCAGCCAGCACCGGGTGCTGGTCCATGTTCAGGCTCAGCTCTTGCAGCCCGTCGTCATCGTCGTAGTCGAGGTTGCTTCGCCCGTCGGGGTCGTTCGGGTCGCTCGGGCCACGCTCCACGCTCCCCGATTCACCCAGCCACGCGCGCTGCGGGTGCAACGCGCGTGCACCATTGTTCATCGCCAACGTCGGGAAATGCCCCTGCCTTGCGCCGGTGCGGTAACCCGTTGGGCGCTCATCGGGTGCGTCCCCGTAGTCCCCGAGTGCGGCGTTGCTCACGTCGTCCGCCGTCGACGCCGAGGGAGTGCAACCGAAGATGCCGCAGGCGAGCATCGCCCAGACCGTCGTCCCCTCCGGACGACCCCGACGACCCGCTGACGCGCCATCTGGACGCAGCGCGTCGAGGAATCGACAAACCCTTGGGATCATTGCCGGGGATTGTTCCGGCGCCCCCCGGAGGTGTCAACATCAACCCGCGCCGAAGTGATGCCCCCGACGCTTCCCGGGCACCACGAGCTCGACCCGCAACGCTCAGCGGTGAAACAGCGACCGGACGAGAGGTGGGGGCGCACGGGAACGTGGGAGCGATTGCGGCGATTGTGTCACCAGCGAATGGGTCCGCGGGCCCCGTCCCTGTCGCCCCGCGGCTGGACGAGTGGTGGCTCGTGGTGCAGCCTCGACGCCGGTTCGGTCCGATGCGGCGCGGCAGCGGCATCGTCCTCTGATAGAAAGCGACCAGATGCGACCATCGTTCAACTTGGGCCCGCTCGTTCGCTTGGCGCTCGCCGTCTGCGCCGTGAGCGCGTGTACCGGAGAAGACCCACTCGACTCCGACTCCCCCACCGAGCAGTCGGAGCGCGACACCGAAGCGGACGCGGGCCCCAACCCTCACGGTCGTTGGTTACCGTGCACGGCGATCACCGGTGACGACGACGAGGACGCCCCTCGAGCCGAGTGCATCGTCGAGGAGTACCCAATGCACCGCGACGCAAAGGGAAAGCCCCTGGACGATCGAACGATCGAGGTGTTCTTCAAACGCTTTGCGTCACCGAAGGCGACCACTGCGCAGCTGTGGCTGCTCAACGGAGGTCCCGGTTTTCCGGGCACCGATTACGAGCGTTACGCGCTGTGGCTGCAAGAACGTCACCCAGGTCTGGAGATCTTCGTTCCCGACCATCGCGGCACCGGACGCTCGACCCTCATCGACTGCCCTCGAGCCTTCGAGGACAGACCCATCGCGTCGCTGCTCCCCTTCAGCCCCCGGCGCGATTGCACGCGCGAAATGGTCGACGAGTGGGGGGAGGACATCTCCTTGCTGAGCGTCACCGAATCAGCCTGGGACGTCGTGACGATGATCGAGGCCACAGCCCGGCAAGGCGTGCCCGTCACCGTGCTCGGCAGTTCCTACGGCGGTTACTGGCTCAATCGCGTCTTGCAGGTCGGTGGCGATCGCATCGACTCGGCAGTTTTCGACAGCGCTCTGCGCCCGATAGGAGGACTGAGTGACGAAGACTTGATGGTGGAGCCCGAGCAAGCGGGCGTCGCCCTCCTCGAAGCTTGCGCCGATGACGAGGAATGCTCGACGCGCCTCGGCCCCGACCCGGTGAGCCGCGCCCTCGAGATCCTCGACGAGGGGGGCACCTGTGAGGCTCTGACGGAACTTCAAATCAACCGTGTCTACTTGCAATACGTGCTCGCCAACGCCCTGGAACGATACTACCCGCGCGCGTTGATCCCCGCCGTGCTCTATCGCCTCGGACGCTGTGAACCTGAAGACGTGGACTTCATCGTCGCGTTCCGCGACGCGGTGTTCGACCACCCGGACCCCTTCGAATCGACGCCGGCACAAGCGCCCGCCAGCGCCGGTGTGAACATCATGGTCAACCTTTCGGAGATCATCACCGAACCGAGCACGAAGCAAGAGCTGCGAGAAACTTCCGACGCGTCCATCTTCAGCAGCTACGGCCCAGTCGTCGCGGGCTTGGAAGACAGACAGGCCGCCTCGCTTTACGAGCCTGACGACTACGTCGGGAAATGGGCCAAAACGTCCGCCAACATCCTGATCCTCCAGGGCAGTTTCGATCCGACGACGCCGCCGACCTATGGCCTCGAGATCGCCGAACACTACGCTGGTCCCCGAACCTACTACTTCGAGATCGAACACGCCTCACACGGCGCGATCTACACCAGCCACCAGGTGGAAGATGGCCTGAGTTGTGGCGCGGTGATCCAGGATCAATTCCTCGATGACCCCTCCGTCGAACCCGACGGGCAGTGCGCGTCGAACCCACCACCCTTTCAATTCGGGGCGAGCGACGAGTATCTCATGGAGGTCTTCGGTCACACCAACGTGTGGGACAATCCCGAGCCGACCGTCGCGGACCGAATCGTGGGATCTCGGGACAAGGGCGAATGAGCACGCGCCGTGTCCACCGCCACCGCTGAACCCCTGATCCGACACGTCTCGGACACCGCACGCTGGGTAGCCGCCTACAGGGCCTGGGAGACGAAACGTCCCGATGCCCTGTTTCACGACGAGTACGCCGCAATGCTTGCGGGTGAACGCGGCGAGCAAATCGCCGCCGCGATGGCAGCGCCAGGTGCACTGGGCGACGGTTGGCCCATCATCGCGCGAACCAAGGTCATCGACGATCTGGTGATCGAAGCCGTCATCGATGGTTGCGATGCCGTCGTCAATTTGGCTGCTGGTTTGGACACCCGCCCCTATCGCTTGGACCTACCCGAATCCCTGACCTGGATCGAAGCCGACTTGCCCGAAATCATGGATTACAAGACGCGGATTCTCGAGAACGTTCACCCGCGTTGCCGCCTCGAACGGCACCCGATCGACTTGAGTGACATCCAGGGCCGTACGGCCTGGTTCGAAGAGGTTGCAGGCAAAGTGAGTCGCGCCCTCGTGCTCACCGAAGGACTGGTCGTGTACCTCGAGCCCAACGACGTCGGTCAGCTGGCTGTGGCGCTAGCTCGATGCGGGTGGCTCGATTCGTGGGTCCTCGAACTCGCCTCACCGGGCTTGCTGAAGCGAATTCGCCACGGCAGCGGCCGGCATTTGGACGCCGCACCCATGCGGTTCGGCCCAGCCGATGGTGCGGCGTTCTTCGAAACGCGCGGTTGGAAGCTACTCGAGCATCACTCCCTGTTGAAAGTCGCGGCCCGGTACAAGCGCGTGCCGTGGACGTTGCGTTGGCTATCCAAGCTAGGGAGGGTCGACCCGCGGGCTCCGGGCGATCGCCCTTGGTCAGCAGTGCTTCGCCTGCAACGGGCCAACGAGGGTCAGGTCTGACCCCGGGCTGGCGACGGTGCAACATCCGATGGGGGGTTTTCGGTTCACGCCGTCCGATCGCCGTGGAAGTTTCCGACGCACCGCCCGAGTGGGTGCACTGGTGGGTAGATCGCCAGGTTCGCGGCGTACGTGAGTCATACTCGCTTCGAGTGCGCGCCGCTGGTTTCGAGGTCCACCCCCGGGCACAATCGCAACGTGCAGCAAAGCGTGCAGCAAGTCAGCTCCTTCGGAGGTCCTTTCGTGAGTTCTCGCACCCAATCAACGTCCCCGCGGACCTTCTACAAACGTCGCGTGGCGTCTGCCGCGCCGCGCTGGATGTCGCTGTGCGCTGTGGCAGTCGCATCGCTGGTCACCGCTACGACCCACGCACAACCCGTCTCGGACCCTTTCCCCGTCGATGAACCTCACGCAATGAACTACACGGGGGGCCACTCGCCAACCACTGCGTTCGACGGGACGAATTACCTGGCCGTATTCGACGACGGTGGGTCAATCTTCGGCGCCAGGCTCGACGACGCCGGCACCCCCCTGACCATCGACTGGCTGAGGCTGCGCAGCCGCGACGTGGACAACGACCTGAGCTACTATTACCCCAGTGCGGTATTCGGTGGCGGCAAGTACCTCGTGGCGTGGGCCGGCAGTGAGCTCGGCTACCGCTTGATCGGTGCTGATGGCAGCCTCGAAGCGACACGCACCATCGCCGGCGATGGCTACTACCCCGATGTGGGCTACGACGGAGAGCGGTTCGTCATCGCGTGGATGAGCATTTCGGACAGCGATGGCAGAAACACGGAATTCGGCTTCATCGATTTGGATGGGAACTTCGAACACACGGCGCGCCTGAGTAGCTCGGGGCAGACCTCAGGGCTCGAGCTCGCCGTCGGAACCAACACCACGCTGGTCACCTGGCAGGAACATCCGGACACGTCGACGTCGCAAGTTTGGGCAGGCCGCGTCGACCGAAACGGAGATGCCCTGGACCCGGGAGGGTTCCCGGTAGCGGACTCGACGGGTCAGGACAACGGCATGCAGGTCAGCGCGAGCGGGAGCAACTACCTGGTCGCCTGGAGCACGTACGGCCCCCCACGCGCGGTCAACGGCCGCCTCATCGAAGAAGACGGCTCACTCGGTGCCGAGTTCGCGCTCTCCGGTCCCGAAGAGGCGACGGAAGTCGTGCTGGGGTTCGACGGCAGCGAGTACGCCGCGACCTGGACGGACCAAACCGAGTACCCGTATTCGTTCGTCGGACGCACGATTTCGGTCAGCGGCACGCCGACGAGCAGCGTCGCCGTACCCGCCGTCGACCCACGAACGAGCGATCCGGGACACCTGTTGTGGGCAAAAGACAAGTACGTGATGGCCTACGCGAGCAACGGCGGCCTCGTTGGCCAGTTTCTCGACGGGGACCTCGCCGCGTCCGGTACGGCATTCCCATTCTCGTTCATCCCCGCCTATCAGTCGTCGCCGCAGGTCGTGTTCGACGGTGAGAACTACGTGATGACCTGGGACGAACAGCGCGGCATCGAACCGCTGTACAGCTCGCGCACCACGCGCATCAGCCAGGCCGGGCAAGTGCTCGAACCCGAAAGCATCGACCTGAGCGGCGAGCGCGACGACTACGCTCGCGTTTCGATTGCTTCAGCCGGAAACGGCTCTTCGGTCGCGGCGTGGACGTGGTCCGATGGCCCCATCTGGACCCAGCAGATCAACGCCGACGGGTCCCGAGGCCCGCTCAACGAGCTCGTGTCCACCGCAGAGGTCGGCGTGAACATCGCCAGCAACGGCGAGGGGTACCTCGCGGCCTACATGCGCAAGAACACCGCCGACCAATACGAGATGGTCGGCCAACTGCTGGACGAAACCGGAGCCAACGCCGGGGCGCCGTTCGTCATGCGCCAAACCGGCGTGTTCAATGGCGGTTCGCTCAAGGGCGCGGGTGGTGACTACTACTACTACTACCGCGACGCGGAACAGGTCATTCAACCGATCTCCGCGCAGGGGCAACTCGGCGAGCCCGTCGTGCTGTCCTCGGGACAGAGCTTCGTCGATTCGGCAGACGGTGATGGCCGTACGCTGCTCATCTGGCGCGAGACGAGCGACACGGTGTTGTACGGTCGCTTCGTCGACGACGCGACGTTCAGCGGCCGGGACTTCGTCATCGGGACCGACGTGTACTTCTCGCGAATCGCATGGGACGGCACTCGCTTCGCGGTCGCATGGAACAACGAACCGGGCCAGTCTTTCATTCGCTACGTCGGCAGCGACGGCACGCTCTCGAGCTCGACCAAGCTGGCCGACGCGACATCCTACGTCTACGGACTCGCTTCGAACGGCGCGGGGCAATTGTTGATCACTTCCACCGAGTACGGGGGCCCGTACTCGTACAGCCAGCGCATCGTCAATCGCCTCGTCGGCGACCGGGTCGGCTCCTTCGTCGAGTTGGAACCAATCACGGATGATCCCGCTGAGCCGGCGCCCGATGACCCAGCAACGGACGCCATCGACGACGTCGGCATGGGCGCCGATGGCGGTTCGGGCAGCACGCCGACGTCGACGGATCTCGATGCCCCGGCCGACGATGAGCGCGAGTCGGACGATGAGACCAACGGCGACGTCGCGCCGGACTCGACCGACGACGAATCCGACACCGCCGATGCTGGTCGCAACTCCCGGCCGATGTCGTCGAGTGATGCGGGCGCCGACGCGGGCGACGATCCGGGCGGCACGGCGCTCGAGGGTGTGCAGGACGATTCGGAACGTTCATCCAGTCTGTTCTGTTCGCTCCCTGCAGCCCCCAAGTCTGGCGGAGCCCCGTGGAGTTTCGCGGCGTTTGGCTTGGCTATGCTGTGGCGCCGAAACTCGTCCCGGCGCCGCGCCCATCGGCAGAGCTGAGCGAGTCGCTTTCGAGATTGCCGTCAGTCGAACCGCTCGAGCCAACGCCGGTCGACTCGTGATGGCTACGCCACCAAGCTGACGCCCGTCGCGAATCGCCCTGGACGACGATTGATAATCGGCGGGGCCGATTTCGTCGCATCCTGCAGGGTGACCGCACGTTCCCACGATCATACAAGATTGTCAATGCACGCGGATTTGGCGAGCAATCTCGGAATGTTCTTCTCGAACGCGAGGTGTGCCCCATGACCCAACCGAGCATCTACGCCATCGATTTCGGAACCAGCAATTCGCTGCTCGCAGCGGCCAACGCCGAGCAGATCTTCCCCCCGGTCGCCATCGACGAATACGCCTCCGACCCGACCGTCCTGCGCAGCATCCTGTATCATTCGCCGTCGGGCCAGGTGTCTTTCGGGGCCGAAGCGCTGAAGCACTACGTGGACAACGGCATGGACGGCCGCCTGCTGCGGAGCCTCAAACGCTTCCTACCCGCCGCCGACTTTCGGTCGACCTACATCGGCAATCGACGGTATCGGCTGGAAGAGCTGATCGGTTCAATCCTGCGCGTGATGCGAGAGCGAGCAAACGCCCACTTCGACTGTGACGTCCGGCGCGTGTTGCTCGGCCGCCCCGCGCGCTATGCGAAGAAGACAGATCACGACTCCCTGGCACAGGAACGCATGCGCGAGGCAGCTCGCTTGGCCGGCTTCGAGCAGGTGGAGTTCTGCGCCGAGCCGACCGCCGCGGCCAGAGACTTCGCGGCGGATCTGACCGAACCGCGCACGGTTCTCATCGCGGATCTCGGAGGCGGAACCTCGGATTTCAGCGTGGTCCGCCTCCAGGAGCGGCACTTCAGCACCAGAGACGTCCTGGCGATCGGCGGCGTGTCGCTGGCGGGTGACGCGCTCGACGGTGCCCTGATGAAGCGCGAGCTCGGCAGGCACTTCGGCTCGGAGGCTCAGTATCGCTTGCCGTTTGGTTCAAACCTGCTGCCGATGCCGGCGATCATCATCGACATGCTCAGCACGCCGGCGAAACTGCCGCTGCTCGCCGCGCCCCAGATCTTGCGGATGCTTCGTGACGTCCGCGCGGGGTGCTCCGACGTCGAACAGCGCCAGGCGGTCGAGCGATTGATCTGTGTGGTCGACGACGCCCTGGGATTCGACGTCTTCGAGGCGGTGGAAGCCACCAAATGCGCATTGTCCCAGGCATCCCACGCGGCGTTTCGTTTCGCCTATCCGGGAATCGACGTGGAGGAAACCGTGTCGCGCGCTCGCTTCGAGCAAGCGTGCCAGGGCGTCGTTCGGCGGGTTTCTGCGTGCCTCGAGGCAACCCTGAACGAGAGTGGCCTGCGCGACGGCGACGTGGATCTGGTTTGCATGACCGGGGGTACTTCGCGGGTGCCCAGCGTGGAGCGGATGCTGGTGGACCGCTTCGGAGCAGGACGGCTGCGGCGGCTGCAGGGCCTGCACTCGGTGGTCGGAGGTCTGGCGCACCAGGCCCGAGCGCTGGCGACCGGCTGACGGCGCTGCCAACCGGGGCCCCCGCCGGCATCCAGACGACAACCGACGATAACAATGCGCGTCTGAGTCCCAGCCGGTGCGTGCCGAATCGGCAGGGGTGGCCGGAACCGCGCCCTGCGACAACCGGGCGCGCCTGACTTGTCACACGCCTGACACACAAGGTCCATACAAACGCCACCGTCTGAGGCCGCTAAAGTCGCCTCCCCCGGGGCAGGGCCCCGACACAGCTGCAGCAATCTCTCCAAAGGAAGAGCGATGAACGTCGATTGGTTCGAACTGGGCTACCAAGTCATCGGAGGCCTGTGCGTCTTCCTGTTCGGTATGAAGGCTTTGAGCGAAAGCCTCCAGGCACTGGCGTCTGACTTCATACGCAAGGTGATCGGCTGGCTCACCGCCAACCGCATGCTGGCGGTCGCCGTAGGCACACTCGTCACCCTGATCGTTCAGTCCAGCTCGGTGACGACGGTGATGGTGGTGGGCTTCGTCAACGCCGGTCTGATGTCGCTGGTGCAAGCGATTGGCGTGGTCTTCGGGGCCAACATCGGCACCACCATCACCGGGTGGATCGTCGCGTTGAAGGTCGGCAAATACGGGTTGGTGTTCCTGGCTGTAGGGCTTGCGCCATTCTTCTTTGCCAAGAACGTCAAGTGGAAGAACTCCGGCAAGATCTCCATCGCGCTCGGTTTCATCTTCCTGGGGCTGGATTACATGTCCGGCGGTTTCAAGCCACTGACCAAGGAGCCCGACTTCGCCAGCATGCTGACGTGGTTCGCTGCCGACAGCCTGCCATCGGTGTTGGCCTGCGTCGCCGTCGGCTGCTTGCTGACGTTCATCGTTCAATCGAGCTCCGCGATGCTCGCAATCACCATCGCGCTGGCCACGACGTCGACCGAAGGACACCCGCCCGTGATCGGCCTTGCCACGGCAGTCGCGTTGGTACTCGGAGAGAACATCGGAACGACGATCACGGCGCAGCTGGCGAGCATCGGCGGCAACATCCACGCAAAACGCGCGGCGATGTCTCACACGTTGTTCAACGTGGTCGGCGTCACCGTCGTCGTGCTGCTGTTTCAACCGTTCATGTACGTCGTCGAGGTCGTGGTTGGACCGGGGTTCGACGCGTTTTCGGGCTGGTTCCACACGTCGGCAGGGCACGAAGACTACGCTGTCGTCGGCTTCGAAATCGCCGCCGCGCACAGCCTGTTCAACGTCACCAACGTGCTCATCTTCACCCCCTTCATCCCGCAGCTCGCTCGGCTCACCGAGCGCTTGTTGCCGGATGCCGGCAAGATGCCGAAGTCGCGCCTGAAGCTACTCGGAGACGTCAATCAGGTCTCGCCGGAGCTGGCTCTGCAGCAAGCCGAGAAGGAAGTCGAACTCGCGTGTGAAGTGACGTCGAAGCTGTTCGACCAGACCATCGCCTTCGTCGGCAATGCTCAAGCGGAGCCATCGCTCAAGGCGGACATCGACCACGCAGAAACCGTGACCGACAACATCCAGAAAGAGGTGACAATCTACCTGACCACGGTCCTGCAAATGCAACTCACCCCGGAACAGGCGTCACGCGCGTACTCGCTGATCCGCATGGCGGACGAGGTCGAGTCCATCGCAGACTACTGCCAGTCACTGGCGAACTACCGGGCGCGCCTGACTGAACGCGGTGAGGCGTTCACCGACGAAGCGAAGACGGACCTGTACGCGCTGCTCGACGAAACCCGCTCGCTGTTCGCCGACGCGGCCAAACGCATCGGTGGCGACGCCGACAAGATCGACATCGAAGATCTCATCACCCGCGCCGAAGAGCAACGCAAGCACGCCGATGCGATTCGCGAAGGGCACCTCGACCGGGTGCAACACGGCAAGTGCGACGCCCTGGCGGGGCTGACCTTCAGCGACATGATCGTCGCGTTGCGCCGCATCAAGAACCACACGATCAACATGGTCGAGGCACGCAACAGCACTTGGGAGAGTCGACTCGAAGCGCTGCAGGTACTCGACGTCGTGCGCCGCAACAGCCTCGACCCGCGACCCGCCGCATAGGTACGCGGGCCACCAGGCCCACTTCACCCAACGAGCGGCGCACAGGTCGAACGACAGGCCATCAGATCGGGCCACAGCAGGGCTCCGAGCGCTGCCGGCTGCGTGCCGCTGACGTTTTTTCACGCGAACTCTTGGCTTTCGGGAACGCGTGACGCACACCGTGGCGGTGCTTCGCTTCGATAAGGCACTGCTCGTGGCGCGCTTCGACCTGCTCGAAGCCCTACGCTCGAAAACGGCGACGCTGCTGGCGCTGGTCTACGCAGCCGGCGCCTTCATCGGGACCAGCGTGTTTCTCTACGTACTGCACGGGGCAGAGGACGCGGCACGTGAAGCGCTCACCAACACGATGAAGGTGCCAGCCGACGAGCTGCCTCGGGAGCTCATACGCGAAAAGGCGCTGCCCTGGCTTCTGACGTTCGTGCAGGACGAAGACACCCGACAGCAGTTGCTCCAAATGGATCCCCTGAGCATCTTCTTCGGCTTCGGGACACTCCAAATCGTGGCGCTGTTGGTGATGATGCCAGCAACCGCAGGGGTGGGCGCCGAGCTCGAGCGCGGCTCGACGCGTTTCGTGCTGTTGCGCTGTGACCGCCTGAGCTGGGGTGTCGGCAAAGTGATGAGTCAGGCAGTACTGCTGGCGGTGGGCTTGTCGTTTGCAGCGCTGACGACCGCGCTGACCGGTACCTGGATCGACTCCGAGTTCGACCCGCTAAGGCTGTTGTGGCTCGTTCGCACCGCAGCGCGAACGTGGGTGTTCGGAATGGCCTACGTCGGCGTCTTCGTCGGTATCTCGCTCGTCGCCGGATCCGTCGCCAAGGCCAGGCTGTCCGCCGTCATCGGCTGGCTCGGGCTCACCGTCACGGCATCCCTGCTGCGCACGCGCGCAACGGATTCGCCCTTCGCGGCCCTGGACTGGTTGACCTGGCTCCTGCCTACCGCCCATCAGGGCTCGCTGTGGTCCGCCAATCTGCTCACCTTCTGGGGAGCGGTGGTCGCGCTCCTGGCGATCGGCGTCTTGGGGTTTGGAGTCGGCAGCGTCCTGTTTCGGAGTCGCGACGCATGAACGCGGTGACCGTTACCGACGTGTACAAGCGTTATGGCTCGCAACCGGCACTGTCGGGCATGAGCTTCGAAGTTCCCGTCGGTTGCATCTGTGGGTTGGTCGGTCCCAACGGCTCGGGCAAGACCACGAGCATGGGCGTCATCGCCGGCCTGATTCGACCGTCCTCCGGTCATGTCGAACTGTTCGGCGACGGCCCGTTCGACGCCGCCAAGCATTCCGGTGTCGTCGGGTTGATGCCACAGGACTGCGCGCCGAGTCCGCACCTGGCGATCCGGGACGTGCTGAGCTATTTCGCGCAGTTACAAGGGCTCGGCAAACGCGCCGCGCGAACCGAAGCCGAACGCCGACTGGAACAGGTCGGGCTCGCCGATCGCGCCACGTCGCGCTTCATTCACTTGTCGCACGGCATGCGGCGTCGGTTCAGCATCGCCCAAGCGCTGCTCGGCAAACCGAAGCTGATCTTGCTCGACGAGCCCACCAGCGGCCTCGACCCGGAACTGGTCGTGCAGATCCGGCAGCTACTCGCCCAATCGCGCGACGAGGCTACCTTGCTCGTCAGCTCGCACATTCTGAGCGAACTCGAAACCCTGTGTGACCACGTGGTGTTCGTCGAGGCCGGCAAGTGCACCCGACAAGGATCCTTGCGCGAGATCACGGCTGCCGACAACACGGTGCGCTACACCCTGAGCTCGCCGCCCGATCTCGAGCAATTGCGCCTGACGATGCAAGCCTGCACGCTCAGCTGGAACGAACCCGTCTTGACCGTCCACGCGCCGCGCTCACAAAGCGTCGAACAGACGAACCGCCTGTGCCTCCCCGCTCTGCTGGCGTGCAACGCCGGCATCGTCGAAGTGCGCTCGGGCGAGAGCCTCGAAGCGACCTACATGCGCGGCAAGGGCCAGCCGCCGACGGCGCCCGGAGCTTGACGACGCTCCACGGCAGGCTCGGTCAATCAGACGGCGCGCCGTCGAACGACGACTCTGAGTGCGACGATGAGCGCCCCCGGCACGGCTACGCCGAACACGAACGGCGCCAGAAGTGCCGCGCTCCCCTGCAGGTCCAGCGCAGTCGTTGCCGCGTACGCCAAAGCCAAACCCAGGTTGCCAAGTGCAGTCACCGCCCCGAAGCGCAACGCGCTGCTGCGCGCCGTGCCGGCGAGCAACGTCGAGGCCTCGGCGAGCACCGGGATGCCGCGACACAGCAACAACACCCAATCCCCATACCGCTCCATCAGCGTTCCCGCGCGCTGCAGCTCACGCTCCCCGACCATGCGCGTCGCGACCGTCACACCGCCGGCACGGCCCAGCGCGTAGCCCGCCCAGGCCGAAAGAGACATCCCAATCCAAACCGCGATCGCCCCCTGCGCCGCCCCGAGTAAACCCACTGCCGCGGCGCTGATGAAACTGGACGGGACGGGCAACAGCACGTCTGCCACCAGCAACACCACGACGGCCATGAATACCCAGCTCGTGGAACTCTCCGTCTGGAGCCATGCACGGCTGACAGCAGACAGCTGCTCTTCCCACAGTACGAACGGGATCAGTATCAGTCCGAGCACGAACACGCCGAGCGCAAGCCAACCGCGACGCTGCGCCGGTTCGAGTGGTTCGTCGGGAGTGTCTCGCGGGTCCATTCAGCAAACCGTCAGCGACGGGTCGCCGACCACGCCGCACCGGCGCACACTATCGCGAGCATGATGGCCACAGGCAAGGCATCGCGCGCCACGGGGCAAGTCCCCGTTTCGCAGGCGGCCAGCGCGACCAAGGTGCTGAACGCATACCCGAAACCACCTCCAGCGAGCGCGGCGCCCAGCACGGTGAGCGCTCGGCGACGCCAACCGCTGGATGCAGGCGCGATGGAGTGGGAGATCGCCAAGCGGTTAGCCCTTGTCGATCCCTAGCAGGGCTCCGAGGTCGTGCAGTTCGGCCTTCAGGTCCTTGGCGCTGGCGTTTAGCTCGGAGAGCAACTGCCCCTTGGTGGTCGTCACGCGCTCTTTCAACTGAGACACGCGCGGTTCTAGGCGCTCCCAGGCGTCTTTGGCGTCCATGCTACCGAGATGAACCTTCAGCTTCACTTCGTCCGCCAACGCGCTGAGGTCTCGAACGACGCCACTCAGCTCCCGCTCGAGCCCTTCGTCGACCTTGTTCGTTTCGTTCATGACAAGCTCCTTTCCAAGGCGAATGACCGAGCCCCACGCCCGGCGGGGGTTGGCCTCGGCTTCCAAGTTAGGGCAACCACCACGAGTAGCAACCCATGCTCGTACCGTGCCAAGCCGTCACGCCCGCAACGAACCCGGAAAACGCCAGCCGACGTCCCGCTCCCTGCACTGCGGTCACGCAAACGCTGCGTGCGCCTCGCGCGCTGGCGCACCCAGTGCTTCACTCCCGCCGAAGTGTCGACCCCGCCCCCGTCGCGCCTCAGCAGCCCGCGGCGAAAGTCTCCCGTCGCCGGACGCGGCCGGGCTCAGACATCTACGTTGTCGGCTCGGGCCTCTGTCCTGAGACCATGATTCGGAGCAGAGTGCCCGTTCGGCCCCGAAGGGCAAGCCCGTGGAAAATCCCGCGGGTTCACGCTGCCATCGACTTCGGTACGCCCCCGTTTGTTCGGTAGCGAGTCCCTGGCTCCCACACCAGACGTGAGCGCGAACCGGGAGCCACACGGTAGACGTTGACAGCTAGGCGGGCGCTCACTAACCGCACGCCCATGTCGCCAGCGATGCCGGTGGCGGCGCCGACCGCCGAACAAACCCGCCGCACCTTGCGACTGTCCGTCATCGACGGCGTGTTGTTTGCGCTGATGGTCGGTTGCTCCGAGAGCTACCTGGGGGCATTGGCTGTGCAGCTGGGCCATGGTGACGGGGCGCTGGCCTTGCTCGTCACCGTGCCGCTGCTCGTCGGCGCGCTGAGCCAGCTCGGCGCGGGGTGGGTCGCGACGCGGCTCGGGTCGCGAAAGCGTCTGGTGGTCACCGGAGCTGCCGTTCAGGCCGCGACGCATTTGGCGCTGTACTGGATCGCCGCGACGGACCAACGCTCGCTGTGGAACCTGATGTTGGCCAAGTGCGCGTTCTGGAGCGCCGGCATGCTGATCGCTCCCGCTTGGGGCAGCTGGATGGCGGGACTGTTGGAATCCCCAGCGCGAGAACGCTACTTCGCGCGGCGATCGGCACTCGTGCAGGGGGCGCTGTTGCTCAGTTTCTGGCTGGCCGGGGGCTTTCTCGCCGAGGCCCAGCACGACGGCCGCGCGCTGGCTGCCTTTGCCACTCTGATGGCGCTGGCGTTGGTGGCGCGCTGCGCCAGTGCGGTCGTGTTGAGCCAGCACGCAGACCCCCACCGCTACGAGACGAACCAGGGCAGTGAGTCGGCGCTTCGCCGCCTCACCCGAGCCGTCCGGCACGGGTCGTGGCGGGTTCCGGGTTACGTCGCCGCCCTCGGTTTCGGTTCGTTCCTCGCCGTTCCGTTCTTCACGCCGTACATGCTGCGCGTGTTGCACCTCGACTTGGGTCAGTTCTCGACACTCACCGCACTGTCGATTCTGAGCAAGACCGTGGTGTTTCCATTTTGCTACACGTTGTCCGCTCGCGTGGGGCTTCGCTCGACGCTGAGCATCGGGGGTGCCGGCGTTGCGGCCATCCCCTACCTGTGGTCGCTGCATCCGACCTTCGAACAACTGCTATGGGTTCACGCGCTGGGCGGGATTGCCTGGGCGGCGGTCGAGTACGCCAGCTTCCAACTGTTGCTCGTCGGCAGCGACGCACGGAGCCGACTCGACTTTCTGGCCTTGTCCGCGTGCATGACGAGCTTGCTGCAACTGCTCGGCAGTGTGGTCGGCGGCGCACTCCTCGACTGTGGCGGCAGCAGCTACGACGAGATCTTCCGCCTCTCCGCGGTCGGTCGGGCGCTGCCGCTGGTGTTGTTGATTTCGCTCCCGAAGACTGCCCTGCCCCGAGCCCTTCCGCGGCTGGTGTTTCGACTCTTGGGTGTCGCTCCGGTGGTCGGGCCGCGCTTTCGACCAGTGCTTCGGAGCCCGTCTCCTGAGGACTCCTTGCGCGGTCCATCCGAGGGAGCTACAGCCTCCCGAGAGGATCCATGAGCGCAGCGACCCCCTGGCAGTCCTACAAGGAACGCGTTGCCCGTCTCGCGCAACGCATCGTCGACGCCCAGGCACCGATTCGCGTACTGAACACGATAAAGTGGGAGCCGGGCACGTTCGAACGCTTTCGTGATTCGGGGTGGAAGCAAATGCCCGACGTCGGGCCTGAAGATTACCAACGATTGTCTCTCGGCTTCGACCCAACCGACAAGAAGGACGAGCTGCGTGCGATCAGCGCCGACATCGTGCGTCAGTTGGGTGAACAAGACCGCGTGGGACGCATCCTGTCCGAAACCGCCCACCAGTACATTCGTGTGGTGCAGATGCTCGAAGCGCGGGGGACCAAGGAGTTCTACGAGCTGAGCAAAGAACTGTACGGCACTCCGAAGGAGTACTTTTCCGACGAGTGCACTCAGGTTCGCGGCGCCGCGCTGGCGATGTACGACATCCTCACCCAGCTCGACGACAGCGTGCTCGGCGTCGCGCCGGCGCGCGACATCGACGCAGAGCGCGCCGTTGGCATTCTGAACGAGCGGCTCGGCGTCTACTTCGGCGACGGTACCGTGAGCGTGCTCTTGGACGACGGCATCGCCGCGGACGCGTCGGCTGGCAGCGGCTACATCAAGCTGCGGCAAGGGGCCATGTTCAGCGACCGCGACCTGCGCCTGCTCGAAGTGCACGAAGGCTGGGTTCACGTTGCCACCAGTCTCAACGGCAAGGCTCAGCCCGTCGCGCGTTGGCTCGCCATCGGCCCGCCGCGGGTGGCTGCGACTCAAGAAGGATTGGCGGCGCTGCTGGAGGTGCTGACGCTGACGAGTCATCCGCGCCGCGCTCGACGACTCAACGACCGCGTCCTAGCCATCGACAAGAGCGAAGACGGTGCCGACTTTCTGGACGTCTTCGAATGGTTCCGCACCGAAGGGCACGACGAAGAGACGTGTTTCTGGAACACGCAGCGTGTATTTCGCGGTGGTGTACTGACGGGCGGAGCGCCGTTCACCAAGGACATCGTCTACACCAAGGGCATCGTGCTCAACTACAATTACCTGACGTCGGCAATCGCAGCGGGCCGCGCCGATCTGATTCGGTGGTTGTTCGTGGGCAAGGTCGCCCTGCCCGATCTGGCAGTGCTGGCTGCGCACGCTCACGAAGGTCTCGTCAAGCCGCCCATCCACGTGCCACCGATGTTCCGCGACTTGAACGGTCTGGCCATCTGGCTCGGCCTTTCGGCTTTCTGGGGTCGGCTCGAGAACAAGGCGATTCAGGACAGCTTCCGGCAAAGCCTGCTCGCCGCCGAGTGAACGGTCCAACCGAGGATAGCCGCCGCCGGCCGTCGCGAGATCGAGGGAAATTTGGGCGTCAATGCGCCCCGGTGCCCAGCTCCGCGCGCCTCCCGCGCTGCGGCAGACCGCCCCCAACTGCCATGTCCCGCAGCGCCTGCCGTGCTCAATAGTCGCGCGTCAGGGGCAGAATTGCTACGAAGGCTCGGGTAAGCCATGCAGCCGGGTCCGCCACAGCCGTTGCTCTCTCCCGACGCTCGCGTCGCCGAAATCGTTCAGGCCGGGCAGTTACTCGCGGGCAAGTATCGGGTGGAACGCGTCCTCGGCTTCGGCGGCATGGGGGTCGTCGTCTGTGCCCTCGACGAGAGCTTGGGCCGCCGGGTTGCCCTCAAGTTGCTGCAACCGGCGCTCGCAAGCAACCACGCCATGGTCGAGCGATTCCTGCGCGAGGCCCGTGCCGTGACGCAAATCACCGGAGAACACGTCGCAGCCGTGTTCGAGGTCGGCAGGTTGGAAACCGGAGCCCCCTTCGTGGTGATGGAATACCTGCAGGGCAAGGACCTGAGGGAGTTGCTGGAGAAGGTCGGGGCGTTTCGAATCAGCGACGCCGTCGACTACGTCCTGCAGGCCATCACAGCCATCGCCGAAGCCCACGCCAAAGGCATCGTCCACCGCGATCTGAAGCCGGCGAACTTGTTTCTCACCCGCCGCGCGGACGGCTCGCCGCTGATCAAGGTGTTGGACTTCGGAATCGCCAAGGCGTTCGAAACCCACGACGGCCCATCCAGCGCGTTGACCCAAACCCAGGGCAGTGCTTTGGGTTCACCCATGTACATGTCACCCGAGCAGATCCGCTCACCTCAAAACGTGGATGCTCGCACCGACGTCTGGGCGCTGGGCGTGGTTCTGCACGAGCTACTCGCCAACCAGCCGCCGTTCATCGCGGAGACGAGCGCTGGGTTGTTCGCGTCCATCGTCAGCGATGCCCCGAGGTCGTTGCGCGGCCAGATGCCGAACCTACCCCCGCGTCTCGAACAGGTCGTTCTCGACTGCTTACAGAAGGACCCAAACAAGCGCATACCGAACGTCGTCGAGCTCGCCACGCGCCTGGCACCTTTCGGAAGCGACGATGCACGGCTGGCGTTGGCACGAGTGCGCGGCATCGGGGGCCAGGCCGCAGCGCCCCCGCCTGTTGGCAAGCGCCCCACGGGCGTCATCACCGTCGTCGCCGCGACGCTCGCCACGTTGTTGGTGCTTGGCGCGGTCGCAGGTTGGTGGCTGTGGCCAAACTCACCAACCCGAACCACAGGCGACGCCCCCGGACCCTCGGTGGCCGCGACGAGCAACCGCGACGTGCCAGTCACCACAGCGCCGAGCACGGCCCCGCCGGACCCCGGCGCTCAGCGGCCCACGCCGACGACCCGTGCGCTACCGCCTTCCCCCAGCGCAGGACCGACCTCGGAGCTGCCGAGCCCGGAACCACCGCGCCGCGTACTGCCGCCCGGCAGCGTGGCGTTCAAGGCGCAGCTCGGTCCGAGCGACCACTGCAACAGCCGAGGCGCCCGACTCGAACAGGCCGAGCAGGTACTGCGCCAGGACCGCGCCAACGTTCACCGAGGACGGCGCGACCCAGCGGACGAAAGCGATCCGGTGTTCGCGGCCCCCGAAGCGCGGCAACGCTTCGAGGAGCTGTTGCGCAGTTCGCCGCTTCGGGCCGCTGACGCAGCGCTCATCGTCGACAACGACGCGCTGGTCGAGGTGGTCGTCGAAGGACCGCTGTCTACCGCCACCGCGGCGACCGTGACCGTAATCGAGGCAGGGTCGCCGATCAGCGGCTGCCGTTGAAACAGCTCGAGTCGATGATTTCGGGTCGGTACTCGAAGTGCATCGTGTCGAAGTGAATCCAGCGCCCACCCCACACGAAGCCCTCCTCTTCGAACGCCTTGACGATGGGTAGCGGCACTACCTTGCTCGGCACCTCAGCCTTCTCCCAACGCCAGTAGCTCGAAAAGCGTGTGTCCAGGTCGATGGCGATGCCGTAGGAATGAGCGCTGAGCCGCTTCGTCCCCTCGATCTTTCGAAAGTTGTACGTGCCCCCCAGGTTGGCGAAGTAGCGGGCGTACTCTGGCTGTTTCAGCAGCGGCTCCAACCGACGACTCACGGCCGTCAATGCAGCGGCAATCCGCTTGTGGACCTGTACCCGCTTGCCGGCAAAAAGAACGGTCTCGAGGTTGCTCTCGATCGCAGCCTTGTCCTTGCCGTACTTGGCGAACAGGAGATCGTCCACGCGGACCCGTCCCGGATCTCCTTTGGCCGGTCCATCGAGGGGCTTTCCCTTATCGTAGGGGTAGGCGAAGACGTCTGACAGATCGGGCTTGTCGAGCAGCTCGTCCAAGGTCTTGTCGTGCTTTCCGTCGTCCCAGGGCAAGGCCCCCGACGACAGCTCCAACACCCAACCCGTCTTCGAATCGAACTTGGGCTCGCCCGCGTAGTACCGGGCCAGGCAGGACAAACCCGGTGGAACCTGGGGTTGCCCGGCGCCACTACGAGCGGTCGCCTCGGCCTTTGGAACGCCCGTTTGCGTCGTGCGCGACGAGCCGGCGGCCGCCGGGTTCGGCGCCCCAGAGGCGGCCGAGGGCTGTTGTTTGGGAGCGGGTCTACCCACCGCCGTTGCAGACGGTTTTGCGCTGGGAACGTGGCTCGGCCCGGCATTGGTATCGTCCGAGCGCGACATGCAGCCCGCGCTCAGCACCAGCTGCGTGACGCCACACGCCAGCGCTCCCCACCAGTTCCTTCTCGGTGCGGTGCACGCCTGCGGCGCGCGACTCCGCCAGCGTCGTCCATCCTGTCCTGACGAGCCAATACCCATCACGGCACGGTACACCGATGATGCCAGGGCGCCCAGCATTCGGCCCTGACAAATTTCGGGCTGCAGCTCGTTCGACGCCGGTATCTCGGCGTCCGCAGAGCACGTACGCGGGCTGCGCAGGGCCGCTTGCACAACCAGCGTCATCGATCCCGGGTCGGCGAGTCGCCCCGCACACCGTCCCCGACGATGAACTCGCAGGATTTGGAATCGATTGCCTGACAGCTCGGTCGGCAGCGGATTCAAGGTGCTCGCAAACACTCTGGCTTGAGTCGCCGCACGCCGTTGCTATCGAGCTCCCAGCGCGGATCGCAATTGCGTGGTGTCGGCGCCGCGATTCGCGCGCTCGCCGACGTGCTCGGCGCGGGTGCCGCGGTCCCCTCCTGCCGAGCCATCATCGCGTCGACATCCGGCGGGGTGAAGGTCACCTTGAGCTCGGCCAGGTCGTCGCTCTTGATGTTGACCGAACGCGTCTCGCTGCCGAGCACGGGGTGGGTGAGCGTGATCCGATGGCCACCGACGGCGAGGCGCACGCGCTGCATCGGCGTCTTGCCCATCTTCTGGTCGCCGATCCACAACGTCGCAGGCGGCGTCGACGACACACTCAACCACCCTTGGGCTTTGGCCAACTCGGGGCTCCCGTCCGCCGTGCGCGCCGTGGTCGGAACGTCCTTCACCGGGTCGGCAGTGGGCGGAGCGACAGCGCTGCCGACCGGCTCCTCCCCCGTCTGCAAACCGCCGGGCGCTTCGCTGGGCACAGCGACGACCGCTGGGACCGCGGGATCAGCCTCGGGCAACGTCGAGGCTCCCTCCGCTCCCCAGTCTTCGTCGATCACCTCCACCGTTCCTTCGAGCTGCTCGCTGGCATGCGACTCGGCACCCTCGGCGGCCGCGGAGCGATCCCCATCCGACTCCGCCGATGAACTGGCGCGCACGACGGTGCCAACCATGAGCGCGATCGCAGCGATGCCGAGCAGCAAGGGCGCCAACGTACGTCCGAGGCTGACCGTTTGAACGGCAGTCGGCACCGGCGTTTGCTCGGCGCCGCGCTCCGCATCGGTCGGCCGCGTGCCGGTTGCATCTGCCGCTGGATAGACGCCTGCCTTCTCGCGCCCGCGCTCGACCCTCGCCTCCGGCGTCGACGCTCGGGTCTGCGAGTCCGGCGCTGCTTCAGCAGGCTCGTCACACGCAGACGGCGGGGCCGAGGTCAACTGCATCGCGTCGGGCTCGGTTCGATCGGAAAAGTCCAACGCCACGCTGGCGGCCGGCATGGTGGGGACGCTCGGTGCGCCCAGCTCACCAATGCGACGGATTGGAACACCCACCGGCGAGACGTGACCGTTTCGTTCTCCCGTAACCCGCACCGTGACGCCCGGTTCGGCGCTCGTCTTGTGCGGCTCACTCTCGGTGATGCGCAGGGCCTTGGACCCGAAGACGTTCGCCGTGCGCGAAGCACGCCGGGTTTGCGGCCAGAAAGGCAGCAGCCCCTCCGCAAACGCCTCAGCGCTCTGAAAACGAGTGTCGGGGTCCTTGGCAATCGCCTTCTGCACGATCGCACACAATTCGGCGGAAAGCGTCGGACAGACTTCAGCGAGCTGCGGGGTCGGCCCCCCGACGATCTGGTTGAGTACCGAGCCGTGGTCGTCCGCGACGTACGGCTTGTCGCCACTGAGCAATTCGTAAAGCATCACGCCGAGTGCATAGACGTCGGTGCGATGGTCGACCCCTCCTCGACCTCGTGCCTGCTCGGGAGACATGTAGTAGGGCGTACCCATCACCATGCCCGCGCGGGTCGCGTGGGTTGCCTGCGCGTTACGTAGCTTGGCGATGCCGAAGTCCAGCACCTTGACGAGTGTTCCGCCCAGCTCTCGCTGACAGAGAAACACGTTCTCCGGTTTGAGATCGCGATGGATCACGCCCGCGCGATGGGCCACCGCCAAGCCGTGACACGCCTGACTGATGACCTCGATGGCGTCCGGAGGCTTGAGAGAGACCTCGCGAGCGAGGCAATGGCCGAGATCCTCACCGCGCAACATCTCCATCAAGATGTACGGCGCGCCGTCGGCGGTGACGCCAATGTCGAGGATCGCCGCGATGTGCTCACTCACCAGCGCCCCGCCCGCGCTGGCCTCGCGGTGGAAGCGCTCGAGCCACTCGTCGTCGGAGCTCAGCCAGGGGTGCAAGAACTTCAGCGCAAAAGGGCGGTCGATGGTGGTGTGCCGCGCCTCGTAGACGGTCGCCATGCCGCCTTCGCCGATCAGCTTCGTCACGCGGTACTTGCCGGCAACGACTTGTCCGACCCGGCTATCGGCGGGTTGACCAGCGCAGGACTGATTGGGCTCGTGGACCTTGCCACATACCGGGCACACAGACATCGTTTCGTACCGACGGACAGTATACTGCGGTATCGCGCGCCGGCCGCCACCCCGCCCCGCCTCCGTCACGCGCTTCGAGCGTCCCTCACTGCGCTCACAATGCGACTTTCCCGCACGAACCTAGAGCCGATCCCAATCCGGCGCGACGGATATACAAGCCGTCAAAATTACTAAGCAAAGGTAACCGCCTGCGGAGGTTGGGACCGAACTCGCAGGGTGCCGGGGCCTGCCGACCACGCGACGTTCGGCTCTCCTCTCGTTCCCTGAACCCGGCGCCCGGGTCCGGCGCTCCGAACTGATGTGCGCCTGTTCACGGAACACTGCGTCAACACCACGCCCTCGAGCAAGGTGCGCGGAGGCACGCAATTGCTGCGCCACCGCGCACCGCCGGCGCGCGAATCTAACGCCCGTTCACGACATGCCGCGCACGGCACGCATCCCCGAACGCCGGATTCGACGGTCCCGGACGCACCCCATGCTACCGACGCCGGCGGCACACGACTTGCACCCACTCGCGAGCATGTCGGCACCACTGTCTCAACTCCTCTTCGGAATCGGAACCCACGGCGATCGCGTCCAATTGGTGGAGGATCTCGTCGAGAGGCTGCGCGCCGCCGCGGGTTCCGGGGACGACCGAGTCGTCGTTGCGCAACTCGAAGACACGGTCGGCGACGCACACCGGCTGTTCCGCGCATTCGATGTACACCACCTACCGGTAGTGTCCGGCGCTCAGGTGATCGGCATCGTCAGCGCAACCGATCTGCTCAACTTCTACGCCGACAACCAACTGCAAGATCCAAATGAAGTCCCACTGAAGACGATCATGACCGCGGACCCCCAAGTCATCCGCAAGGACGCTCCAGTTGACGAGCTGATCCACACCCTGGCTCGGTCTCAGTTTCGTTGTCTGCCCGTAGTCAACGCCACCGGCGAGCTCTGGGATCTGGTAACCACTCGGGACCTGGTCCGTTTCCTCGAAATGACGTATCGCTGATCACGGTCCAACATCTCGGCGACACGTGCGGATTCCACGCGACTTGCCGCGGGCCGGCGGAACGACGAAGATGTGACGACGTTGCAGCTCCCGCCGTCGAACGCCTACGTCCAATCGCCGATTCCGTGTCTCATACGGGGCGCGCTATGGGCATGCGCTGCGCTGCTGTTGGCGTGCGATGAGCCGACCCCCGTCGCGCCAGCGCCAAGTCGTGACGAAATCCCGAAAAGGGCGATCCAGTCGGCCCCCTCAGCGAAGGCCTCCTCGCCGGCGGGTGGTGGTCAGCAACCGCCAAATGCGCCGGAAGCCACCGATGTTCTCAGCGATGAGCAATTCGGTCGATTGGTGGCCGGGTTGTCCGAACGGGAGCGCAGCTTCTTCTCGGAGAACTTGGTCTCCAACGAGGGAGATTTCTTGAAAGCGATCCCGTGGTTGGAGAAGCGCCGCGACCGCGGCGGCGTCTTCATCGGCGTAGGACCGGAGCAGAATCTCACCTACGTGGCCTTGCTGCGGCCACGTTTCGGCTTCGTCGTGGACATTCGCCGCGACAACCTGTTGCAGCACCTGCTTTACAAGTCGGCTTTCGACTCTGCTCGCAGCCGCGAGCACTGGCTGGCGACGGTCCTCGGTCGCCGGTTGACCGAAGTTCCGCTCGATACCGAGTCTGAGAGCCCACAGCCGAGCGTGGAAGCGATCTTGCGGCGTGTCGTCGAGGCTCCCCGCGATGCAGGAGTCCACACCGAGCTGGTCGAACGCACGCTGGACGCGATGAAGTCACGTTGGCGGATCCCCATCGAAGCCGATGACGGCCCGCGCTTGAACCACTTGTGCGCTGCATTCTCGAGGTTGCAGCTCGACGTTCGCTTCGAGACGACGTCTGCCCGCCCCGACTTCCCTACCCTCGGTCAGCTCTTGGCCGCGCGCGACGGCAAAGGTTACCAGCGCAGCTTCCTCGCCGACGTTCGGGACTTCGAGTTCGTCCAGCGGTTCGAACGCGGCCACCGCCTGATCCCTCTCGTCGGGGACTTCGCGGGCAAGAACGCGCTGGTCGGGCTCGCCCGCTGGCTGGAGGAACGACGGCTACGAGTCGACGTATTCTACACCTCCAACGTCGAGCAGTATTTGCTTCTCGACGGACGTTGGGACCAATGGTTGAGGAACCTTCGCGCCCTTCCTCACGACCAAGGGTCGCTGCTGCTGCGTAGCTACTCCGATCGAAAGCGCCCCCTGCCCGGTCTTGCAGGTGGAGTGTTCACGCCTTTGGGCCAGAGCTGGAACGCGCTGCTCTCGACCCCCGCACCAGACAGCTACTTCGATCTGGCGAAGCTCAGTGAAATGCCACCGGGACCGAAACCGTGAGCCGTGTTCGCTTCCTCCCAGCAACCCTCGCGACACCTCGATGCCACCTTTCGACATCGAGGACGCGAATCACCGCGCATACACCGTGAAGATCCAATCGGCCCCCTGCACCCGTCGGTGACAATCGATGCACACATTCTCACCGACGGGAATCGACAGGAACGGCTCGTCAGCGAAGTTGCGCGTGTACTCCTCCCAGCGCCATCCCGAGTCTGTCTTTCGAGCCGTCGACACCAACCACGGATAGTCGGAATCGCGTCGAATGCTCTCCTTGACGATCACGACGCCATCGTCGAACGGTCGCGCGTTGGCTTGGAGCTTCGAGGCCAGTGCTCCGCAAGCGTACACGTTCTTCTCGCCCTCGTGCGGGTCGTCCGAGCGTTGAGGCAGCGGCTCGGCATTCATCAGCACGCAACTCGGATCCGTGCGGTAATTCGCCACGTCATCCGGCAACTGATCAGCACAACCGACTAGAGCGAGCACAGCGACGAACCGGGTACCGCTCCGCGTTCGTAGCGCTCGTCCCTGCGAACCGGAGCCTGCGGTTCTCGACGCGCCCCCGGAACACGCCGTGCGAGCGCTGTGTCGTTCAGTGGTCGCCAGGTCCGTCCACTTCATGCCACACTGGCATGGCATCCGATGAACAGCCCCGCAACCCCCAGGTCAATTCCCACGTCCGGTGCAGCGCTGACGCCCACGTGGTTCGCGCGGGCCGCGACCCGACACACGCTGATCGCACGTCGTGCTCGGCACGCGGAACACAGCCAGCCGCCGCTCGGAACCCAGCGCCCGGTCTCGTCGTCACGGCTGCGTTTCGCGGCCATTGCGCTGGTGATCTGTCTTTCACCGCACGGCTACGCCGCGACCACCGGCGCAGACGCCGCGGCAAGCAACGGCGGTCAGGCAGGCTTCCCATCGGGCACTTGGATCTGGAGTGCGCGTGTCGGTGCGGCGGCGTTCATCCACGCTCGATCGCTCGCATTGCCTCACAACGTTCAACCGTCTCTCCACGTCGCGGCGGACCACGAGATCGTACATCGGCTCCAGGTGGGTGTCGGCGGCTCCGCAGTGGTAACCAACGATAGCAACTACGGTGTGTGGGCCGGCTACCTTCGAGGTCGCAGCGTCTTGTATCGGTCGCCAGCGTTGCAGTGGGGAGTGACGGTCGGGGTTGGCGCGGGTCACAACCCGCCGATCATTCACGGCGATCTCGAGGCGGACTTACCAGTCGTTCCCTACGCGATGTTGGCGACAGACTTGGATTGGCGCCTCGGACGATCAGCTTGGCTGGGGCTCGAACTTGCCGGCGAGCAGCTCAGCGTCGTTCACTTGGGCGCGTTATTGCGTTGGCAATGAGCTGGCAATGGTCAGCAGCGGGGCGTAGTACCCCGAGCTGCGGGCCGCCTCGCCGGCGAATCACCGCGCCCTCTCAGAAGCGCCCTCGAAACCCGACGGAGCCCAAGCCAACCCAAGGCGCCACGGTCGGCCCCTGCGCCACATCGGACTCACTGCCAGAAAGGACGAACAACGTGACGCCTGCGGCGAAGCCGATGCCTCCAACCGCGTAGGCGATCAACGCCTTGGTGCCGGCGTCGGCAGCGTCCTGGTCCTTCTGTTCGATTTCCGATCGCTGTGGCTCCTGACAGGAACGCGAACATTGGGCGGCGAGATCGTCCGCGTCGGATTCGATGCCCAGCTTGTCCACGAAGAACCAAGTTCCGAGCCCCACACCGACAACCCCGACGGCAACACCCGACCACGCGCCAATCAGCATCGCGTTCGAGTCGTCTTGTCGAGGGGGGGCAATCGCCACGTCGGACGACGTGGCTTCCGAAATGCTCGGTGCGACCTGTGTCGGTGCGGCGACGAGTTCCAACTCTACCTCGCTCTGCTGCCCTTCTTCGACCACGAGTTCGCGCTCTGCCGGAACCATGCCTTCGGCTCGCGCTTCGAACTTTCTGGTGCCGGGATCAATCGGCATCGCAACGCCAACCATCACAGGCGGAACCGCCTCACCGTCGACGAACACTTCCGGCGGGGCGCCCTCCGCACCGGTGACGTGGACCGTGACCTGGGGGATCCTCGGCTTGAGTCGTTCGAGTTCGGCTTCGGCTTCGGACACCGCCTTCTTGAACGCGTTGGGAGATCCCGGTTCGAGTTGTGTCCGAACGATCTTGATGTACGCTTCTTGCGCCTTGACGAGCCGACCCAGCTCGGTGTTCGCCCGAGCGATGTACAGCAAGTGCACGGGCGATTGCACCAATGCCTCGGCGCGTGTGAACAGATCGACAGCGTCGGCAAACCGTTTCTCACCGAAAGCGGCGGCGCCCTGCTCTGCCATCGATCGGGCGGCTGCGCGTTCCTGATCGGTTGCTGCATTGGCAGCGGCCAAAGGCATGACCGCACACGCCAAGCAGAAGCCGAAGAGGTAGGAGCGAAACTGACCAGCCCAACGGTGCATGCCTTGGTTTGCCACAACCCAGCGGAAAATTGAACTTTTGGCTGGGAAGCATCGCTCGCGGTGCAAGCAGCCAACCGCAGGCCGAAGGCCCGGACCCGAAACGCCTCCCACGTGCATGGCCAATGGCCGAGACTCATCCAGTTGGCGAGGCATTCGGAGACGGCCAGTGACGCACATTGCGACACGCGCCCTGATGTAGGTAACCCCCGTCGAGCGCCGCCCGCGTCAGTGGCGCTCGAGCGCCCCCGACGGAGCGCGCCCCTAGCCGAACGGCAGCGTGTGAACTAGACTCCAATCGAAGTGTCCCTCGAAGTCGGCGACGTCATTCAAGATAAGTACAAGATCGTGCGACTGCTCGGACACGGGGGCATGGGCGCGGTGTACGAAGGTATCAACACCCTGATCGCGCGCCGCGTCGCGATCAAGGTGTTGTTCGGCGGCGTCGCCTCCCAGGCGGGCGTCGTCGAGCGGTTCGAACGCGAAGCGCAAGCTGCGGGCCGCATCGGCAACGACCACATTCTCGAAGTGCTCGACCTCGGCACCTTGGCTGACGGCAATCGCTTCATGGTGATGGAGTACCTCGACGGCGAGACGCTCGGCGACCGCACCAAACGCGTGGGCCCAATGACGGCCCGTGAGCTGTACCCGATTGCTCGGCAACTGCTGCAAGGCCTGAGCGCAGCTCACGATGCCGGCATCATTCACCGGGACCTGAAACCGGACAACGTGTTCATCGTCCGCGAGAAAGCAGGACGACTCGACTACGTCAAGATCATCGACTTCGGCATCTCGAAGTTCACCGCCCTCGATCAAGACATGAAGATGACGGCGACCGGCGCGGTCATGGGAACTCCATACTTCATGTCGCCGGAGCAAGCGCAGGGCATCGGAACCACCGACGCTCGGAGCGACCTGTATGCCGTCGGGGTGATCCTGTACAAGGCGGCCACGGGTCAGGTGCCCTTCGATGGGGCGACATTCAACGAGCTGCTGTTCAAGATCGTCCTGTCTCCAATGCCGATGCCACGGGCGCTCGTGCCGGAGTTCGACCCCGCCTTCGAGACCATCATTCAAAAGGCGATGGCCCGGGCGCCCGATCGACGCTTTCAAAGCGCAATGGAGTTCATTCAGGCCCTCGACGTCTGGCATTCCACGGGGGCAGCGGTAACCGTTCCCCCTCCCGAGGAGACCGGCTTGGGCGTGACCGGCATGACCGCGGGCCCAGCAGTCCCGGTCGCCGGAGGCACACAGATCGCGGTGACCGCCGACGGTGGAACCAAGGGCACTTGGGCCCAGTCCGACGTGGTGAGTCCACAGAAGAAGTCCCCAGCTGGTCTGTGGATCGCAGGCGCCGCCGCAGTAGTCGTGATCGGAGGCGCCATCGCAGGATTGACGCTCGGAAGTAATAGCGCCGAATCGACCGGCGATACGCAAGAGTCCACCGTCGCAGCAGTGGCCGTGCCCAGCGCCCCGCCCGCCGACGTGCCCGTCGCTCCCCCCCAAGTCGCGCCGATCCCCGATCCGGAGCCAGCTACTTCGGCTCCACCTGCCGCCAGCGACGTGCCGCCGCCGGAAGGTTCGGCGACCGCACAAGCCGCCGCACCCTCCCCCGAACCGCCGCCACCCACCAAGCCGACGGCTGCCGTTCCAGCACCCAAACCGGTCAAGGTTTCGCGCCCCGCACCCGTCAAGCCCGCGGCCCCAAAACCCGCAGCGCCCAAGCCCCCCGTTGCAGCGCCCAAACCAGCCCCAGCCCCCAAGAGCGGCTCCCCCGATTTCGGGTACTAAGAGCGACCTGCCAGTCTACGGCAGACACAACCCATGCCCCGGCGCCAGCGCTTCGACACTGGTGCAGGTGAACGTCGCGTCACACTGTGGGGCAGCCAGGTCACAATACGCTCGACACACGTTGCCTTCGCATTCTGAACCGGGAGCACACTGCGTGTCGATCACGCATGCCTCTCCGAGCGGAACGGGGGGAACGATCGCATGAGCCATGCATGCGCCGGAACTGACATCCCCAAAGTCATAACAACCGTAGCCAGGAGCACAGTCCTGAACGGAGACGTCACATCGCGACAAGCACACCCCAAGCGCACCGCCGGAGACGCAGAGTTCATCGGCAGCACAGCCATCCGCAGTCCCGGTCGTGCAAACACGGGTGCACTCGCCGTTGAAACACGTCAGGTCCTCTCGGCACTCGGTCGGCAGGCCACACTCTGAACCCACAGTTCCTTGGCCGAGTCGCGCACAGACACCAAACGGTAGACTGAGGTCATAAACCCGACACGCTTCACCGAGAGGACAGTCCCTCGCCTGTGGGTCACACCGGGGGAAGCAGGTCCCGAACACTTCCAATTCGGACTGTTCGACGAGTAAGCACAGTTCCGTGGGATCGCAGGTGTGTTCCGAATTGCAGGCGGTTCGACATTTGTGATCGACGGAACAGATGCTTCGGCCCTCGCAATCGTCGATGCTCCAGCCCGCAGTTTCGACGTATGCGCAGTCGCTGAGTGAAGGCGTACTTCCGGTCGATGAGCAACGGGATTCCACACGGAGCGTCCCCTGCTCCTTCCACAACGCGCAATGCTCCGGACACCCCATGTCGCCAAACACGTCGCACTGTGCAGATGCGCCGGCCTCGGCCTTGGTCGTGACGACCTCCGGCTGAAGACTTGCATCGGCGGGCTCGACAGACGCGGGCCCCGAGTCCTGAGAACTCGAATTGC
>QJWJ01000319.1 GCA_003235365.1 Deltaproteobacteria bacterium
GATGGGGAGAGGCAGGACACGATCTGCGCGGCCGCAAATAGAGTTGGGCCCGGAGTAGCAGCTCCGAGCCCAGGGTCGCCGCAAGTGGACGCGTAACGACACCGGGGTTGTCGCACGGGTCGACTGGGCTGGTCGAATTCTCTGCGGTCGAAAGACCGCAACTGTGGACGATTTACGCCAAATTCAATGTGTTGAGGACCGCTGCCGGGCCGTGTTCTTCCTCTGTCGGAGTTGCGATCGGGGGCAAGTGTACTGCCTGGGCGGGACGCATGACGCCGAGCGGCGCGAGCGACGCCGCCTGAGCAAGCAGCGGCATTGGCGCGGCTTGCTGGGACGACTGGCCACGTCACGACGCACACGCGAGTGGCGCCTACGACAAAAAGAAACGGACACGGGTCGCCGAGAAGTTGGCCCACCACCGATGGTCTCTGACGCGGAGCGCTCCGTCGCCACGGTGGCGGCCGAGGTGCCTCGCACGGAGACAACGCATGGAATCAATCTGGATGGGGATAGCGCCGGGCACGGCGACTACCCGAATCGTGGCGCTGGGCAGCCCGAGCGAGACAATTCTCAAAGCACGCTTGTGTGTAGACCCAGTTCACCCGCGCGCGCTGAGCACGCTGCTGGAGGCGATCGCTCTGTGGCAGGGGCAGCCGGTCCGCGCTGCGCTGTGTGTGGACGACCAGGTACACGGGTCCGACTCGAATCTCTTTCGAGAAGCTTTCGCCGACCACGGCGGGGCGCTGTACAGTCTCACCTGGGTGCCCGCGAGCGTTCCCCGCCGTCGCGCTCCCCTCGACGGCCTCGGTAGCTTTCGCGACCTCGAGCGACGCGTCATCGAAGAGGTGGCGCGATGATAACGGATGAGCAACGAGCAGCCATTCGTCGGCTGTACTTCGCGGAGCATTGGAAGGTCAATACGATCGCTGCGGAGCTTGGCCTTCATCACGATACGGTGGAGCTGGCGGTGGGGTGCGGTCGCTTTGCAAGCAAGCGATTCACCTCGGGGCCACAGAAGCTCGACCCGTACCGCGGCTTCATCGCCGATACGCTCAACCGACACCCTCGATTGCGTTCGACTCGCTTGTGCGAGATGCTACGCGACCGGGGATATGAGGGTAGCATCGGAACCCTCCGACGCTACGTGCGACGTGTGCGTCCGACGTCCCGTCACGAGGCGTTCTTTCGCCTGACAGTGTTGCCCGGCGAGCAAGCCCAGGTCGACTGGGGCTCTTTCGGCAAGCTGCGAGTGGGACAGAGCGAGCGGAAGCTGTCCTGCTTCGTGATGGTGCTCGGTTGGTCGAGAGCCACTTTCGCTCGATTTACCCTCGACCAAACCTTGGAGAGCTTCGTGCGCTGTCACATCGAAGCATTCGAATCGTTTCGAGGTGTCCCTCGAGAAGCTCTCTACGACAATCTCAAAAGCGTTGTCCTCGAAAGACAAGGAGACCTGATCCGGTTTCACCCACACATTCTCGAGCTCAGCGGACACTACCACTTCGCGCCAAAACCAGTGGGGATCAGGCGTGGCAACGAGAAAGGGCGCGTCGAGCGTCGGATCCGTGACATCCGCGAATCCTTCTTCGCCGCGCGTGCCGTAACGTCGCTCGACGAGCTCAATACCCAACTCGATCGGTGGATCGCCGAAGTTGTTCACGGTCGCCTGGTTCCTGACGAGGACACACTCACGGTGGCTGAAGCGCTTGACCAAGAGCGAGCGCGGTTGCTCGACCTCCCGGAGCATCGCTTCAGTTGTGACCTGGTCAAGCCCATCCGCTCGGGCAAGACACCCTACGTCCGCTTCGATGGGAACGATTATTCCATCCCCCACACCCACGTCAGAAAGACGCTCAGTCTGGTTGCCTCCGACAAGCTGGTGCGCCTGCTCGATGGAGATACCGAGATTGCCAGGCACCCGCGCTGCTGGGACAAGCGACGACAGATCGAGTCGGAACAACATCTGGCGGGACTCGCCGCGGCAAAGCGAAAAGCCCGGGCCCACCGCGGACGCAATCGGCTCGTTTCCTCCTGTCCAGCTTCGGTTGCGTTCCTCGAGCAAATCGCGGTGCATGGTGGGCACCTCGGTGGTACCACCACTCGCCTCCTGCACTTGCTCGACCAGCACGGCGCTCAGGAACTCGACGTTGCCATCGGCGAAGCCCACACCCGCGGAGCCTTCGCGGCTCAGTCGGTTGCCCACGTGCTCGATCAACGCCGTCGCGCTCGCGGTCTCCCACCTCGCGTCGATGCTGTCCTGCCTGATGACCCCAGAGTCCGCAATCTCACGCTCATTCCGCACAACCTCGATGGCTACGATCGTCTCGCGAGTGTCTGCGAATCGGATGAGGAGGATGGCCAATGAATGACCTCAGTACGCGACTGCTGGCCCTCGGATTCGTCGCCTTGGCAGAGCAATTCGACGATATCGTCGCCCTGGCAACCAAGAAGCGTTGGAGCTTCACGCAGACGATGGAATACGTCGTCAACTTCGAGGAGAAGGAGCGAGCTCAGCGCGGTCTTCAGCGACGTACGCGTCGTTCCAAAGTCGAGCGCTTCAAGCTCATGGCCGACTTCGACTGGGATTGGCCTGAGGAAATCGACCGACCACTGGTCGAATCCGTGCTTCGGCTCGACTTCCTTCCTGCCAAGCGCAACGTCGTGCTCATCGCAAATCAGGGCCTCGGCAAGACGATGATCGCCAAGAACATCGTCCATCAAGCGCTCATCGAGGGCCACTCGGCACTATTCATCACCGCCGCTGACCTGCTGCTCGACCTCGCCAAGCAAGAAAGCGCCAGAGCTCTCGAGCGAAGGCTTCGCTACTACGCCGGCATCTCTCTGCTGGTCGTCGACGAAGTCGGTTTTCTCGCTTTCGACGCGCGCAATGCCGACCTGTTGTTCCAGATCGTCAGCCGGCGTTACGAGAAGAAGAGCCTAGTGTTGACCACCAACCTCGTCTTCTCCGAGTGGCCCACCATCTTTCCGAACGCCACCTGCGCCACGGCCCTCATCGACCGTGTCGTCCACCACGCCGACGTCATCGCCTTCAAGGGCAAAAGCTACCGCGCCCGTGAAGCGAAGGCTGATGCCATCGAGCGCGCCAAGAAACGGACACCACCTACCCCCCAAAAGTCCTGAACATCCCCTCACGGCCCGCGCTCATGCCCGGGCCGTCTCATTTCTTCACGCGTCGGCCTGCCCATTTTTCCGCGGTTTTGAATGACCGCCAACACTGAGGCCGCTCCTGCGAAGCCGGGCTTCCTGCCCGTGGCCGCTGGCGGCTGCCTTGCCAACTGCTGGAG
>QJWJ01000299.1 GCA_003235365.1 Deltaproteobacteria bacterium
ATCAGCACCATGAAGATCACCATCTGCAGGGTGAACGTCAGGTCCAAATCGATGAGCGAGCCGCCGCTGGAAAGCGCCGCCGAGCCAAAGAGCGAGGGGCTGAGAGGAGTCATGGTGGAAGCGAAATCGGCCATGTGTCGAAGCGTCGAGCGCACCGCATTACCCAAAGTTGAACTCACATTGGATAGCGGGAGGCAGGCGGCTCGTACCACCCTCGGTTCACCGTGTCTAGACTGGAAACGAGCACCGCAAGGGCGGCCGAGCGCCAGGGATCACGGGCATTTCGAACTGATTGCAAAGGCTCGCAGGCAAACCGCATGCTGCACCGCGCGAAGCGCTACACGTAGCGCGTTTCGACGCTGCGACGTTGTCGGTTGTGCGCCCAACCGAAGGGCTGACGCGACAATCAGCCGCGCCCCGATCGACGAGGGGAAAACCATGCGAGACAGCGCGGCGTGATCTCATTCGACCGCCGGCGCGATACCACTGCGCTGGGCACGCAACACCGCCTCCCAACGCGGCTCGACGTATCGGTCGACGCGTTGTGCGGAAACACCATCGAGCAGTCGCGCGTAAGGCACACCCGACGTGGGATCGGCGGCATCTGGAGCAACGTCGAGGAGCGGCACGAGGGCAAATGCTCGCTCGTGAAGCCGAGGATGGGGAACGCGAAGCGTCGGAGTATGCACGCTCAGGCCCGCGATCCACAGGACGTCCAAGTCGATCACTCGCGGTCCCCAGCGAAGCCCCCGAACCCGACCCAGCTCCCGCTCGAGCATCAACAGCTGCTCGAGCATGCCGTCGGGGGTAGCGTCGCACTCGCCGCGCAAAGCGGCATTGAAGAAATCTGGCTGTTCAGGCCCGATGGGCGCGGTCCGGTACACGTGCGATGCGGCAGTGCACCTCCAGCACTCGGCGAGACGTCGGCGAGCCGAGAGCAGCGCCACAACGGGATCGCCGAGGTTGGCTCCAAGGCCAATCACCAAATCGAGGAGCGGCATGGTAGCGGGTCAACGTAGTCGGGTCGTCGCTGGATCACCACGGGCACCGCCCAGGGGATTCGAGATTCGCCCAGACGCAAAGTCTCGTTCGAGGCGGCACTCGGCGGCAGGACGCGGGGGAACGCCTCGACCCGGATGCAATCGCGAGCGTGCCCGCGGCTTGCGACGTGTGGTATGGGGGTGCGGGTGTTGGGCCTGACTCACGGAGAGCTGTTCCTCGTGGCGTTCGTCTTTCTGGCCGTCGTCTTAGCTCCCTACAGCGGACGCGCCGGCGTCTGGGTGACGTCGCTGGTGGTCAAGCCCCGCCAGCCCCGAGGGTGACGGAGGTCGAGTTGAGCAGTCCCGACGACTCAGCACCCCCAACCAAAGAGATCCGCGTGTTCGTGGTGGCGGAGCGTTCGCTCGCCGATGGCCTGCGCCAAGAGTTGGAGAAGAGCGGGTTGCTGGTCAGTGACCAGGGTGAGGCGTTGACCGCCGCCAAGAGCCGTCGCTTCGCGGTCGTCGTGTGCGAAGTACGTCAAGACACCGAGGACCTCGCGCGCCAGCTGCTGGACGAAGTGCGGGAGATCGCTTTGGTGTTCATCGGCCCTGTAGCCGCTGACGCGGCCGCTCCGCGAACGAACGTGCGCGAGCTCAGCGCGGACGTGAGTGTCGCCGAGGTAGTCCGAGTCTGCTCGGAGCTGGCGCAGCAGAACGGTCCACCCTCGAACGAGCACTGGCTGACGCCCCCCGTCAGTCGGCCGTCCATGCCGTACAACGTTCTGCCGCGAGCGGGTGACGGCACGAGCGGTGGCCCCTCGCGACCAGCGCCATTGTTGCCCAGCTCGCTACCGCCGAGCTCGCGTCCGAAGTCGCGGCAACGCGCGCCGAGCTTGCCTCCGGCTCTCGCCGACGCCGCGTTTGGCGAAGACGTCAGCACCCGTTCGAACGCGGAGATCAGCACCGATCTCGCGGACCTGCTCGCAGAAGCTGAGGCGCGCGTCGCACGGAGTCTGGCCCCGCGCGCGGCCGTGGAAGCGCTCGACGACGCCGCGCCGATGTCGCTGAGTCCCGAGGTCAGGGCCGCCTTGGAAGATCCCATCGGGGACTACGACCAACTCGATGGGGCGCTGACCGGATCTGGAGCGGGATCCGCCTATCCCCCCGGGTCCACGCGTCCTCCTCCGCCACGCCCCGCGTCCGCCGCGCCGCCAGCGCTGAACGACGACGTCGATTCGAGTCGCAACACCGGTGCCGACTCCGGCAGGGGTACCAGCGCCGACTCCGACCGTGGACATTCGGAGCGAGTCGAAGGGCTGAACGTCACGCCGCGTGATCTGCCGCCAGTCAGCGTGCGGGGCATGACTCCACGGCCACCGTCGAGCAACATCCCCACCGAAGCGTTTTCCCGCCCACCCACGGATGCACCCGTACAGCCATCGCTCGTGGCGCGTCCCTCGTTGACCAACACGACAGTAACTCCTTACCCGCCGTCCTCGCAGTCGGACCGAGCGATGCAGGGAGAGGCCTCACTGGGGTGGCGGTCCCCCAGAGTCGAATTCGACGAAGCAGCCGAGCGCCAAGCGCGAGCCACTTCGATCCCGGGTTCACTCGACCCACGCAATCGTCGAGCGAGCGTGCCACCGTCGGTCCGAAGCTCGAGCGAGCCCCCGTCAGCGCCGACATCGGAGCCGAGCACCGCGCCCCCGCCATCGCGGATGTCCGACGCTCGCATCACCGTGCGGCCGCGCGGCATGAGCCCCATCCCACCGGCGCCGGCCCTGCCCCGCGGCTCTTGGATTACCGCGACTCTCGACACCAACGATCCCGGCTCGGCGCCGCCACCGTCGCCGACCAACGGACGGTCACCGGTCGCGAGCCGTGCCGCGATGGAACCGGACTCTCAACCGCAGCCCGAATCGACTTCGGAAGCGGACCAAACGGCACAACCGCCTCCCCCGTCGAGCAGCGCGAGCATCTTTCCGACGGAGATTCCCCCGCTGAAGATCGGCGATACGGTGACGCTGATCGCGACAGCAATCCGAACCCGTTTCACGGGCGCCTTGGCGTTCGAAACCGACGGCGTCATCCGCCGCATCGTGATGCGCGACGGTGACCTCGTCACCGCCGCGTCGGGCGCGCGCAGCGAATCACTGGTGGCGTTCCTCGTTCAGCAAGGCACGCTGCCCGCGGACGTCGAAACGCGGCTGGGTCACAAGATACCGAACCTGGGTCGTCACGCGGGGGCAGCGCTGATCGCCGGGGGCCATCTCTCGCAGGACCAACTCTGGCCAGTGCTTCGCGCCCACGCCGAATACCTCGTGGCTCGTGTCATGCGCATCGACGAGGGCAGCGCGGGGTTCGAGCGAGAAGTCCCGCTGCGGCTCAACGCCGAGCCCGCGGTGTTTGGAGGCGCCACCGGCTGCGAGGTGTTCGTCGAGTTGCTGCGCCGGGTCTTCGAACCCGACGAAGCAGTTCAGCGCCTCGGCGGAGCACACGCCGAGATCACTCGCGGCAACAGCTACGAACTGATCGCAGAATGCGCACTCGGCGAGGTGGAGCAGCGCACCATCGAAAACCTGCGCTCGACCGTGCTGGGAGAGCTCCTCGTCGACGCGCCCGGCCCCGAGTTTCCTTGCACGCTTTATGGCCTTTGTCAGCTGCAGATCTTGCGGGCGTCCCGGGCGGCAGCGCGCGCAGAAACGCAAGGCAGACAAGCGGGCCGCGACCGACTCGACGACGATGCGTTGAGGCGAGCAGTCGCTGCTCGCCTGGCGTTGATCGAAAACGGCGACTACTTCGCCGTACTGGGCGTTTCGCGCGCCGCCACGGGCTACGACATTCGGCGAGCCTACCTCGACCTGCGCAAGCAGTTCGAACCGAGCGTCGTGTTGACGCCGAGAACGATGGATCTGCGCGACGACTTGACGCTGATCGTCGAAGTACTGACCGAGTCGTACGAAATCCTCGGCGATCAGCTCAAACGTGAACGCTATCGACGAGCGATCGAGTCGGTCCCCGCGTAAGACGCGTCGGGCGGAAGCGCCCGAGCGCCGCGAGTTGCCGTGTCAGAACACCCCGCACGCAAAGCACACTCCCATCGGTCGAACATCAAGGCCGCGCACCAATCGACTTGACGAACGCCCTGGCAACGTTCACCCGGCCGCTGCGTTCGAGCAAACCATCGCTCAGTTGCTCACTGAGGGTGGCGCGGCGCGTGAGCAGCGGAAACCATCCATCGAACTGTCCACTGAGGGTGGCGTCGCAAGCGGAGGGTGCCCCGTCGCGAACATCCAAAGCGGAACCGCCGATGACGACGCTGAACGAGTCCCCCGCGAAATGAATCGCCAACCGCGCCGATGTCGGTGATCCGCGGTAGCGGCGCTTGAGTGACAACATCGCCCAACGAGGATCGACCCGGTCGCCGAGCGTCGGCGTGGTCAGCTGTTCCGCTCCGAAGGAGCCCAGTGCCAAGACTACGGGCTCGATGCTTCTACCCCGTTCCGTCAGAGCATACGCTCGACCATTTGCCTGAACGCGCGCGATGACGCCGTGCTCGGTGAGCCAAGACAGGCGCTTGCTCAGCAGGGTCGGGGTGATCCCGAGCAGGCTCTGCTGCAAGTCGGAGAAACGGCGAGGACCGAGGAGCAAATCCCGCACGACGAGCAACGTCCAGCGCTCGCCGAGCACGTCCAACGCTTTGGCAACCCCACAGAACTGCTGATAACTCTTCATGTTTCATCACCTCCGCTGGGCGACGACCCTACTAACAAAAAATGTAGTCCACTATCAAAAAAAGTAGTAGTTCCCCCTCGAGCAGCGAAGCAGACTGTCTGGAGATTGTGGAGTTGCATCGAACGAAGACCGTTCGGCAACTCGTGAGTGCCGCTTCCCACGGTTGCATCCGAGAGGGTCCCATGACCGAAACGCAAACGAGTCTGCCTACCATGGTCGTGCCGTCACCCCAGAGCACGCTCGCCTTCCTCGCCATCGTGCTCAGTGTCGTCGTTTTCGTGGGCGCCGCTTTCTGGCGCGCGTGGCGCGACTCGCCCCGACCTGCGCGGGTGACTTGCCTCGCCGTGGGCGCTCTGCTGACCTGGATGGGGATCTGCGCGGGCCTGGCTTCGGGCGGCGTTCTCGCGGGACTCGCGGGCTCACCTCAGTTGATGGCCTACATCGTTGCCTGCAATGGTTTGGCGCTCGTGCTCGCTCTGAGCAGAGTCGGATCGATGCTAGTCCTGCACGTTCCGATAGCCTGGCTCCTCGGGTTTCAAGCCTTTCGGCTCCCGTTGGAGTTGGTGCTGCACAGCTGGTACGAGCAAGGAACTCTGCCGGTGCAGATGACCTACGCGGGCGCGAACTTCGACATCGTCAGCGGTGTGGCTGCACTGGCGTTTTGGACGTGGGAACGTTTCGGAACTCCGAACCGTCAACTGCGCTGGATCCTCGCCTTGACGACGAACGTCATCGGCAGCGCGCTGCTACTCAACGTCATGTCCGTCGCCGTGCGCTCGACACCTTGGCCGTTGCGCACCTACTTGAACGACCCACCCGTACTGCTCGTCTTCCACACGCCGTACACCTGGGTCCTTCCAGTGTGTGTCTCGGGTGCGCTCTGGGGGCACGTGCTCGTCTTTCGTTGGCTCCTTGCCGAGCGCCGGGCCCTGACGTCAGGCGCGGTCACGACCCACGCCTGACGAGGGCCGCGGAAGGACTCGCGCGGCTCGACAGTCATTCTGCGGCGACGCCAGCAGCAACGCGTGCGAACCGAACCTCGCCATCGACGACGTTGACGGCGACTTGATCTCCCGGCGCGAACGTTTCGGCAAGTAGCGCTTCGGCCAGCGGCGCTTCGACGTAGCGAGCAATCGCACGCTTCATCGGCCTCGCGCCGAGAGACGCGTCGAACCCACCGCGTTCGAGCAACATTTCCACGACCGACGGCTCGATGCTGAGCTCGACGTCGCGCTGTTCGTAAACCAAGTCCGCGAGTTTCTGCAGCAGACGGGTCGCGATCATCTGCACTTCGTCGGACTGCAACGCCTCGAACACGAGCACCTCGTCGAGCCGATTGAAGAACTCGGGAGACAGTGCCTCGCGCGCGGCCGACACCACGCGCGACTCAGCGCGGGTGCGTTGGTCGTCGCGCCGCCCTTCGCGCTGGCCAAAACCGAGGCGCCGGGGCCCTTCCCCCGTCGCTTCGCGTGCGCCGATGTTGGACGTGAGAATGATCACCGTGTTCGTGAAATCCACCGTACGCCCCCGGCCGTCAGTCAGTCGACCTTCGTCGAACAGAGGCAGGAACGTCTCGAGCACTTCTTGGTGCGCCTTCTCGATCTCGTCGAGCAGCAACACCTGGTACGGTTTGCGACGCACGGCTTCGGTCAGTTGCCCTCCCGCCTCGTGCCCGACATATCCCGGAGGCGCACCGATCAACCGTGCTACCGCGTGAGCTTCACTGTACTCCGACAAGTCCAGGCGAGTCAGCGCCTGCTCGGAGCCGAACAGCGTGTGGGCGATGGCTTTGGCCGTTTCGGTCTTGCCGACGCCGGTCGGGCCAAGCAGCAGGAAGGTGCCGATGGGTCGATTTCCCCCCAGCCCCGCTGCATTGCGGCGCAAGTTCGCGGCGATGCGCCCGAGCGCGCCCGCGTGCCCCACGACGCGCTCCGCGAGTGCCTCTTCGAGACGCAACATACGCGCGCCGTCGGTCTCCAAGAGGCGTTCGGTGGGTACGGAGGTGATCTCCGTCACCACCGATGCGACCTGCTCGGCACCGACGTTCCGCAGTCCCCGGCGCCCCGCACGCGCGCCCGCCAAGTCGAGTATGGATATGGCCTTTTGGGGCAACGCCGCGCCGGTGACGTAGCGCGCGGACCAGGCAATCGTCGAGGCAACGGCTTCGTCGGAAAACTCGATGCCGTGATGCTCGCGCAGGCTCGGTACACAGCTGGTCAAGACGTCGCAAGCGAACTCCAACTCGGGTTCGTCCAGATCCACGCGCGCAAAATGGCGATTGAGCACCGGATCGCACTCGACGACGCGAGCAAAGTCGTCGGGCGTGGTTGCTCCGATGCAATGCAACGCGCCGCTGGCGATGCCGCGGCGCAGCTCGCCGATCATTTCTTCCGTCGACTCGGCGCCCGCGAGTTGGTGTACGTCGTCGAAGAACAGCACGATGCGTCCGTCGGCCTGAGCGAGCTCCTTTTTGACCTCCGCCATGCGCTGGGCCAGTGAGCCACGCGCAGCGGCCCCGCTGAGTAGATCGCTGACCGACAGTTGCAGCACGATGCGTTCATCAGAAGCAGCCACCGAACCGCTGACGATTCGGTGAACCAAGGCGTACACGAGTGACGTCTTGCCGACACCCGGCAATCCGACCAGACAGGGATTGTTCGCCTCGCGCTTGGCCAACACGTCCAGCAGCTGCTCGACCTCACGTGCTCGCTCGACGACCTGGGGTAGTCGCCCGCTTTCCGCTTCCAGGCACAGATTGCGACCCAAGCGATTGAGCAGCGCAAAGCGCTTGGCGTCGAGGGCGAAGTTCGACTTGCGTGCCGCACGTTTGCGCGGCTTGCGCCCATCGGACGCCTTGGGTGCTACGGGCTCGATCATTGCCGGCGTGACCTGCACGGCGGCCCCACGTTCGACGGGCGCCGCTGGCGGCTCGACGACCTTTGCGGCTTCGGCGGCGGGCTTGGGCGCCGCGGCGGGGCGAACCGGCAGCATCAACGGGACGCTGACCGCCTTGCCCAGGGATCGCCGTGCTGGGGTACTGCGCTGGGTGACCGGAGCGGGGGGCGGGGGGCTCGCCTCAGCGCGCTCAGCGCGCCGCAAGCCCAACTCCATCGCGGTGGTCCGCAGCCGATGGATGTCGACACCACACTGATCGAGCGCTCTGAATGCCGCGCAGTTGCGCACTCGCAACAAGGCAACGAGCAAGTGCAGAGCAGTCGTTTCGGGGGCACGCATGCCGCGCGCGACTTCCCGCGCCCGAAGCACGGCCGCGCGCACGGGTTCGTGTTCGTCGTCGGAGGACGATCGGGCCGCTTTGAGCAACGTGTCGCGAGTGAGTTTGCGCTCGCGCAACAACTCGCACGCGCCCGACGACGCTTGGTCGACCATCGCGACGAGCAAGTGGGCGCTGTTGAGCCGTTCCCGACGGCCCTCGGCGAGGGTCATCGCCGTCTGACGGAGCTCAACGAGTTCGGGTTCACCTTGAGTGGGCAGGATCGACATTTTGGCTCGCCGAAGCCCCGAAGAGGTGACTTCGATACTGCCCGACACTGCTCGGCCGCACAGCAGTGGGCCAAGTTTGTGGACCGCGTGATGCCCGACTGATGACGCTCCGGGCAGGCACCACCCCAAAAAACCACCAAGAACGAGCCCGCGGCCGTCTCAGTGGTTCTTCCGCAACAACACGATTTCGATGCGGCGGTTCTTCGAACGGCCGTGCTCGGTCTTGTTCGTCGAAGCGGGACGGTACTGTGAGAAAGCCGCGGCCAACAATTGCCGCCCCGGCACCTTGCCGTTCTCTTGGAGGTAGCGGACGACGTTCGTCGCGCGAGCTGCTGCCAGCTCCCAGTTCGTCGGGTAGCGCTCGACGAGCTCCTTGGACACGACGCGCTGCGAATCCGTGTGGCCTCCCACTTGGAAGATCTGACTGGGGGGCAGTCGCTTCATGCTCTTGGCGACCTGCTGCAGGAACTGCTGACCGGCTTCGTTGATCTCGGCCTCGCCGGTGTCGAACAACAACTTGTCGGCGACGTCGACGACGAGCTCGCCTTTGACTTCCTTGACCAATACGTCACCCGCCGCGATCTGCGTCCCCAGCGCTTCGCTCAACTCTTGCTTGGCCTGCTCGAGCTCTTTGAGCGCGGCCTCTTTGTCAGCGATCGCCTGTTCGAGACGAACCTTGGTCGCGGAGGCTTCTTGGCTGAGTGTGTCGCGATCTTTGAGCAACGACTCGACCTGAGTCCGTTGAGTCTCCGCCGCGTCCTTGGTGGCGGCCAGCTCACCTTCGAGCCGTGTTACTTCACCCTGAGCCTTCTCCGCAGCTTCGCGCGCCGGAAGCAGCCCCGTCACGGAAAGCAGGATGGAGACGATGACGGCGACGATGGCAATTGCCCACGGCAAACGACTCGACGAACCGGCCTTCGCCCCCTGCTGGGCTGCACCGTGTTCCCGGACGGCAGGACCATCACTGGTCGGTGGGGCGACTTCCGCTTTGGTCTCGGTTTCGGTGGGTTCGGCCATGACTCCTCCTGCAATTGTCCAGCAGTGGTTGCTCGGGCTCCGCCGCCCTGTTCACTCGTTGCGACAGGAGCACATCTCGTCGAGCCACGTGCGACAGCTGGGAGTCTTCCTCAATCGCATACGCGTTGCAAGGGCGGGCCAGGCTCGTCTAGGCACCGAGGCTGGAACGGCGGTGGAAAACGACGCTCGATGGAAAAACACGCCGGCCGTGCAGATGACTCGCGACGGTCGCTTCCAGCCCAGTGTAGTCGAAGGTGGGACTCCGCCAACATCGTGAGGAACGCCCCGAACGTTCAACGCGACGCGCGAGACCGTGCCAACTCCACCGCCGCGATCAACTCGCTGATGCCAAAGGGTTTGCGCAAGAAGCTCTGAAACGATCCCGGGTCGAGCCCGCGATCCGTTTGGTGTTTCGAGTAACCCGACGCCAATACAATCGGCACGCCCTCGTCGCTACTCCGAATGCGGTCAATCACCGCGGCACCGTTCATGTCCGGCATGGTCAGATCGACAATCACCAAGTCGGCACCGTCACGTTCGAATGCCCTGAGCCCAGCCTCGCCACTGGCGGCCTCGCTCACGGTGTAGCCGCGCAGAGCGAGGCTTCGGCGCAGCTGGGCACGAACGACTGGTTCGTCATCAATCACCAGGACACGACATGGCGTCGTCACGCGCAGCACGGGATCGGGAGCCACCGTGGAACCCGTCAATTGAGCAGCGGGCAGCAAGATCGAGAATCGACTCCCGTCGCCGGGTGAACTACTGACGTGAACCGCTCCGCCGTGCGAGGAAACGATGCCGAGACACGCCGCGAGACCCAGACCGTGCCCAGTCGCTTTGGTGCTGAAAAACGGCTCGAAGACCCGCGCTTGGGTGGCTTGGTCCATACCCTCACCGTCGTCTTCGACCTCGACCAATACCCACTTTCCCGGTGTGACCGTCACGCCGAACGCAGCGTCCCAACGCGAATCCGGGTCGGAGGTGCGCCGCACCCGCGCGACGATGTCCCCCGGCCGGTTCCCTACCGCGTCCGAAGCGTTCGTGAGCAGGTTCATCAAGACGTGAGTGAGTGAAGCGGCATCGGCCAACACCGTCGCATTCGGCTCGGCGTCGATGCTCAAACGCGCGCCCTTGCCGAGTTTGGGTACCAGCACGGTTTGCAGTTCGTCCAGCAACGTACCCAGGTCGACTACCCGCCGCTCCATCGCCTCGCCCCGCCCCGCGTAGGCGAGCAGCCGCGCCGTGAGCGCCGCTGCCTGCTGGGCTGCCGAGACGATTGCTTCCAGCAACTCTCGAGTTTCTTCGTGTTCGGTCTCTGCGAGCAACAGCTCGGCATTGCCGAGGATTCCGACCAGCAGATTGTTGAAGTCGTGGGCCACGCCCCCGGCGAGCACGCCGAGACTGTCCAGACGCTGCGAGCGCTCGATCTGTCGCTCCAGTTCTCGGCGCTCCGACTCCACCCGTTGCACTGGACGC
>QJWJ01000143.1 GCA_003235365.1 Deltaproteobacteria bacterium
AGTGATGGCCAATCCGCTGTTTGCTAAGCGTTGTCCATTCTGCAAAGGGGTCCGTGCCTCGGTTTCGATCCAGTTGAACGGACGAGACTTTGCCGTCGAGTGTCCAAACTGCGGGGCGAATGGACCAACATCAACAGTGCCGGAAAGTGCTGCTGAGAAGTGGAATTCATTCATCACTGACCGCATCCGCGAGCTCGAAGCCGAGAACGCGGAGCTCAAGGCGCATGCGGCGGAGCTGGAGGTAGAGACAGAGATAGCCAAGGGTAACGCGCTGTGTATGCTCCAGGAATACACGCGAGTAGCGAACACGTTGGATGCTGGTCCACGAAGGAACTGCGTACCGCAGCTGAATGCGCAGTCGGCTGCCGACGACCTCCCCGCCGCAGTCGCCAAGGAGATGGGGGGCAATGAACCAAGCAGCAAGTCAGGTGATTCATCGGCATCCCGGGCCGCTGCGCCTGTGTGCAAACGCTGCAACGATACGCACCGGATGACTCTACACTCTGTGTCTGGGGAAGAGCGACTGGTCATGTGCACCGCGTGTCCAATACCCTGCCAGAAGTGCAGAGCTGGCGGGAACGGGCCGTTCTGCGAGAACACGCCATGCCCGTGCGAGTGTCACTTCATCCACATCGGGAACGTTGGTGAGATAGAGGGAAAGGCTGGCTCCCAGTGAACGCACCACAATTCGTCCTCTGGCTCATCCTGGTGCTCGCTGGTGTCTGTGGGCACTTCTTCCGGCTCATGACGCTGGACTGGCACAGCGAATCAGGTCGTGTAGTCATCGCCTCAGCCGCACTCGTAATCTACTGGTACGCCGCCTGGCAGATGCTGATGGGCCGCAACCGAGCCCTGTGGATCGCCATGCTCGGCCCACTCGTTGGGCTCGCTGCTGTGTGGCTGATTCCAGGCGCGCGGGTGGACTCGTTTCAGATTCAGCTTGGGGCAATTCAGCTCGTCGGGTCTGCGCTTGCTGCGTGGATTCGGTGGAAGGATGGTGGGCTGTGAACAGGGTGTACAAGCGACAGGCCACAGCGCGAAGTGGGCACGTGCTGTTCGGTGCCCCAAGCAACTTGAGCAGCCCGGCGGCGCCCATGCCTTGCCTGGTACCTGACGGTGACTACATCGTGCTCTTCGTTCCGAAGGCAAACGGATGTGCGACTATGGCGGAAGCAACCGACTTGTATCGGCAGTACGCCGCGGCCGCGTTGGATATCGAGATGGCCCACCGCAGCCTGCGCCAGTCTGTTGACTCAGCCGAGCCAGTCTTCCCTGGTGATCTCGACACAATTGCCAAGGCTCGTCAGGACATGCATGAGGCCGTCCTAGGGCTACGCCGACTGGCGACAACAATTGCTCTGGCAGAACAGGAGCGTGGCGATGGGTGACCGCTTCTGCAGCTGGTGCAACGGAGCTGGAACTGACGGCATAGACCCGTGTTGCGGTTGCGGCGGCTCTGGCCTGGAGGACAGCCTGTGCCGCGATTGCGGCCTCGACGATCGCGACTGCGAATGCGCACCAGATTCCGTCGACGACTACGACCTGAACGATGCGCGCTACGAGGAACTTACCGAGCAATTCGATGGGAGGCGACGTGGCTGAGCTACTCATCGCTCTGAACATCGCCGTCGCGGGCTGGGTGTACGCCTGGCGCACTCGGGGGACGTGTCCGGCGTACTACCGCATTTCTGCTGGTCCAATCATCGAGCGGGTCTTAGTGGCTGACGTCATTGCCGTGCAATACGACTTCACGCAGGCTCGTCTGCGAGCATACGAAGAGCAGACCCGTCGCCTGCTGGCGAATCTCAACAACCCATCGCAGCGGTACTGGGGGGTCGATGCCTGAGCAATGCAACGCCGAGCTACGGCTCAACGCCGTTCACACCGTCCGCTGCCAACTAGAGCAGGGGCACGACGGGCGGCACAAGCACACGATTGGAAACCCAGAGCGCGTGGCGACCTGCCAGTGTTTCTCGTGGAAGGGTGAGCCAGAGGGCGAGGTGTCGCGTGGCTGAGCAGCTGCAGTTGGACCTTGATGAATGGGTCGAGTCGGCTGACACTTTCTCCGTGCGAAGCATGGTGGGCCGGTTCGGTGCTTCGAACCGAGCAACGATGTTGCTTGACTGGGTTCATCGCCACCCCACCCTTCATACGGTAGGCGTGTGTGAGTTCGCTGGGCGCAGTTACCGGGCAGTAGCGCCTCAATTCGTGACCACGGAAGCCGAGGCGCTCGGCGCGTACCGGAGGGTGTTTCGTGAGCATCGCGGCAAGTGGATTGCCTATTGGCCGCCGAGACTGCACCGATGGTGGCGACCAGAGCTCAACAAGACGAGGCTTCCGGTTTTTGGTCAAACTCAATTGGACCGAGCTGTAGCCGAAGCGATGGATGACTTCAACTTCGGGGCGTGGCTGATGCGCAACCGGACCAACCGGTTGGAGCTCAGGTCACTGCTTGAGCTCTATGACGCGGCGATCGAGTGTCCAACAATGGCAAGTGTCCACGACATGGATAGGCTCGTGGCGAACGGTTACGACGGGGAGTTCGTGGACGATGAGGACACCCTCGACCACGAGGCGTGGTTGGAATCACACGCGCGGGCGTGTGATTTAGACGACTGCTGCCACGATAGCCCGTTCCAGGGACGGAGCATTCATCAGGTGATCCTTGCTGGCGGCACGGGGCCCGTTTCTGATGCTTACCTGGTCCAGCGAGAGAAGTGGCTTTCATGGCGCGTTGGCGTCGCGTTGGGCGAAGAGATCGCGAACACTCGTCACGTTTGCGCCAGCGAGGGCGACCTCACCCCTCCAGCACGTCCTGGTGTTTACGCTGTGAAGGGTGCTGGAAACTTCGTGAAGATTGGCAAAGGCAAGAACATCGCTCAACGACTGAGGGATATTCAGACCAATCACCCCGTGCCCCTTCGGCTGTTAGCGGTCTTGTCTGACGATCCCGAGGACGAAAAGCTCTTCCACTCGAAGCTTGCTGCACACCGCGCACACGGTGAGTGGTTCCGTCTGGAAGACGAAGTGCTCGAAGTGATCCGAAAGGCGCGCGATGACTGATCGCTCCAAATCCTCCATGGTGACCGTCCAGCCGAAGGCGGTCCGCATCCCGCAAGCGGCGGCAATGCTGGGGCTTTCCGAGGGGATCTTCCGCTCTGAAGTTCTCCCCAACTTGCGCACAGTCTGGATTCGCTCGGCGCAGCGAGTACCAGTGAGCGAGCTAGACCTATGGCTCGATCAGCACATGGTTACACCCTCCGTTGGCGAGGACCGGAGCGCGGTTGGTACGTCCGCTTCCGGGTCCACGGCAAGCGGCACGACCTCCCAACAGGCGTCAAGGGGCGCCGAGAGAAAGCAGCAGCTGAGATCGCTGCGCGAGAGATCTACGCGCGAGCAGTCCGCGGGGAACGTGCACCGGATCCACGGCGCAGCAACGAAGACTTCGTCAAGGCGGCAGACCGATGGCTGAACTCGGTTGCTGTGCGGGACGTCACGCGGGTGACTTACGAGAAGTACGCGGGGTACTGGGTCTCTCGGTGGTCTGTGCTTGGGGAACTGACGGACGGCGCGATCGCGATCTATATCCGCAGTCGGCTTCGGGAGGCGCGGGGCAAAACGGTGGCCAACGAGTGCAGTGCACTCCGCAACTTCCTTCGGTGGTGCGTCGACACTGGCCTACTGTTGGAGGCGCCACCGGTGCCGAAGGTCGACAAGGCCGCGGGGGTAGGGTACCGGGAGCGCCGACGGGTTGCGGCTCCCGAGCTGGCTCCCGAAGAGATCTGGGCGCTCATCGAGATGTTGCCCGAGAAGTCCGGGCGAGCGGGTTGGCCTGTGCGAGCTCGGGCGATCGTTGCGTACACGACGACCCTGCGCCCCGGGACGCTCGACAAGCTTCGGGTGCCCGACCACTACTCGAAGGGTGCAACGGTGCTGCGCATCACGCACGACATCGACAAGGAAGGGTTCGCCCGGGAGGTGCCGCTACCCCAGATCGCTCGCGACGCGCTGGACTCGGTCTGCCCCGACGTGGGGCTCATCTTCGGGCGGCACCGGCTGGGTCCGTACCTGCAAGCGGCCGCAGCGGATGCTCTGCCGCCGCACAAGGCCGCTGTGTTCACTGCCCAGCACTTCCGCTCGGCGGGTATCACCTACACCTTGGAGCGCTCAGGGAACCTGCCCGGGGTGCAGGCCATTGCGGGGCATCGTCACGCATCGACGACATCCAAGTACGTGCGGGCTGGGTTCCGTGCGGCTCAGCAGGTCATGTCTATTTGGGAGCCCAAGCGGGAGCCTGCGGACGAGTAGGGGGAGCAAAACCCTGCAAATCAAGGCTCTCGCGTAGCTCCGGAAGTAGGACTCGAACCCAGGGCCGGACACGTTTTCACGGGTTTTCGTGCTCAATAGCAAGGGCTATTGCGCGCTGTAGCGCGTCTCTGGGCGCCATATGGGAGCCGGCTCCCATTGCAGAAGTCCCCACCCACCTCGCCAACCGAGAGCGAGGTGTCGCGTGACCCGATGCTCCCGACAAGTACCAAACTACGGGCCCTGCGAACTGCTCGCGCGGCATCACGGTCCCTGCCAATGCGGCGAGGCCCAGGCTCACAACAACGTCTGTCCCGATGGGGGGACCACGCCCGTCCAGCACGGCGGCAACTACCACTACAGACAGTGCGCGGCGTGCGACGAGATAGACGCGCGTGAGGTGCTGCGTCTTGCGTCAGGCGGTGGCCTGAGGCCGGGGCAGAAGCGTCCATCGTGGATGCACCCGCGCTGCCGATCGCCACGGTCGGCGATGCTGAGTTGGGCGCGTAGGACTCTTGGGGGTGCCGCATGAAGCTCAGCTGGTACCGAGTCGAGCTCGACACGAGCGGCGAGGTTGTGTCGGTCTGCCAAGCGACACAAGCCCACGACGATCGTCTCGTGTTCTACGTGCGATCGCGGTCTGAGGCAGCGGCAACGACCGCAGCGCGCAAGCGGTTCGCCAATATGGGCCGACCGCCACTGCCGCCCGAGAAGCGTCAGTCGAAGCTGCTATCGGTTCGCTTCACCGAAGCTGAGCGGGCTACTCTAGAGGAGCGGGCGCAACACAGCGGCCAGTCATTGTCCAACTGGGCACGGAGCATGTTGCTGGAGCCAATCGCTCTAGCGCCAGCGCCACCGGCTCAACCACCGTCCACCGCGGATGTGTTGAGCGAGGTTCGGCGGGCCTGGGAGGAAGCTCCCAACAATGCAGCATTCACGCGTTGGCTGCACGACGCTATGAGCAGGCGAGGTGCCGCGTGAAAGCCATCGACCTCTTCGCGGGCTGGGGCGGATTCACCCTTGGCGCGACCCAGGCTGGGGCCGAAGTTCTCTACGCGGCCAACCACTGGCCGATCGCGGTTGACGTTCACTCGCGGAACCACCCAGCGACGCAACACGAGTGTCAGGACCTGAGGCAGGCGGATTGGACTCGAGTGCCACAATACGACCTGCTGCTGGCATCGCCGGCGTGCCAGGGCCACTCGTCGGCCTCGCAGCCCAAGCGTCGCCAATACCACGACGCAATGCGCTCGACGGCATGGGCAGTGGTCGATTGCGCGGACGTGACGGAGCCCGCGGCCATCGTGGTCGAGAACGTCCCCGCGTTCACTCGCTGGCGACTGTATCCCGTCTGGCTAGAGGCGCTGTCTCGTCTTGGGTACAAGATGCGCGAGCACCGCGTGTTGGCGACGCATCACGGTGTGCCACAGCGGCGTGACCGATTGTTTCTGGTGGGGCTTCGAAATGGCTGCCATGTCGCACTCCCTCTGCATCTAGGTGCCGAGCCTGCTTTTGCCGCGTGTATCGACCCCGACGGGACCTGGCGAGACATCGTGGACGCGGGCGCCGATGCACGCGCTCGCATGGTAAGCGCATCGGCGCGGTTCCGTGGGCAACCCTGTCTGGTAAACCACGTCACCGGACACCGCGGCATTCCGCTGACCGAAGCAATCCGAACCATCACGACCAAAGCGCAGTGGACGCTCGTGCATGGGGCCAGGTACCGCTGGCTCACTACTCGTGAACTCGCTCGAGGAATGGGGTTTCCTGACTCGTTCACCTGGGACGATTCGATAACGCGAACGGACGCACTGCGGGGCATTGGTAACGCCGTATGCCCGCCAGTTGCGCGGGACATCGTTTCGGCAGTCAAGGAGGCCGCGTGACCTGCCACCACGTCCGCCTGGGCAACGGGGCGCACGCCATCGTGTGCACTCGGGGGCAGCGCCGTCGCAGGTGCTCGACGCCGAACTGTCGCAACGACGCGACGATGGAGTGTGACGCGCCCATCGCGAAGAAGCAGCGGCGCGAGCCGCGTGTCGGCGACGTGCGCGTCCACAACGAGCACCGGGTTGTGTTCGAGATCGTGGGCCTTGCGGATCCAGGCTACGTGAACGTGCAGCTGGGCTACAACGCTCCGGTCCAGCGCGTGTCCGTAGCGGACTGGCTGAGCAAGACCTCGCTGACCTGTAGCCGCCCCACGTGCGTGCGCTGCTCTGTCCGCGACGGAAGGCTCGACCTGTGCGGCGTGCACGGGCGGATGCGAAAGGCAGGTGCGGCGTGAGGACGGTGACCATCAAGGTCCACGGCGAGGTGTGGCAGGTGCCCTACGGCTTCGGGCGCAGCTACGTGGATGAAGCCATCGACCCAGCGGACGCGAAAACGCTGCGCGACATCATGAATCTGGTTGGGTGGGACCCGGACCCGCAAGACGTCGAAACCTGGCCGCTTCGAATGCGCGTCGAGGCTGTCGTGTACTGCGGGCGGGAGCACCTGTCCGCGAGTGATAACCCCGTGCAGCGACATCCCGTGCCAGAGTGGCTGCGCGGTATCGAACCCTGGAAGGGTGACGACCGTGGGGTTTGGGGTCCAGCGCCGACGCCGTTTCGGAGGGCCTCATGACCCTTCCCGTCTACACCACAATCGACGGCCGCGACCGCACGCCGTGGACTCTGCTCGAACTGGCCGAGGCCGTACAGGACAACGCGGCGGACCTGTCGCAGGACGAGCTGCGTCGCGTTGGTGAGCTGGCGCCTGGTCACCAGCTGCAACTAGCGAGCGGCATCTGGATCGAGCGGCACGCACACGGATGCAGCTGCGACAGCATGGTGGGCTGGGATGCTGCTTGCCCACTGTTCCGCAAGCACCTGGAAGACGCTGACATCGAGTGCACTTGCTACGAGGCGCACCCTGGGCATGAGCCGGGGTGTCCGAGGGGGGCGCTGTGATTCGTCTTGCGCACTGGCCCTGCCAGTGGTGTGGGTGCCTCCACGACCGGCACACTATCTACGGCAACGCCGAACTCCGGGGCCTCTGTCTCGGTGCTTCCGAGCGTTATACACCGCTGCTGTCCGGGCGCGCCCTGAGCTTCAAGCAGCCGTGGCTGCACTACATGCTGCACCTGCCGCGGCCACATACCAAGACGGTCGAGAACCGAAAGCGTCCCACCAACCCCATGTGGGGTGAGGCCCTCTGGTGGCACGCGTCGCAGCGACCGTCGCGCAGGTACTTCGATGCCGCGAGGGCGTATGCGCGTGACGTCGCCCAAGTGCCGCCTGAGCTGCTTGAGGACTACGACACGTTCTGCGCGCACCCGGAGCGATTCGGGTCTGTTCAGGGTCTGGGGGTTCTTGAGCAACCCAATGCGCCGCGCCGGTCCGACTTCCTTTGGATCATGGCCGGGCAGTTTCACATGCGGGCGCGCGTCGCCGCGGCGTTGCCGGAGTCAGTCCCGTGCAAGGGATCGCTCGGCGTGTGGCGTGTGCCCGACGAAGTGCTCGTGCAGCTGCGTGCTGCGGTTGGAGGTGAACAGTGTTGAGTCTTGGTGGCGTGAAGCTTCCGCTCGAAGCGGTGACGCAAACGTTTGGTCTGCTCGCGGTGCGCGGCGCGGGCAAAACGAACGCGGCTCGCGTGATGGCCGAAGAGATGTTCGACGTGGGCCTGCCGTTCGTGGCTGTGGACCCGGTGGGCTCGTGGTTTGGCCTTCGTGCTGGGCGCGACGGGAAACCAGGCGGCGGGATTCCGATCGTCATCTTCGGTGGCGACCATGGAGACATCCCACTGGAGCGCGGCGGGGGACAACTCGTTGCGGATACCATCATCGAGCAACGCCTGTCATGCGTCGTGGATCTGAGCGGGTTCGAGAGCGAGGTCGCGAAAAAGGACTTCCTGCTCGCGTTCGCGACGCGGCTCTACCAGCGCAACCGCGACCCGCTGCATTTGTTCTTGGAGGAGGCAGACGAGTACATCCCGCAGAAGCCAATGCGCGACGAAACGCGGCTCTTGCGCGCCTGGGAGAACATCGTTCGCCGTGGTCGTTCCCGCGGGCTGGGGATGACGATGATCACGCAACGAAGCGCGGCCATCAACAAGAACGTACTCACCCAAGTCGAGACGCTGTTCACGCTTCGTACCACGGGTCCCCAGGACCGCAAGGCCATCGAGGCATGGGTCCAATACAACGACCAGAGTCGCGAGATCCTGGAGTCGTTGTCTGGTCTGGAGAACGGTGAAGCCTGGGTCTGGTCCCCGCACCTGCTCGGACAGACCAAGCGGTTCAAGTTCCGCCGGTCGCGGACCTTTGACTCGGGCGCGACCCCAAAGAACGTCAAAGCCAAGCAGCGGCAGAAGCCAGCGACACTGGCAGACGTCGACATCGAAGGGTTACGCGCGCAGATGTCGGACACCATCGAGCGGGCAGAAGCCGACGATCCGAAGTTGTTGAAGCGCCGCATTCGAGAACTTGAGCATGCTCTCGAAGCGGCGAAGCGTGCGCAGCCCAAGCCCGAGCGGGTCGAGGTGCCGGTGCTGGACGAACAGTCCGTTAAAGCCTTTGAGCTGGTCGACCAGCGTCTGCGCGATGTTGCTGCAGACATCAAGGCCGCATGGGCCGACTGGCAAGAGTCGACGCTACCAATCCGTCAGACCGCTGCAAACTACCAGGTGAAGCTTGGCCCGGTAGTCGTTGTGGACCCACAATCCAAACCCAGAAAGGCCGAAGTGGCACCGTTCCATCGCGCATCGTCAACGGGGCTCGGCAAGTGCGCCCGCACCATCTTGGTAGCGCTACGCCAACACGGAACGCTCTCACTCACGCAGGCAGCAATCTGTGCTGGGTACGCCCCGAAGTCCGGAGGGGTGCGGAACGCCGCTGGAGAACTCCGCGCCGCGGGGCACATCGAAGGCGGCAACAACAGTCTCTCGATCACTGACCAAGGCAAGGCCGCAATCTCCGACGTGGACCCCATTGCCGAGGGGGAAGAGCTCGCGATGTGGTGGCTCAACAAGCTCAGCAAGGCTGAACGGGAAATTCTGAAACGCGTGATTGCTGCCTACCCTGGAAGCGTCTCGCTGCGCGAAGCGGCTGACTGGGCTGGCTACGAACCGACCTCCGGAGGGGTTCGCAACGCAGCCGGCAAGCTCCGCACGCTGGATCTGATCACCGGCAGCAATGCGGCAATGACCGCGAACGCGAGGTTGATCGGATGACCCACAAGACTTATGGCGCGTCCCCTAGTCCTGTTGGTGGCGCGTCGACTACCACCACCGGCGAGGCCGGGAAAGGAGAACAGCATGGGCGACCCGATCATGAAGCACTTCCGTTACGAACATCTGCCCGAGAAGCTTCAGGCAGTGAGCATATGGTTCCACCAGCTGGCGCACGAGATGTCTCGGACGTTGCCGGCGTGCGAAGAGCGGAGCGTTGCGCTGCGCAAGCTGCTGGAGAGCAAGGACGCGGCAGTGCGAGCCGCGCTCGAAAACCCATGACAACCCCCAGCCCGTCGCAAACCAGTTCGAGCGGTGGCGGGCTGGGAGCTATCGGGGCCCTTTCGCGCAAGCGGCTGGAGTCACCTGCGACACGAGAAAGTGACCCGGGAAACGGGACACCCAAGCACACCAGGCAGGAGGTGACCCGATGCGGTGGACTGCGACCGAATCGGAGTGACAGCCGGGAGAGACCGGCACCCTTCAACCCCGAGCAATCGGGAAGACTGCCCAACAACAACACGCAAGACAGGCGAGCCCGGGCGCCTGGTGACGCGCATGCCCAGAGCAACAGGGCGGCCTCTGTAGCGTCACGTCAAGCCGACGGGAGTTGCTCCCCTGAGGCACCGGGCACCAAGCATCCCCGAGCCGTGGCGGGTATCCGCGGCCAACCAAGAAGCGAAAGGCAGGTGATGCGCAATGGGCTAACACTTGTTGTTGACACCAATGATGGGGCGCCGACTGGGAGGCGCGCAAAGGCAAATGGCTCCGAAGGCCGAGGGCGCGGGAGGAATACCCTGCAGGAGCAACCCCAGCCCTGGCTTGATGCCAGGGAACTCGATACCGCGCCGTTGTGTTGGAGCACTGACACCTATCAGGCGCTGATTCGCGCACTGGACCAAGCGAACGCGACGAGCCCGTTCCACGTTCGGCGCATCCTTGTGCCGTTGGAGAAGCGCGGCGCGCCGAAGCCGTTCCTGCGGTCGTTGGCTGGGGAGTTGAGGCGCCATGGGAGCTGACTCAAAGATCGGGTGGACTCACCACACATTCAACCCGTGGTGGGGCTGCGTGGAGGTGAGCCCAGAGTGTGATCGCTGTTACGCCAGGTCGTTCAGCAAGCGCACTGGTAACGAGGTGTGGGGGCCGCATGC
>QJWJ01000184.1 GCA_003235365.1 Deltaproteobacteria bacterium
CGAGTCTTGCCGCGCGCTCCTTTGAAAACGCCCCGAGCAAGCCTTCGGCAGGCGCAGCGCTGGTCTCGCCGAGGATGTCACTCACTTCTGGGTCGGCGTCAAAAGCCCGTGCGCGGGCAGCGAGCGCTTTGTACGTGCGCATGCATCCGCGCGCGAAGTCCCAGACACCGGCTTCGTCTTCCGTTCTGTAGGCGTGAGCATCGAAGTGCAACGGACCGCGGTACGGTTTACCCGTTGCGGTACCTTCCAGCAGTCGAACGAGGTAGAAGGCGCCGTGCAAGTCTGCCGAACCAAAGCGCAAATCTTGGTCGAACCGACCGATCTTCTGGGCGTTCAGGTCGATGTGAAACAACTTGTCGACCTCCAACGCTTGGGCGACGGATTGGGCGAAACTGAGCCCTGCCATCGTTTCGTGTGCCACTTCCGGGTTTACGCCTACCATGTCTTCGTGCCGCAGCGTCGTAATGAAGTGCAGCATGTGCCCCGTCGTCGGAAAGTAGAGATCTCCACGCGGTTCGTTCGGTTTTGACTCCAACGCGATGCGGTAGCCGTAGCCGTTTGCACGAGAGTACTCACACAGAAAGTCGATCGCCTCACGGAAGCGAGCGATCGCGTCGTAGGGGCTGCGACAGGCTTCGGTTTCGAAGCCTTCTCTACCACCCCAAAGCACGAAGATGTCAGCACCGAACTGGGCACCGAGGTCCATCGCTTTCATGGCTTTTTGGAGGGCGAACGCGCGTACATTGGGGTCGTTCGCCGTGAACGCGCCGTCCTTGAAGATCGGATGCCTGAACAGATCGGTAGTCGCCATCGGCACCTTCATCCCAGTGTCGTTCAGCGTGGCCTGGAAATCTCGGATGATGGTATCGCGCTCCGCTTGGCTCGAAGCGAAAGGCACCAAATCGTCGTCGTGGAAGTTCACACCGTAGGCGCCCAGGCGGGCAAGCCCACGCACGATGTCCGTCGGCTTCATGGGCCTGCGTACGGCTCTACCAAACGGGTCCGTACCCGGGTTTCCTATCGTCCATAGGCCAAACGTGAAGCGGTCTTCGGGGCGTGGTTCGAAGTCGTCCATTTCGATTCCCTTTCCTAGTGGAATTTGTTGCTAGAGCCGACCCGATCGGCGGAGCGGCCCGAAACACCATTGACGGCGTCACCCCGTTAGTTAAGGTAGTTTACCAACTGATGCAAGCGGTAGTTTCGACTCGATGGTTCGAGACACCCGCGACCCTCCGTCATTGAGCCCAGAGATGATTCGAGCAGCCAATCGTGAACGGGTCTTGGCCTGCTTGCGCGATCGCGGTCGCGCATCCCGTGCGGACATTCACCGTGCTACGGGGCTCACGAAGCCGACCGTTTCGAAAATCGTCGATGAACTCCTCGCAGATAGGGCGGTGAAAGAAACGGGGATCATCGGCAGCAGTGCGGCTGGTGGCCGTCCGTCGTCGTGCTTGGAGCTGGATCCGACGTGCGCTGCATACGTCGGGCTCGAGCTGGATACCGATAGGACCCGAATTGCGGTTGCGGATTACACCGGCATTCTACGCGACGTCAGCGACGGCCCGCCCCCGGGACAGGATCCCGAACAGAGCGCAGCAGGTTTGGCAAAACTCGTTCGCAAGGCGTTGCGCAATCACGGCATTGCAATGACGAAGCTGGTCGCAGCGGGAGTCAGCGTGCCGAGTCTCGTCGATCCCGATACGGGCCATTGCTTCTTGGCTCCCAATCTCGGTTGGCGCGAATTCCCTCTCGCGGACGAGATTTCCAGAAGACTCGGGGCACCCGTGCACGTGGCCAACGTGCCCCAGGCTGCCGCGTTGGCCGAGTCCCGTTGGGGGGTCGCGCGCGGCGCCCAACGCTTCGTTTGGGTGTACCTCGGCAGCGGGGTCGGTGCGGGCATCATCAACAATGGCGAGGTGTTCTTGGGGCAACGCGGGTTGAGCGGCGAGTTCGGGCATTGCCGTATCGTGCAGGACGGTCTGCGCTGCGGGTGCGGAGGAACCGGGTGCTTGGAAACCGTTGCATCCGTCCAGGCCATGCTCAACCGGTGGGAAGCGCTTCGTCATCGGGATCGCCAGCGCAAGAACAAACACGGCACAGTATCGCTCGCGGATTGGCAGCGAGCTCTCGAAGAGGCGGACCCAGAAGCGCAGGCGAGCCTGCGCAGCGGCGCACGCTACCTGGGTCAAGGCTTGTCGTTCTTGATCAATGTCTTGGACCCGGAACTCGTGGTGTTGGGGGGCCAGGCTGGAGGCCTTGGCAAGCGTTACTTGAAGGAGGTCCGCGCCAGCGCACTAGAACACACGCTCGCCCCCGAGCGCGTGAACCTCAAGACATCAACCTTGGGCGGAAACGCCGCTCTTTGGGGAGCGCTACTCCTGAGCGCTCCGCGCAGTTCGGACCCAGCGATGGATATTCACGCCGATCAGCTTTCGGCCAGCTGAGCTCGCGCGGCGCCAAGCGGCCCTACAGCGCTCAGCTTTCTGTTTCCTCGTCTGCCAGCGGAAGGCGCACCGTGAACCTCGTTCCGACACCTGGCTCGGACTCGACGTTCAATTCCGCACCCAAGTGATGCAGGATGGTGCGACAAATGTAGAGGCCTAGCCCCGTTCCGCCGCTGTTGAGCTTGGTCGTGAAAAACGGGTCGAAAGCGCGGGAGAGTTCTTCTTCCGACATCCCACGACCCGTGTCCTGCACGACTGCCTCCACCGCATCGCCGTCCAACACCGTGGAGATGAAGATCTCGTTACCGCCCTCACGCGGCTCGTCCATCGCGTGGGCGGCGTTGACGATGAGGTTCAAGAAAACCTGCCCCATTCGCGTACGGTCACCGACGACGAGCGGTACGGAGGCCAGCTCGGTACGCACTGAAGCGCGAGCTTGCAGCAGCCCGCCTGACAGGCGCAGGGCCCATTCGATCGCGGCGTTGACGTCGCAGGTGTCGCCCTGATCCGGCTTGGAGAAGCCTCGTAGGTCCTTGACTATCTGCGCAATGCGATCCGCCCCATCTTCGACTTCCGTCAGCAACGAGGCCAACGTCCGGCAATGCTCTTCCAAGGCTAGTTCTAGGCTCTTCGGCAAGGCGCATTCCGCCAAGCACTGCTGCAACAATTCGAGCTCGAGTTGCGCCAGCGACGTGTTGCCCAAGATGTAGGTCAACGGATTGTTGATCTCGTGCCCCACCCCAGCCGTCAGCGTACCCAGCGACGCCAACCGCTCCGCATGCACCGCACGCTCTTGCTCCTTGCGCTTCTCGGTAACGTCATCGAAGACCACCACACACCCCCACTCCCGTCCCTCGTCATCGACGATCGGAGTGACCCGACCTTCGACTGACAAAGTCCGCCCATCCAGCATGAGTTGCAGGTCATGTGGGAGACGGAATCGCTCCCGACGCAACAGTGCCCGCTCCACGTCGCTTCGGTAGCGACTCTTGCCAACGAATTCGACGACATCGAAGAAGTTGCAACCCCTGACGTCCTCGAGCTCGACCGCAAGCAAGTGCCTTGCGGCCGCGTTGAGCAGTTCGATTCGACATTGCGCGTCGACGGCGATGACGCATTCCTCAATTGCACTCAGAGTCGTTGCCAGCCAGCGTTGCTGCGCACCGAGCTGTCGTTCCAGTTCGTGGCGGTACAGGCTCACCTCCACCGCGGCCCGAAGCTCGCTCTTGCGATACGGCTTGACGACGTAACCCAGGGGGGCGCTGAGCTTGGCACGGTTCAGCGTATCGGCGTCAGCGTAGGCAGTCAGATAGAGCACAGGCACGCCAAACCGCTCACGCAGTAGGTGCGCTGTTTGAATGCCATCGTGCTCACCATCGATGTGGATGTCCATGAGTACCAGGTCGGGTATCTCCCTCGCGACGTACTCGAAGCACTCCGCCGCCGACGAGGCCATTCCGGTCACGGTATGTCCCATGGCTTCTAGCGAATGTGCGATATCCGCAGCCACGATGACCTCATCCTCGACGACCATGAGCCGGCTCATGTCGACATCCCTTCTCCCTCTGCCGTCGCGTCGAGCGACAGCTCGATGAGTGTACCTCGGTTGCCATTCACTTGCACGTCCGCGTGCAGCTGCTTGGCAAAGCCGCGAATTAGCGTCCAGCCCAGCCTCGCGTGTCGGTTCGGGTCGAAGTCTGGCGGCAGGCCAACGCCGTCGTCCCTGACGGAAATCCGAAGTGTGTCTGACGCATCGATCTTGCAACTGATGCACAGCGCACCCTCACGCCCGTCGGGAAACGCGTGGCGCAACGAGTTGGCGATCAGCTCGTGAAGGATCATCGAGCATGCAACGGCCTTGTCGACGGAGATGCGGACGTCGTGCAGATCCAGCTCGAGCCGAATCGAGGAGTTGCCAGCGACCAGCGCATCCGTCAGTTCGCGGACATGGCTCGAAAACGACATCTCCGCGAGGTTGTCGGAGTTGTACATGTGCTCGTGCACTCTCGTGATGGCGTGGATGCGTTCCACGCACTCGTCCAAGGAGGCCTTTGCACGAGCGTCTTCGACGCCGCGGCTATGCATGTTCAGCAGACTAGCCGTGAGTTGAATGTCGTTCTTCACCCTGTGGTGAACTTCACGCAGCAAGTTCTCTTTCGCCTGAGCGAGTTCAGTACGTTCCCTGACGCGCTCTTCCAGTTGCCGATTCAGTTCGATGAGCGTCTCTTGCGCGACGCGCTGCTCGGTGATGTCCACACAAGACCCGATGAAGCCGGCAAACTCGCCAGAAGTATCGAAACGTGGTGCGCCACGGTCCAAGATCCATCGGTACTCACCGTCGTGTCGTCTGAGGCGGTACTCCATCGAAAACGCCTCGCGCTGTACAAAAGCCGTCATGAATACGTGCATGCAATGTTGGAAGTCTTCTGGATGTACACCCTCTGCCCAGCCATTGCCCAGCTCTTCCTCCATCTGGCGCCCCGTAAAACGGATCCACCCCTGGTTGAAGAACTCGCACAAGCCGTCCGTGCCGGTCATCCACAGCAGGACTGGCGCGTGGTCCGCCATGGTCCGGAAGCGCTCTTCAGCTTCGTTGGGAGTCTGCTGCGAATCAGGCACTGGGAGTTCCATCGGTTCTCGTGCATCTAGAGTTGTCGTCATCGCGGTTGCTCCGTTTGCGCATCGGTGCGTAGGTCGAGTTCGGCGTCGAGCCAACAGTCGGCGGTCGCCCGTTGCACCCCTTCGTTCACCTGATACCGTTCCGTCTCGTCCGTTCCAAAGTATTCGCTCACGGCCCAGACCCATTCGCGCGTCATCGACCACCAGTGGTCGCGCCAACCACGGACCAGGTCACGGTCCGCCTCGGATGTTCGAACGATCTCACGACACAAGCTGCTGGCCCAAACTCGATGCCAGGTGCAATCTCGTTGGAGCCCTAGCAGCAGCTGCGCCGTCAGAGCATCACCGGAACGCCGCGCCAGCGCCGCGAGGTAGTCGACGAACAGGGTGTCGAAAGCGGGCTTCACGACGAGGTTGCAAGCAACCCACGCTTCGCAGAAGTCGTAGGTAGTCAAGAGCCGCTCGAGCGCACGTCGCAAGGGCTGCCATGGCGACGCATCTTGCCAGCGATCCTTCGAGTCGTCCCCAAACGTCGAGCGACGTTGCCGCAACTGGACGGTGCGGTACGCCAACTTCTGTACCCGCCGCATTTCATCGGCCGCTTGGAATGCCAACGCCGCGACGATCTTGCTGTCTGGGGCCGCCTGCCCACAGTATGCAGCGACCATGTGTAAGGCATGACAGGGGTACCTCAGCGTTGGTACGACCGAATTGGCCGTGTCCAACCAGCCCGGCGAAAGGCGCTCGTCTTCGTTGCTGGCGTCCGCTGCCGCGAGCACCCCCGAGGCGTAAACCTCCTGCTCCGCCTGCAGAGCGACGTAGCTGGCGTACGTCGTTTGTCTGGGATCGGTGAACACCTGCCAACCATCGAAGGCCAGCGCAGACGTCGACGATTGCTTTCGGAGCCATCCAGCAACCGGCGTCGCGACGGCATAGCCGTGTTCCGCGCCGTAGAGTAGCCGTGTGCTCACCACGTCGTAGCGCGACGGGACGCGCCGCTCATCACCTAGATGCCAATAGGTTCGTCCCACGTTCCCCCTTCAGGCCCATACCACGCACTCGGAATCAACGCGAATCGTTCCCGCAAATGCAGGCATGATGGATTCGAGGTCCATCGGCAGCTGGAACGGCCTGCCAATGATTTGCTCGACGATGGCGCGCTCCAAACGGCATGGCGCCGGCGCGAGCAGTCGGACGTACGACCCCCTGTCGATCGATTGCGCCAGCGGGTTACAGCGCTTGAACGCCTCCGCGACAGCCAAACCCAGCTCGTTGGTGAGCAGCACCGGCCCAACACCGGAAGACTCCGTCACCAAACCAGTCATCGGTCAGTCCCCGCACCGGCATCAACGAGAATGGCACCGCCACGACAGAGAATCGGCACGGGCTCGAGACGCACGCCCCGGGGGTTGACGCCCATCCCCGTTCGCGCGTCGTATTCGTAATGGTGGGCGGGGCACTTCACCCGACAGTCTTCGAGCGTTCCATCGCTGAGCGCCATACCCAAGTGTGCACAACGATCCACGTAGGCAAACACCCCTGTTTCGACTCGCAACAAGAGCACGGGTTGACCTCCAACTTCGACGCGTCTCATCTCACCCACCCACAGATCGTCCTCACGAAGCACCTCCACGTAGGCCACGCTAGTCACCCTCCGGGATGAGATCCACCCGCTGCAACGGCTTCAGACCGCACGCGGCGATCGTCAGCGACGGGTCGAGGCACTGCCCGCCTTGCCAGACGCGCGCTGAAGCGAACGGCGCCACACGGACCTGACAGGCTTCGGCAAGTGAGTGCGCCAGAGTCGCGACGGTATCAGTGTCTTGAACGAGGACGACGACGCCCATCGAGTCCCCGCGGACGAAGCCATACAACGGTACCAACACTCTCAGCCCCCTTCCAAGCGGTTCAGCCAAGGATAGTCGCCTCTGGCAACGTCTCTTCCCCATTCGTCGTGTCGGAACCCGAAGTACCTACGGATCAACTCCATCAGGTTACCTGGCGCCTCGCCCGCCAGGATACGAGCCACGACGTCCTTGTGTGCGCCATATCGATCGGGCTCCTGCGCGTGGATCCAAGCACATGGCTCACTGCAAAACATCTTCGGCACGCCGTCGTGATCGACTCGCCGCGCCCAGTTGTCTTCCGGCGTTCCCGCGCTCAGCGGCAGTTGACAGAGGCTGCAGAACGCAACGGGAGTTGCACCCATCGAGTACCACTCCACGCCCGGTCCCGCATCCTGACAACGCTTGCTGACCTGTTGCCAAATCGGATCGAGAGAGGGCCAGCTTCGAGGGTACTGCTGCTCGAGCCAACGTCGCTCCTCCGGACTGGGAATCGCCATGTCGAACCACACCGTCGCGCGGTGGGTGTAGGCGCTCGCGTAAATCATGTGATGGTAGTAGTCGATGCTCTGCTCGAATTGCGACCAGTACCACGGTTTCTTCAGGCCGAACTCGTCGAGCTGCCGCTGGAATTGCGTCAAGATCCACTCTTCGACAAACTCTTTGAACGATTGGGTGCGGTGGTCGAACGGCGTGAGGTAATCCATGGCGATCCCCGTGACGACCGAGAAGAACAGCCACGTGCGCCAGAACCATTTGTCGACCAGGTACTGCGCATACTCCTTGTCGTGCTCGACCAAGATGCGCATCACCGCCGGGCCAATTTGGGCATGCCGCGCTTCGTCCGTTTGGATGCTCTGCAACATGTTCTGAAACATCTTGTCACCCACTCCATGGGCGACGGATGACAAGGCGACGAACTGTAGATTCGTGAACCCGGTTTCGAAAACGAAGTTGGTCCCGATCGCCATTTCGATCGGGTTCGCGGTGAGCAGCAACTCGTCGACCAGGTGTCTCGCCGCAATCGCAACCCAGTTGTTCGTGTGAAAGAACCGATGCGTCCAATCAAACTGGATGTCCCAGCGCACGAGCTGGTGCATCAGCTCGAGAGGGATCTGAGTGTGTCGCAATTCATCCAACGCACCGAGTGTCGCTGCGCAGCGCCACGCGCTGTCCCTCCCAAACCTTGCCGCACGCAGGTTACCGACGGTGGCAGCGAACTCTGCGAGCGGCAAAGTCGCTGCGTGCAACTTCAGCGCGCTGAGCCAACGACGGTCGTGACGAGCAAAGTCGTCCACGCCACCGATGGCCTCCCGCACTGCACGCACGGAATCCTCTTTGCGATTCTGCCCCATGACGTACTCGGTGAAGCTCGTCCGGTACGGCTCGTCCCAACTCTCCCAGGCCGCTCCTTCCAGCCATGGCGTTCCACTGACTTCCGGCGGGAAGGCATCGACTTCCGACACATAGTCCAGTCGCCAGTCGAGCTTTCGTGCCCAGTCCAGCCAGTCCTCTCGAGCCAGCAACGCCATGCTTCCCCTCGGTTCGTCGATGAAGGCTCAAGCCTAACATCGGGTGGGTGCTTGTACACCACGTTGACGTCGGATCGGCGGCTGAGCCCGCACGAGACGGAGGACCAGGCCTGCGGGTTCCCGCGCCCCGAGGGCCGAAGCCTCAAACGGCGAACGCCGAAGCCGAAGCTACTCCTGGAAGCGTGTTCACTGATGATCTGGGGTTTCCGGTCCTTCGGCCTCAGCAGCGCTCGAGGCGCGCCGAAAGACTCGAGACCCACTAAGTCGCGCTGCAGGACGCACGTTCATACCGAAAGCATTCGCACACCGACCCGTCACGCGACGCGTCTTCAGTGCGTCGTGGGGGGAACCGTGTCGTTCGCCACTTGCCACGGAAGGGCTCGAACCACCGACGGGCGGCTCGAAACGAGAGGCGGGCGAGCGAGACCCGAAGCGACGGTTTCGAACCGGAGCTCAACCTGAACCCCAGCGAGCATCAGAGTTTCAGCAAGCTCAGGGATCCAGGACGGGAGCGGCGCCCCATCGAGCTGAAGGTACAGCCGCACGAGCAACGGCAACTCGGCTGGCAGAAGCTGAGCGACGTTCCAGGGGGAGGTGGCCTTGCCCACGGCGAGCGTGAGCACGTGAAAATGCTCAGCTCGAAGCCGCCCCTCGACACGACGGGAGAATTGCTGAATCGTCTCGCCGCGCTCCTGGTGAACCATGTGCACTTCGTCGCACTCTCCCCTCGAAAGCAAGCTGGCCTTCTGCCAGGGCGCGGCAGTCGCAACTACCAGTAGGCACTTGGTCAGTTGCTCCGATGGCGCACAAGTGCTCGAATAGCCGAGTTGTGGGTCGCTCGACGCAGCGCATCGGCCATGGCTTGGTTTGGGGCCCAACATGCAGACGGGCGCGATGCAATAGTCGCACCAAGTTACTATTTGCCGCCGATTCACCGCTGTTACCCGACGCTATCGCCCGCGACTGCGGCCAACTCCGGAAATTCTGACGTGAGGAAGACAATCCGAGTGCTGAATCTTCGCAGCTCGCTACCCCATTTCGGGAGGTGCAGCGACCGACCACAACCGACGCTTTTGAAACACTGGAGGAACTATCGCGTCCCAGGGTTTACGCGACGATCGCCGTTCGGCCCTGAACGTCACCGTCGACGCGATTCGCGAGCGCTCCTTCGATGCCTGCAAGCGGACTCTGACCTCTCAGTCGTCCCCAACCAGCATCTCCAATCGTTCTCTCAGCCGCGGCACGACTCGCTGCAACTCCGCCACGGCGGCATCGAACGACGCATACATCGGCGGCGTCGGGTCGGCCAATGCTTCATTCATGATGAACGCCGCATGCCGATCGATCGCTGCACGCATGGCATCGAGAGCGAATGGCCCATCCAACAACTGCCTAGCTGCCTCTCGCCAGCGGTCCAGATCCGTGTCGAGCGCCTTGAACACCGGATCGCAGCCGGGCGCCAAGGCCAAGCCATCCCAATACGGGTAGGTCTCGCTACAGTCTTCGGGCAAGACCGACCATGGAGGTGCCGCGTGGTCGGGGTTGATCCAAAACGTCGCTTCGACATCCCACGGGATCAACACGAAGCTGTCGGGGGCTTGCTCGAAAATGTAGAAGTTGTGGTTGGTGTGGGACGCCCCATCCGTCCAGAAGTACGTGATCCCGTCGTAGTTGGCCACCGCATCATCCACCGCCAGGTAGCGCGCCAGGTAGTCAAGGTCCATGTACTGGTCGAGGACCTGCAATCGCTCCTCTTCCGCCGCCTCGCGGAGCGTCACGGCGAAGCCTTCGTACCCGCTGACGTCCATCGATTCTTCGTTGGTCTTCAATGCCGCCAACAAGCTCGACTCATCGGCATCCGAAGGCCACACTTCCTTGTACAGATTACCGTCCGGTGTGCCAGGCCATCGGTCGGCGGTGAATCGACCGTCAATCTGCTCGACCATGCCGTACAATCCGTAGCTCTGCCCGTTGACTCGCAAGACAGCCCAGGCAGCTCTCGGTGTCACGATACCCATGGCGCGAAACAGATCGTAGCTCAGGCGCTCCTTCATTCGGCTATCATCGTGCCGATAGGCGTTGAAGTTCAGGCGTTTCAGGCCGAAGAAGCGTTGCTCTTCATCGTACTCGCTGAACTTCACCTTCATGCTCAAGCGGGGACAGATCAGTTCGTCATTCTCGTCGAAACACCCATACAGCGAGCCGTAGTAGCCCTTGAAGCGCAAGCCAACGTCGCCAATGAGCTGCCCGTCGAAGCAAGCCCGCGCCAAAGCGTACTGTTCGTCCCTCGCGTTCTGCTGCAGCGACGCCCAGTCGTCCTCCGGCAGAAAAAAGTCGAAGGTCGGAACGTGAGCGTAGTCGAACAACTGCTGAGCATCTGCGTCGTTCATGCTGAACCCTTCAGCGCACTCCTGCGCTGGCGACGTGGGGGCGGAGCCGTCGGGTGCGAGTGGATCCGAAGGCGCAACACTTCCCGACGAAGGGACGTCAATCATCGACCGCTGTGCCGAGCCGTCACCGCAAGCAGCGATAACCGCGCAACAAAGCGTTGGACTCATCACGCGTACTCGGAGCCCCGGAGCCATTTCCAACCTCTTGATGTGGTGCAGCATACGAACACGCTCAATCAGATGACGCGGACCCCACGCAGAGTAGCTCGCCCCGCCAAAACGGGAGTGGGCCCAAGGGCCGCTCTCCCGAAGCCCAACGCAAGCTCGCATCTTCACATGCGGCGCTCAGTGAACGCTTCCAGGCCGCGGCTCACCGGACGTGCGCGATCACGAAGGTGGCATGGCAGCAAGCTGCTCGACGAACCCGCTCAAGTCGTCGGTTACACCAATCGGTGCATGAGCATCCAGTCGTTCGGGGGCCGCTCTGAGGCGATTGACCCAAAACGTGGGGTACCCAAACCACGCCGCACCGCACGCATCCCACCCGGCGAATGCCACGAACAGCACTTGATTGGGCGTCAAGCCCGTTTCATCGACGGCGATCGAGTAGGCACGTCGGTGGGGCTTGAAGGTTCTGCGATCGTGTGTGCTGAAGACGTGATCAACCAAGCGAGTCGCGTTCGCCGCTTCCAGCCCGTTGCTCAACATGGCCGGAGTCATGTTGGACAGCACTGCTGTGCCCAGGCCCATTTGCTTCAATTGCGAGAGCGAGGCGGCGGTATCGGGCCACGGCTGCAAGTGCCTCAACACGTGACTGAGCTCCGTCAGGTTGGCGCGAGTCACCGCAACGCCGGCCGTTTCCCCCGCGAAGAGGAGAGCGCGTTGCGCCAGCGTGACGAAGTCGTGATAGGGGCCACCCAACGCGGTGAGCCATTGGTATTCGAAGAGCCGCGCTCGGAAGATTCGCACGAAGTCGGCCGAGCCACCCATGTGCTGCACGGCCGCGACGACCGGCCGCGGGTCGAACAACACCAACCCGTCGAACGCGATCAGGCGAGGGCGCCATCCGACGCGCCCCGTGGCAACGGCGCGCGTCGTCGGACGGGGGGAACCGCAGGCGCCAACACCGAGCGTCAACAAGGTGCCGACAGCGAGTCGGCGTGATATCGGAACGACAACGCGCATACTGAGGCCCGGGAAAGGTTCCGAGTTGTTTGCGCGCTTCGCCGCTGCAATTCAAATGAGGAGTTCTTACGGGTGGTGTAAGCAAAGCTACCCCCCTCAGGAGACCAACGATGCCCCAATGGCCCTCGCTCAACGCGCTGCATACGTTCTTGATGGTCTGTCGGCACCTGAGCATGAAGCGCGCCGCGCGGGAACTGCGCGTGACTCCCGCCGCAGTGAGCCAGCAGGTGCGATTGCTCGAAGAACACTTCGGGTTCACCCTGGTCCGTCGAACACCCCGGGGAGTCCAACCCACCGAGCGCGCCCAGCGATTGCTACCTGAGCTGAGCAAGGCGTTCGACAGCATCGAACGTGTTGTCGACGCGGCCCAACAGCTCGAGCAGAGCCAACTGCGTGTGGCCGTCGCGCCCGCCTTCGCCGCGGCCTACCTGGCTTCGAAGCTCGGTGAGTTCACGCGAAATCACAACGGGATCGAAGTGTCGTTGCTCGCCGATAGCCGGATCGTCGACTACGCCGAACAGGACATCGACATCGGCGTTCGTTACGGCCGCGGACACTACACTGGGCTGGCGGCAGAGCGGCTGATGGCGGACGCCGTGTTTCCCGTCAGCGCACCGAAATTGGCGGCGCGCCGCGCAGGTCGCAGCAACGACGAACTTCCGCTGCTTCATGACGACAGTCTCGCCTTCGATGGCAGCTTTCCCACGTGGGCAACGTGGTTCAGCGAGACGACTCGCTGCCACCCCAAGCCTACGGCTGGACCTCGATTCAACACTGCCCACGACGCGATAGCCGCCGCAATTGCGGGTGATGGCATGCTGCTCGCACGGCGTTCACTCGTTCGAACTCACCTCGCCACGGGGCGCCTACAACGCACGTCTGCGGACGAGTTGACCGTACCTCACGGCTTCTTCGTGGTTTATCGACCGTCGTCGAGGGATCGTTCCAATCTGCACGCGTTTCGCGACTGGCTTCACGATTCGTTCGGCGACACCCGCAAGGACTGAGTGGAGCGCGCCGTCGGCCGTCAGGCCGCAGCCCGCCCCTTTGAAAAGAACGGGATCAACTGGCCACTACAGATGAGCCGAACAGACGCCGTTGCACACGCGTCATGCCCGGCTTGGAACGAGCGCACATGCAGAAGTTTGCTTCGAAGTGCAACGAGTACCACACGCGCCCGGCGTATGTGTACCCGTCCCACGCACAACCAACGCAACCACCCACCTCCTGCCTCCGCCTCGTTCCGGGCCACGAACTCGAACCTTGGGGGCACAGGAACCATGATTGCGAACTTGCGTAGAATGAATCCACTTGGCCGCGGCCTGATGGTGCTGGTACTGGCTTGGACCACTTCGTGTGGCGACGGTTCAGAGTCGACTGCCACCGCCAACGACGCCGGCAGCGATGATCAGACCGCGAACTCTGACGACTCGAACGATTCGGATGCGGGCCCGACCAACGTCGATACCGACGAAACGGGCAACACCGACACGCCGAGCACGGACGACAGTACGACCGACGCGACCGATGAGCCGAGCTCGACGGATGACGGCTCGGACGCGGGCGATCGCACTGATACATCCGACGCAAGCACGCAAACAGACGACCAGGTCCCCGTGGCCACCACGGACGCGGGGCTGTCGTCCGCTGGCCCCGACGCATCGATGACTGACACACCGGATTCTGGTCCAACGTGCGTGTCAGACAGCAATCAGTGCAACAGCGACGACGAATGTTGTTCCGGGACCTGCAACGCGCAAGGCGTTTGTGCCCAAGGCTTGGGAGCGTGCCTCATCGCAGGAGAACAGTGCGAAACGGGAGCAACTTGCTGCTCGGGTCGCTGCATGAGCACGGGGGAGTGTGCCGCAGGGACGGGTGGGTGCGCGGCACCGAGCGACAGTTGTTCAGCAGCAGCCGATTGCTGCTCCCTGAGCTGTGTCGACGGAGAATGCAGCACCGAGAGCGTGTGCGCTTCCGCTGGTGGCGATTGCTCGAGCGATGCGGAGTGTTGCAGCAATAGCTGCGACACCGGGACAGGCAAGTGCCAGCTCGGCCCGACCTGCTTCAACGCGGGCGAGGTCTGCAGCGACGACAACGAGTGTTGCTCGAAAGCGTGTGCGGACTTCGGTGGGGAATCACGCTGTATTACCGGTGGGCTCTGCCGCTCCTCGGGAGAGGTGTGTGCCTCCGACCAGGAGTGCTGTAACGCCCAGTGTGAAGGGGGCTACTGCGCCAAGATCGAAGGCTCGAGCGTGGTGAGCTGCCGCCTGGTCGGCGAAGCCTGCGAAGGCCCGAACGATTGCTGCTCGTACTCGTGCTTCGACGACGGTACCGGCTTCAAGAGCTGTCAGTTCTTGGGTGGCTGTCGCCCGTATGGAGAGCTGTGCACTCAGGACAGCGATTGTTGCAGTGGGCACGCCGATGACGACAGCTGCGATCAGGGTGCGCCAGCGACCTGCGTGTTGTTCGAGGGCAAAGACGTCGGGCGCTGCGACAACGTGCTCGGCCCGAAGCCGGCAGGCGAAGTGTGCGACGACCGCTTCACTGGCACACACGACTGCTGTGGCGGTGCCGATGCGTGCCGCGCCACGGTACTGGGGATCGAACGTTGTTTCGGTGATGTAGACACCTGCGTGGCCGAAGGCGACTCGTGTGTGCTCGCCGATCAGTGTTGCAGCGGTCTCTGCCTCCCAACCGGCGACGGCAACTTCGCCTGTGGGGCGGGGTCCTGCGTTCGAGATGGAGATGCCTGTGACAGCGACGGCGATTGCTGCAACGGCAAATGCAACTCGACGCTCGGTGTGTGCGGCAGCGACAGTTGTATGAACGTCGACGACAATTGTGACACCAACGCCGACTGCTGCACCGGCAACTGCTTCATCGATTCAGCCGCGACGCAATCGCCCTTGGGCAGCTGCTCTCAGTGCACGGCCGACGGCGGCGAGTGCACCGAGGGGTCCGAATGCTGCTCGAACTACTGCGACTCCATGACCGGCACGTGCGGCGAGCCCAGCAGCTGCGTTGCGATTGGGGATGCCTGCACGCAAGACGGTGAGTGTTGTAGTGGAACCTGCAGCGGTGGCATCTGCACGACCGCATGTGTCAGCAACAGCTCGGAATGCACGTCTGATGGCGACTGCTGCTCCGGAAACTGCAATCAGCTCACCCTGAGTTGCGAGGACAAGACCTCTTCGTGCGGTTCTGGTGGCACGGTGTGCGGCGGAGCCGCGGACTGCTGCGCTGGCTTGGTCTGCGATCAGGGCCTTTGCCGAATCGAGTTGTTGTGAGGGTGATGACGATGACCAGCCGAACCACGATCAACCCGCTTCGATTCGGGGCATTGAGCACGCTCTTCCTCGCTCTGGCCGCGTCGAGTTGTTCCAACAAGTCGTCAACCGAGAGCGATGGCGACGAGTCGACGATCGACGCCGGTGACTCCCACATCACGGACGTCAAGACGACAACCGACGATGACACCTCAGACGACGACAGTGTGGATGCTGGCGACTCGACGGATGAAGCGTCGTCCACCGACGAGCTCAGTACCGACGGATTCATCGAAGAGGAGGAACCCGTCGACAAGCCCGATGCCGGCGACGACGAGGCGGCGTGCGGGACGTCTCCGTACGGAGCTGCTCGGGTGCCGGCCAACGTACTGGTCGTGCTGGACAAGTCGGGAAGCATGACCGAAGTCCCCGATGGCTTTGGCAGCGACAAGTGGTCCTCGCTCAAGCAATCACTGTCGGACGCCCTGCAGAGTGTGGAAGACGAGGTCTCGTTCGGACTGCATCTCTTCCCGTATCCCGATGGCTGCGCGATGCCCAGCGATGGTGCCCTCACCGTTGAAGTGGGCGCAGGGCCGAAGGCGGTTCCGAACATCCTGCAAGCGCTGGACGACGTCGAGCCTGGCGGGGGAACGCCAACCGCCTCAGCACTGGGCCAAGCGTTCGCCTACTTCACGGACGGCGCGGGCAAAGATTTGGAAGGGCGCAAGTATGTCTTGTTGGCGACGGATGGCGGACCCATCTGCAACGAGGCGCGAAGCTGCGGCGCCGACCAGTGTGTCGTCAACCTGGAGGGCCGTTGCCACGAGAGCTTCTCGAACTGTTGTGACCCCGACGAAGTCGGCGACGAAGGCGCCGGAAGGAACTGCCTCGACGACGACGAAACGCTGATGCAAGTCGAGGCGCTCCACGCCGCGGGCATCGAAACCTTCGTCGTCGGCGTGCCAGGTAGTGAAAGCTTTGCCGACTCGCTCAACGCATTCGCGATCGCTGGCGGCCGCCCCGTCGAGGGGTCGACGGCTAGCTACTTCGTCGTCGATGATGTCGACGTGTTGAGCGACGTTCTGCACTCGATCACGAGGGAATTGCTGACGTCGTGCGAGCTACGACTCGAGTCCATTCCCCCCGATTTGGACCAGCTCAACGTCGAGGTGGAAGGCGAACTGATCGCTCAGGACGGCCCCGACGGTTGGGATTTGGACACGGAAACGGATCCGCCGACGGTGGTGCTCAAGGGAGCGACGTGTGAACGTATCGAGACGGAAGGCGTCGAAGCAATTCGCGTCGTGTACGGCTGCCCAACTTTCCGCGTAAAGTAACCACGGCATGATCCCCACCGACGGGCGGCTCGATCCGACGCGAACGGTCGGGTCGAGCAAACGCCGCAGCCGTCGGCGGACGCTCCTAGATCGGCAATCATGTTGATTGCCGCGACAAATCAACAACCTAGAGCACCGAGCTGCGATCAAGAGTGCCCGAACGTGGCCCCGAGAAGCGCCCTCACCCCCGCCGGGGCGATTTTTCGGGGCATTTCCGTGCATTGGCAAGCTGATTGGTGCTCTACAGCGCCTCAACCCAGTCGGTCACCGCCTGCACCTCCGCTTCCGTCAGTGCGTCGCCCTGAACGGGCGGCATGGCGCCAACGTCAATCTGGTGCATGATTTGCTCCGCCTTCGCGATGGCCGTCGCGCGGGACGTCTCTTCATCCGCTGGGTCGAGCGTGAAGTTGCCCGCACCCGAGCCATGACATCCACCCAACGCGCAGCGATTGGCCATCACGTCCCAGGCAGCACTCCACATCGAGTCCGTTCCCGGCGCCGGTGTCGAGGTGCTCGCCTCGTTGGTACATTGCCAGGCAAGCTCTCGCATTTGTCGTCCGCTTCCGCCAACGCAGTCGCAAGAAACGTCGGCGTAGTCGCAGCTCGACGTTGGGGAGCCGGTACACGCCTCGCCGTCCATGGGTGCAGTCGCGGGGCAACCCTTGGCGAGCGGAGTCGAAGTCGATGGGGCCGAGCCCGCCGAAGTTCCGCTACTCCCCCCGTCGTCTCCGCCCTCGTCGGCACCGGTGCCGCCGCCATCGGACGGGTCGACCGGACCCGAGGAGCGGGTGCTGTGCGCAGCGGCGTCAGGTAGCGATAGCCCCTTGCCGGGATCCACACAGCTCGCACAAAGCACAAGCAGTAAAGGTGTAGTCAGCTCGAGTCGATGCATCGGATCCCTACTTGTAACGGCAGAGCGCGCACTAGCTCTAGAGCGCCGCTCAGCTTGCCGGTGAGGGCATTCTCACGTACTGACGCACATGCCCCTACTACTCACCAAGGGGCGAATTGCCTCGGCACCGGGCCACTGCGCACCCCGACTCTCCGCTCTATGATCATGCCTTGCGGCCACTTCCACACGCAGCACCTGGCGGAACGAGACGCCAAGCGTACGTTTACGTAGATCGCGCTTCCGCGGATGCGCCGTTGGTAGGCCGTCGCCAGATGTGTGTGTGGCGAACAACCACCTCGAGCGCGATGACAGAAGGCGTAGGGCGTGGTCTCGAGTCCGAAACCACCGTCTCCTCTCGCCAACGACGGGGTCCGGTGGTTTTCCTCGCGGCCGCGAGTATCGCGGGCGCAGCCGGCGAAGACTGTGCAAGGGCTCAGACTCTCGCTGACTAGTCGCTCCAAGAAACCGGTCACCGAACGTGCTGACACTCCAGATTCAGTGCCGGAAGACATGAACACGGTGCGTAGACAAACCTCGTTGTAGCCCCGCCCACCCAAACCGACGAGATTTCGGTTCAGCTCGCCCGCGCAGTGAATCTCAGCGCCGTAGTCCCAGCGAATGCACGTGACAACCCTGTGAACCACCTCCGGTACAGAGTTTCGCTGCGTTGTCCAAGCGGTTCCAAGCGCGAGCGTATCTGATGTAGCCGCGACAGATTCACCGCCGTTCGAATTGCGAGATTGTCCGGTAGCGGCCTCTCTGCTAAACAGTCGAGATAGATGTATGCGGTGCGAGACCAGAACTAGCGAAGCACCGACGCCGCTGATCCTCGCGGTTGACGACGATCCACTCGTGCTACGGATGATGGCCCGAATGTTCGATGTCGCCCATTTCGACACCGTTTGCTGCCGATCAGTCGTGGAGGCACTCGAGGCCATGCAGCGGCGAAGGTTCCATGCCGCCGTGAGTGACGTTGGAATGCCGGGCGTGAGTGGAATGGAACTACTTCGCTGTGCGCGGCAAATGACGCCGGAGCTCCCAGTGATCATAGTCAGTGGGGGCGGCGCGGAAGAACAGCAAGCACGCGATCTCGGGGCCTTTGGGTATCTGCTCAAGCCTCTGAACATTGATGAACTGCTTGCGCTCGTGCGACGAGCAGCGCGTCTCGACCCGACGGCAATCCATACGCCGCCCTGCCCGATTCACTGAAGGCGCCGCACACGTCGTGCCGCACGGTTCTCGGGAGGAGAAGCTATCGCTTCTCTGTCTCAGGTGCCGAGCGTGGCTCGCCACTAAGTAAACCTTCTGCGACTATAGTTTCAGGGCGGTTTCAAACTCCGTGACTATCCGGTCGCCCAAGCACCGGACCGACTTGGAACAAACATCAATCTGGTGCTTGCCTCTATCGCCGCGGGCGCGAATACTCGCTGCGTGGGAGCAGAACAGAGGGAAGCGGATACGATACCTGCGACGCCAGCGTCCAGACGCCCCGAGGGACCTCGGGCAGATCTGTACACGTCGGGGCTACGGCCCGTCGTGCATGGACCGCAAGCGACGGAGCTCGCTCACGCTGACATGCTTCGAGCCGTTGAGCGTGGCTCATGCACAATCCTGAGCAGGCAACGCTCGGAGTACGGCACGGTAGTGGAGTGGTCAGCCCGAATGATCTCAGGACAGCTCGTGGCCCAAGCGTGGTTCTGTTCGGCAGAGGGCGCCTGGTCGAGAGGCCCGTCGTTCGTCGTCGAGGCGACGGATGCTCGAGCGTTGGCCGCGATGATTCAACGAGCGGGTTGACGAGAACCAAAGCCCGCAATCAGCTGGCTTCGCTCGGGCTTCGGACCATCATCGACTTCGGCACCCGTCGGAAGCAGACAACTCTGTCCGCCGAAGCTCAAAATGCGGTTCCGACGTGAACGACATGGATTTCGTTTTCGGGTACCCAGCAAGCCACGTCGGGTACCTCCGAGCACCCTGGGCAACCCTGAGCCCGGAATCGTGCAGCGGCAGGCGACCCGTGTTGCGCGGTCAGCCAGTGTCGAACATATTCGAACGCCGAGATCGAAGGCAACGCCCAGCCACCCCATCTATGTCGGGCCGTGCCGTCACCGTGGCACGCGCAGGACCCTAGCCAACGGCGTGGGCGTCCAACAATCTCCAGCCAAGGTCCGGATGCAATGTCCCTCCCCCCGAAGAGTCCGTCTCTCAAGACGCGCAACCCCGATGCACTCCGGCCCGCAGGTTACCTGGGCTGGCTCGCCTGCCTGTGTGCAGCATTGGCCTGTAGCTCTGAGACGAATGGCACCGATTCGTCGCCGGTTAGCGACGTGACGGCGGAGCCGTCCATCGGCCCCGGCGACAGTACCGGAACAAGCATGAGTCAGTCCAGTTCGAGCACCACCTCGCCCGCCCAGCCCTCGCCGGCAAACCCCACCACGCTGCCCACCGGCCCCTCCTCGACGTCCACGGCGACTGGCTCTGACACCGTGCCGAGTCCCTCCAACGCGAACGTCAACCCTGCGCCAACACCGCCTGGCACGAGCGGAGCAGGTGGCGGCGCGAGCGAGGCCGGCAGCGGCGGAACGCCGACGGTAATGCCTGAGCAGAGTAGCGGGGGCACGGGAGGTAGTTCGGTGACGCCCGGCACTGGCGGCGTGGGCGGCAACACGAACGGCAATGCCGGCGGTGGATCGAACGGCTCTCCCACGTTTCACGTCTTCTTGTTGCTGGGCCAGTCGAACATGGCGGGATACCCGAAAGCGCAAGAGGCGGACCGCGCCGAGGATCCGCGCGTCCAAGTCTTGGGCTTCGACGATTGTGCGGACACGGGCCGAAAAACCGACGAGTGGGACATCGCTGCGCCCCCGTTGCACGAGTGCTGGAACGGGGCCATCGGACCTGGCGACTACTTCGCCAAGGCCTTGCTCGACGTGATCCCGGAGGGCGACACGATTGGTCTCGTGCCCTGTGCCATCAGCGGGGAGAAGATCGAGACGTTCATGAAGGCCGGTGGAACCAAGTACGACTGGATCATGCAACGTGCCCGCTTGGCACAAGACGCGGGTGGCAAGATCGAAGGCATGTTGTTCCATCAAGGTGAGTCCAACACCGCAGACTCGAGCTGGCCGGGCAAAGTGGCTACCTTCGTCACCGATTTGAGAGCAGACCTCGAACTCGGAGAAGTCCCCTTTCTGGCGGGCGAGCTCGCCTACTCCGGCAACAGCTCCAGCCACAACCCCCTCGTGAACCAGCTGCCGAGCGTCCTGAGCAACGCTCACGTGGTATCGGCCGAAGGTCTCGCCATCGACAGCGCCGACACCCAGTGGAACGTCCATTTCGACCACGATGCGCAGGTCAGTTTCGGCAAGCGGTACGCGGAGAAGATGATCGAAGCGCTCGGCTGGTAGCCGCTCAGCGGAAATGCCGCTCACCCAGACTCGCTCAGAAGAGCATCAAGTCGCCCTCCTCAGGCACTTCGTGGTGCATGGGAATCAGACTCGGCAGGAACACCGGATGCTCGGATTGCAGGTCCAGCCGAACCCAGATCGCGCCGAAATCGCTGACGAATTGGTGCCACGGACCGCTGCTCACATCCAAAGGCGGAACTCGCAGGGCCTCAGCGCGCACGGAGATCGGAATGGCGACGCGAAAGTCCAGGCCCCGACGCACCAGCTGGTTCTTGATCCGCCCAAGCAGGCGATTGACGAGCTCGCCAGACCAATCGCGAATCAGCGCTTCGGGCCGATCCGAAGGGCGGCGGATCCCCGGCAAGCTGTGCCCGACGACGCGGGGATGACAAACCAGCGTCAGCGCGCCGCGCATGCGTTCGCCCGCAAACCCCAGGATCGACACGACCGCGTCGTCGATCGGAGGGATCCCTCCGGCGACCTGCTGCCCCGCATAGGTCACTTCGCTGGCGAGCGATTCGAAAAGTCTGACGGTCGACGTCACGACGACGTCGTCGAAGACGCCTGCGCTTTTGCTATCCATGTGTGCCCCCCTACAGCCGACGCGGCCATGCTCGGGGGAACGGCTGCTGAGCGCGAAGGTTAAACCCCAATGTGTCGAGCGTACCACCAGGGTACGACATGCCGTGGCCTCGGACACCACGCGGACGACTCCCGACTCGCCCTGTGTGGTACGGCGGAAACGACCGCCGCGAAATGGGCCGCCCGTGGCCATTCCGAGTCGCGCCGGCGGGCTCAATCGATGGGCCTGGTCACTGCCAAGCCCGATCGTCCAACGGAAGGCGTGCGCGGGCGCCAGCACCTGGAGAGATCCACTTTCGAGCTCCTGGCGGTAGTGATACACCCGAGACTCCTGCAGGGACTTGGGCGAGGACGACGCAACGTGCTGATCGGAGATTACTTTCCACTTCTGGTCCAAATCCAACCCAAGGTGCTCACCGCGGAGTCGATCGCGAAGATGGGTGAGGAGTTCGAAGTCTACTTCAGGCGAGGGGAACGCTACGTCGTCGTCTCGTTGCAGGCCAAGAACGCCCACAGTCCCAGCGCAACAGAACGCAAGCTCGTCGCCGACTGGGTCAATTCCCCACGTGTGATGGAGTTCGGTGGACGACTGTGCGTGGCCTCGGCCAACGTGTCCCGCAGCGCTTTCGAACGCGGAATGCTCACAGCCCTACTGTGGATCTGGCGCCCGCCATTTCCATTGAAACCCTTCCCCACCGTCGAAGCGGCGCTGGACTATGCACTGGAGATGGCCACCGGGGCGTCCCTACAGCTCCCAATGGACACGCCATTGCTACGACGAATCGTGCTCGAACGCTTGCGCGACTTCATTTGAGGCGCGCTCGGCCGGCGCCCTTCGGCGCGATTGCGGCTCTCAGAGGAGCAGGTGTACGCTGGCGGCCGGCGTCTACCGCGTCACCGCATCACCTCGGCGGCACGACGCGCACGGGCTGCGGCTCGGTTGGAGCTGATACGGGATCGCCCGCTAGCGGCGCAACGATCGCGTAGATGATCACGACGATGGCGAGCATCATCAGCGATGTGATGAAGTACGTCGAAAAGGGTGGGTGACGCGACGTGCTCCAGCCGTCGGCGTAAAACTTCCCACCACTGCGATCTCTCAGCTTCTGCTGAACACCCTCGAGCACGTCCACCTTCGGCGGCTCGTCTTCAGACGCCATGGCCCGCTTGAGCAAGGATTGAAGATCGCCCCCTGCCGCGGAGTCGGGTATGGGCTCTTGGTCGAGTTCGGATTCGTCCGCCATCAGAGCTTCTCCCCGAGCTGCCTCGAAACCTTCTCTTTGAGCATCGAACGCGCTCGGTGAATGCGACTTTTCACGGTGCCTTCCGGCAATCCCGTAATCGCCATGATCTCCTCGTAGGTCAACTCTTCCACGTCACGCAGCACCAGCACCTCTCGAAAGTCGGGCTCGAGCTGACTGATCGCAAGCCTCACGATGTGTTCCGCTTGCAAACCCTGTAGCACCTGATCGGGCGTTGAGGCCTCGCCGGTGGTGACGCCACGCGCGTCCTGCAGCGATCGTCGCTCCGCGGTCAGGTCCAGTTCGTCCTGAGCGCCCGCTTTGCGGCGATACAGGTACTTGCTGCGGTTCTTGCAGAGGTTGACGGCAATTCGGTAGACCCACGTCGACAGCTTCGAGTCACCACGAAAGGTGTCGATCGCTTTGAAGACTTGGACGAAGACCTCCTGCACCATGTCCTCAGCCTCTTCGCGATTGCCGAGCATGCGCAGAACGAGACCGAAAACGCGTCGCTCATAGGCTTCGACGAGCTGGTTGAAGGCTCGTTCGTCTCGATCTTGAAGCCGTTCGATGAAACGTCGCTCGGCGTTTTCGTCGTGCTGGACCACTGGACGGTCTCGAACCCTACTCTGGATCGCTCCGCACGTCTGCCGTGGCGTAGCCTTGCCATGGATAGCCAAGGTGGCGCCGCCAAAGGCGTCTCCCATCCAGGGAATGAGACGGACCGAGAACTCGAGCTGGGACAAGAACCATTGCGGCAAAGTTCCCGGCATGGACAAATCGCGACGGGGCGCTGGACCAGCGGTCGGTCACGGTTGGCGACGAACGCTGGCGGCGGATCCGCCGGCCCACGCGGCAATCCCCCGGTGGGTGCGGGGCCCCCGCCTCCAATGGGATGTGGTAGCTTGAGCTTCCTGATGCGAAGGTTGCGTCCGTTCGGTATCGGGTTGCTCGTCGTCACGATGTTGTCCAGCACGACGGCCTTTCTGATCGCAGCGGCGTTCCCAAGCACCGCCGCCGCCGACTTCAACCCGCGGGGACGACAGCGAGCGAAGCCGACGCGACCGAGCCCGCCAAAGGCGCCGAGCCAATCCAGGACTTCGACCTCCAAGGCGACCACCCCCAAAAAACCCACAGCGGCGACCCCGACCTCGCCTGCCCAAGACGACGAGGCGCTGATCCATCGCTACACGGCCATCGTCGCAAACCAACCCGGGGCGACGTTTCCGTTGCAACGCTTGGCCGAGCTGTATCGCAAACGCGACGGCAATCTCGACCAACTGATCGCCGAATTCGAAAGGCGCGCGGCCTCCGCGGGAGCCTACAATGCGTTGGTCGCCCTCGGCGGCATTTACCTGCAAGCCGCACGACCGGAAGACGCCGAACGCACGTTCGAGAAGGCCACGGCTCGAGACCCCGCCCAGGCCGTCGCGTGGATGGCCTTGGCGCGCCTGTACGAAGGGCGCAGCGACCACGCTCGCGCGCGCGACGCGTACGAGCGCGCATTGCCGTTGCTGAAAGACGATGCCGAACGCGAGCAAACGCTGCGCGCCTTGATGAAGCTCAATCTCGATGCCAACGACCTGGCAGGGGCGCGGGAAGTGCACCAGCAATTGGTCAAACGCGCGAAGGGGTCGTTTTTCGTGCAAGCCGAGCTGGGCGCCGAGTTGCTATCGCGCGGCCAGTACGATCTCGCCGAGCAAGAGTGCCGACGAGTCGTCAAAGTCGCCGCGGGCGACAACCGCGCGTTGGCCCCGGCTTTGCGCGACCTGGGCAAAGCCCTAGCCAAGCAGGGCAAGACCGACGAGGCGCTGTCCACCCTACGCCGCGCGCTGCGTATCACCTCGGCGCAGTCAGGCCTGCGGCGCGAACTGCTCGACTTGCTGGTAGAGGTTTACCGCGACGCGGAGAAACTGCCCGACCTGGTCGCGTTGCTCGAAAAGGAGAGCGGCAACGACTTTGCGCGGCTGCGCTTGTTGGGCGGCTTGTACGAAGAGCTGGGCCGCATCGAAGATGCCTTGAAGACTTACCGCGCCGCACTGCGCACCAACAGCAAAGATCTCGAGGTGCGCTTACGCATGGTGCGGCTGCTTCAGATCCAGGGTGAACTGGACGAAGCCATCAGCGAATACCGCTCGCTCAGCAAGGCCGCGCCACACAATCCCGATTTCGTCTTTCAGTTGACCGAAGCATTGCTCCAACAGGGCAAGCGCGACGAAGCCGTGGCCGAATTGCAGCGCCTCGAACAGCGCGCCCGCGGCGACGAGCAAGTGCTGACGTCACTCGTCGACTACTACGAGCGCGTCGGCGAAACGAAGCGTTCCGTCGAATTGCTGGAGCGCCTCGCAAAGTCGGGACGCAGTGATCCGGGGCACGTCATCGAGCTCGGCGATCGCTACTTCCAGGAGGGCGACACGGCGAAGGCTCAAGCCACTTGGAAGCGCATTCTGACGATCATCCCCAACCGCGCCCGAGCCCTGCACACGCTGGGCGAGGTCTACCTCGACCACGACATGCCAGAGCTGGCCCTGGCTTCTCTGGAAGAAGCGGTCAAAGCAGCACCTGGCGACGAGAAGTACGTCAGAGCGCTGGCCTTGGCTTTGGAGCGCTCCGGATCGGGCGCCCCCAAGCGCGCACGCATCGAACGCTACGAGCGAGCGCTGCGTCTGTGGCAACAACTGCTCGGGAGCCAAAACGCTCGAACGGCGCGCGAAGCGCGCCAACACATCGTGACGTTGTGGGGACTGGGCGGAACGCTCGAGCAACGCATTGCCCCGCTCGAACGCAATCTCAAGGCCGATCCGCCTGATCTGAATTCCGGACGCCTGCTCGCCGAAGCGTACCTGCGCCTCAAGCAGCTCGACAAGGCCGAACGCGTGCTGTCGCGGGTCGTCACCCACGCACCCGGCGACGCTCAGAGCTTGCTCCTACTCGAACACACGTTGGTGCAGCAGCGGCGCATGACCGACGCCATCGGCGTGCTGCAGAAACTGGTGAAGATCGAGCCGAACCGTGCGCGCGAGTACTACCAGCGCATGGCCCAGTACGCGGCCGAGATGTACCGCGACGACGACGCAATCCGCTATGCCGCCAAAGCCGTCGAGCTCAGCCCGGACGATGCCGTCGGGCACAAGAACCTGGCCGAGATGTACGCGCGCCGGCAGGACGTGAACAAGGCGATTGCCGAGTACCGCGCCGCGATCGACAAGAACGACCGTCTATTTCCGGCTTACATCGCCCTGGCCGAACTGTTGATTGGCCAGCACCGGAACCTCGAGGCCGACAAGCTATTGAGACGCGTGATCCGCTCGGCGACCGACGAGGAACTGCTGACGCGCGCGGCGCGATTGAGCATTCAAATGAATGTCGGCGCCGGCACGTTGCCGGACCTAGAACGCGAGCTGCTACCGATTGCCCTGGCAAACTCGAACAAGCCCATCTACCGGCGCTTGTTGGTCGAGATTTACGGGACCCTCACCTTCCCCCTCGTCCAGCAAACGCGCAGTCGTGACGCGGCCGTGAGAGAGCGCGCTCGTGCCGAACTGCTGCGCATCGGTCAGCGCGCGGTCAAGCCGCTGCTCGATGCATTGGCCGATCCGCGCGCCGCACAGCAGCAGATCGCCATCGATCTGCTGACGCATCTGCGCAACCCCAACGCGAACCAGGCACTGTTCGTGTTCGCCAAGAGCGACGCGAATCCCGAATTGCGCATGCACGCGATGATCGCCGTTGGCGCAACCGGAGACGTCGACGTCCTGCCCGACTACAAAGAGCTGTTGTTCGACGGCGACAGAGCTCGCGTCGACGAGGGGGACCCCGTGAGCTTGGCTGCCGCCTGGGGTCTGTGCCAGGTCGAGCATCGCAGCGCCAACAAGCTGATTCTCGATCTGCTCGAATCGGACTCGCCCACGGCGCGCGCCGTGGCGGCGATCAGTGCCAGTCTACGCCGCATCCCCGGAGCAAAAACCGCCGTACAACGACTGTTGGACTCAGCTGAATACGGCAATTCGTCCCGCGCGGCAGCGGCCTTCGCGCTCGGTGAACTCGGGGGCAAGGAAGCGCAACCGCTGCTCGCCGAACTGGCGCGTTCGAGCGATCGCGCGGTTCGGGCCAGCGCGCTCGTTGCCTTGGCCCGGTTGCGCAGTCCGCGCGCGGCCCAGGCCATCGCCGACTCGCTCGTCGACGAAGACGCGACACTGCGCGAGGCTGCCGTGGGGGCTGCAAGTTTACTCGCGGGCGGCGAATTCGAACCGAGCGGCAACGTACATGCCATTCCGGTGGGGCGGGTCAACGTCGGGTCGATGTTGACCGAACTGTACCCCAAGCGCGGCAACCCCGAGCTCGAAGCAAGAGCGCTGGTACTGCTCGAGAGCGAGCTGACGTCGGCAGTCGCCCTCGCCGTCGCGCGCTCGCCACAACAGGCGCGCTTGGTGTCCGAAGCCTTGCTCGCCTCGGGAGGTCGCCCAGCATTCGGTGAGCTGAGCGAGCAGCTGGATCAGGCTCCGGAAGCCTTGAGGGAAAAAGCGACCGGCGCGCTGGAGCGCTTGGCGGCGCGTGCCGTCGGGCCATTCGCGGCCATTGCCGTGCACCCTTCTGCGGAAGTGCGGACCACGGCGCTCTTGTTCTTGGCACACCGCGACGAACCGCTGGCGTGGCAATCACTCGTCAACGCCCTGACCGACTCGGATGAACGGGTTCGACGGCTGGCGCTCGAAGCACTGGGCAACCGCCCCAAGCTGGAAACCATCGAATCGGTGGTGAAGCTGCTGACGGCCTCGGACGGCTGGAACGAACGTGTCCACGCCATGCAATCGTTGGCCCAGTTCGGATCCCTGCCGGCCAAAGCCCACGAAGATCCACGCTATCGGCGCGCCACGAACGAAGTCGCGAAACTCGTAACCGCCGACGAATTTGCTTTCGTGCGTGAGTCGGCCTGCCGCGCACTGGTCGAGCTGGCCCCCGAGCGGGCAAAGAGCACGCTGCCGACCGTCGCCACCAGCGACGCGGAAAAGCGGGTTCGCCAAACGGCGGCACAGTTGCTATCTCAGTTGCCATGACTCGGCAAACGAGCCCGTGGCGGTTGGCGTCAAGTCCGACGATCGACGCCGCGCCCAGCTCGACGCGCCCAGTCCCCTCTCGACGCGGCGTTGACCGACGGCGGGTTCGTGTCGCGCAGGGGGCGCTGATCGCTACCTCGTGTGCAATCGTCATCGCGTCCGTGGGTTGTGGGCGCATCGACCGCTTCGACACGGGAGACGACGAGGCCTACTGTGGCAACGTCGTGACTTCGTCGTTTTTCCGGCGCGGATTCACGAACCTCCCCCGATTGCAGCTGCGCCTCGACACCGCATCGCTTCACGATCATCCGGCGAACATCAGCACCGATGACGACAAAGACGGCATCTGCTCGCCCCAGGCCACGTTCGAAGACGCCGAGATGCGGATGAGCCAAGAGATGCAGGCGGACCCCGTCAGCCAGCTCGAGTTCGGCGACGCGAGGGAGATGAATCTGCTCGGTTGGGTCGACTCGAGCTGTGATGGCACCTACCTCGCGATCGTTTCGTTGATGCGCGACGACAGCGTCGAGGTGCGGCTCACGCGCGGCGAGCGCAACAGCTCGGGCGACGAGGTGGGCCCTTTCGGCGTGTTTCGGCTCACGCGACACGACGGGGATTGCGGGTTCGAGTAGCCAGTTCGAGCGCAGGGACCTCCCGCGTGACAGCGGTGGAACACCTGGAGACCGCGCCGCGATGCTGGCTTTCGTTCGGCCCGAGGGCGTGACAGTATGGAGGAGCAGCCCTAAGTTGGGCAGCGCATCGGAAACCAAACGTCGTGGCTCGTCGATTCCTCTTCCTCACGTGGGCTCCTGCTCTGGTAGCAGCGTGTTCGCTCAATCCCCGGGGCGAACTGCCGGGAGAGGCGGAACCGGGTCAGAATCAGACGGCTGGTGATTTTCCGATCCCCGATGGGATCGACCCATCGCCGGACCGAAACACGCCCCAGGGTGACACCACCGGCGACCCCGCCCTCGACGGTGAGCTCAGCGAAAGTTCCGGAGACGACGGCTTCGTCGGGGAAGATCCGGCACTGAGCCCGGAGAACGAAACGCCAGCGACACCAGCGCCGGGAATGCCGAGCGGCGCGGGTGCTCCGGGTCCGGAAGTGGCTCCGACGTCAACGACGCCACCCCAAGACGCACCGCTGGACCCTCTGGAGCCGGAGCCGGAGCCGATTGATGGCGACCAGAGCGGCGCCGAACCCACCGACGCGGGCGCTGGCCCGCCCGATGGCGGCGCGATCGACAGCGACGCCAATACCGAGTCCGACGGCGCTGGCCCCTGAGGGAATTCTGTCGAGCGCTGGTCGAACAGGAGGAGCGGCGCTCAGAAGGGCGGCGGGTGTGCCATCAAGAACTGCGGTGTGACATCCACTCGCGGCACGAGCCGGCCCCTGCCCTCGTAGCGCAGTTCGAGGGCCACGCCGCCGACCGGTAGCACCCCGCGCCTGAGCAGAGCAGCCGAACGCTTGCCGATTGCACGGTCGAGCTCTTGCTGATTGACGGTGCGCAGCTTGTCCGCGCGTCGCTCACAGACCTTGTTACCCTTGCACGCCTCCTTGGCGAGCACGGAATCGAAGTGGGATCGCCACAGCGCCAACCACATCTGCAACGTCGGGGGAGCCGCGGCCGCCTTGCCGACGTCGAGCAGCAGCTTGGACAGCTTGTCGATGGACTCAGCTCGCTGTGCCCCTTCCGACGACAGGGCCCGCAACACGTACAGATACCCCGTGGCGGCAATCAGCAACTCTTGCTCGGCGTGGGAGCTCACGGCGCGGCGCGGCGTCGCATCGACCGTCGCCTGCAACGCATCCGCACCCGCCGCAATCTGACCCGCGCGCGCATCCAGCCCGGCCAGGTCCAAGGCGCGCCGCAATCGCAACTCCAAACCGACGTCGCGACCGCTCAGGTTCTCGACGATCTTGCGCAGGGTCGCGCGCGAGGCGTCGTCCGCGATCAGGTGAGCGCGGCTCTCTGCCCAAAGCACCAGCCACTTGGAACGCTCGAGCGGATCGGCGCCGCGACTGAAAGCGATGTCGCCCAGCTCCTTCTGCAACTGGTCGAGCCGCGCCGCGTCACCGTCGGCCAAAGCGTCCCAAAGCAGCAGCTTGCCGTAGGTCGTCTGATACCGGGGCAACACGTGCCCCTGCAGCTTACCCAAGACCGGCCCCAGCGATTCGTGCTGCGACACCATCGCCGACAACCCGAGGGCGGCCGCCTGCCCCCACTCGTCATCGGGCAGCGACACCGCCAGCTTGCGGGCGCGGTCCAGCAACACGCTGCGGTCCTGCGCCGCTTCGGGATCGCCCGGTTGGCGTTGTTGCAGCGTCGCGCTGACCGCCGTTCCGAGCGCTTCGGCCAGTGCCGCCACGGCCGAAAAATGGGGCGAAATCTCCACCGCGTCCGTCGCACTGGCCCGAATGGCTTCGAACGCGCCCTGCACCCAATTGCCGTCCGCCGCGGTTCCGCTTTCGGTCACGCCATGCATCAGTGGCACGACGTACGCGAGGCCCAGGTACACCTCGACCGCGACGGCGTCGCGTCCCTTGCCGGACGCCCACGCCGCGTTGACGTAACCGAGCGGATGGTCTTCGAGCAGCCGTATCCAGGCTTGCTGGCAGAGCGGCTCGTTGACGATCGCCGGTGCAACCACGGTCGGACAGGCGCTCGCACCGCTTTCTGCTTGGGCCTGGACCGTCGCCAAACCGAGGTCGTTCGGTAACGCGTCGCGCAACGGTTCGAGCGCGGTGAGCACGTCGTCGAGCCGCCCCAGCGTCAACAGCCGACGAGCTCGCGCCAGCACCGCGTCCCGCCCGGACGCCGGTGGCGCCGCGGCGAGCACCTCGGCGGCGGCGACTTCGGCGACGATCGCCGAACCGTCCCGGCGCAGCTCTTCGGGCAACGCCTGCAAGTGAGCCTTGGCACCCTGAGCGTCGAGGGCGCGCGCATCCAAACGCGCCAACGCCAGGTGCCACGACGGCTCCTCGAACTTTGCCAGCAACTCGTCGAGGGCCAGCCGCTCGATGTCCGTGCGCGAAAGCACGGCGGCTGCAAAGGCGATCTGCGCCAGATCGTCCCGACGGTGTTCGACGTCCGCTGAGACGTCGTGGGCGCGCGCGCGCAACACCTCGGTGGCGGCGGCGGTCGCCAGCGCGTTGGCAACCGCGACCCAATCGTACTTCCCTTCGATGCCGCCAGCGAGATTCACCAGCTCGTTCGTCGCCGCCGGCGAATCGAAAAGCAGCGCCTTGATCCGCAAGTCGGTCCCACCCGCGCTCAGATACAGCAGGGGTCGCAGCATCACGACCGGATCCTCCGCCGCGAGGAGCAACTGCTTCTGGTCGGCGGCGAGCGAGTCGACCTGCTCGTCGAGGATCCGGCGCACCGCGGCAGGCAACACGTCGAGCACGGGCGTCGCCGGTGACAGCGCAGTCAATGCGACGTACAACGGCGGCTGACTCGGTTTGGCGGGTTCGGGCTTGGCCGCAGTTTGCGGCGGCGGAGCGGCCTGTTCCGCAGCGGGTGAACAGGAAGCAGCCAGGAATAGAGAGCATCCGGCCAATAGTGGTGCCCAACGCGACATCACCCGCACCCTAACCCAATTGCCCGGCGTTCTGGCTGACTCACGAGGCTCGAAAGCCGGACCCCGACGGCGAAGGGCGTCGGCTCGGCCCACTGGAGCCGATTCGCGGCGTTCCACCGCCGAGAGGGGGACCCGGTTTTCGCCGGGGCGGCAGGGTCGTCAGCACCTGACCTGGACCCATTCGGCAAGCCCGATCACCGCTGGGCCAGCCGAACAAGGGGGGTTCGAAGTCCCCGAAAGTCTGTTAGACCTCCGCCCCATCCGTGGTTGGCCGAGAGCCGACCTTTGCATCCAATCATGGCACTCGACCCATCGGATCAACCAGAGCCGGAACCGGCGGCGCACAACGAGAAAAACACGTCGGAAGCCAGCGCCGTCGAGACGCGGCGAGACCGCGCCGCGAAACGTCGAGCCGAACGCGCCGAAGGCGCGGCCCGCAATCGCGACGCCTCGCGATTGAGCACGCGTATGGCGTGGTTGCTGACGCTGTTCGGTTTTGGGTTGCCGTTCCTGGTGATGATGACGGATCGGCGCTGGGCGTTCAGTGTACCGCTCGGTATCGTCGGATTTTCGACCGCGTCCGTTGGCGTTCTGCGGTTGCTGCGCGGGTGGGGCCAGGAGGCGCCCGCCAAGGCCGACGGCGCGACGCACACTCGCCCGTTGTTGCACCTGCTAATCAGCATCGTCGGTTTCGTTACCGCGACGACGTTGGCCGTCAAAGGGGTCTATCCCTTGCAGCCGCTGACCGCGGCGGTCGCCATCACAGCCACGTTTCTGTGGGTCGTGACCGCGACGTTCCGCGCCGGCTGTGCGCTGGGGTTTTGGAACGGACTGGTTGCCGACGCGGAGTTGCGCATCACGCGCCGCTACGGCTTCTGGCTGATCGTGCTCGGGACGCTGCTGTATCTCCCCTTCCTGGGTAACTTCGGACTGATCGACCCTTGGGAGACCCACTACGGGGAGGTCGCGCGTGAAATGCTGGCCCGCGACGACTGGATCTCGCTGTGGTGGGCGCACGACGGCTGGTTCTGGTCCAAGCCAATCCTGAACTTCTGGTTGCAGGGGCTGAGCTTCAAACTGTTCGGCGTCTCGTACATGCCCGACCAGATGTTGGCTGGATTGGGCTTGGGAAGACTGCCGCAGCCCGAGTGGGCCTGCCGCATGCCCATCTTCCTGATGACGCTGCTAGGTGGCTACACCCTCTACCGCGCCGCAGTTCGCCCCTTCGGACAGCGCGCCGCGTTCCTCGGAGGGTTGATCCTCACGACCTGCCCCTACTGGTACATCCTCGCGCGCCAGACCATGGCGGACATGCCATACGTCGCCCCGCTGTGCGGCGCGATGGGTCTGTTGTGGCTTGGGTTCCAAGCGGACCCCGAGCACCGAGTTGCCGAGCACACGATCGCCCTGGGTCGTTGGCGCTGCACGTTCACGACGTTCCACCTGCTGGCCCTGGCGATCTTGGTTTGCCTGCTTCCGCAGGTCGCGTACTTGCTCAGCCGCAACCTGACCTTCCACACGACGGACCTGTTCGGCTTCCGCCTGCACACCGATGAGATGACGCAGGGCTCCGGCGGGGGTAACTGCGGGCAACCGAGCAACCTGCGCTGCAAGTCCGTCAACCCGCTGTATGGCTGGGGTCAGCCGGGCGGCTTCGGCCTATTGTGGTTGGCGCTCGGCGTGGGGCTGCTGTTTTTCAAACGCAACGAGCGACGGCTGCAACGCCTGGCCTTCCTCGGCGCTTGGCTGTGCACGACCATCGCGGTGATGGGCAAGGGAGCGCCCGGATTGGTGCTACCGCTCGGTTGCGCCCTGGTGTTCCCGGTCGTGACCGGACGCTGGCGCGATCTGCTGCGCCTGGAGCTACCGGCGTTGCTGGTGATGCTCTTGGCGGTGGCGCTGCCTTGGTACGTGCAGATGTACATGCGTCACGGCTACCCGTTCTTCGAACGGCTGATCCTGCACGACATGGTCAAGCGCGCGTTCCAGCACGTGCACGATACGAACAAGGGCGATGACGTCTCGTTCCGCTACTACGTGTGGCAACTGGGCTACGGCCTGTTCCCGTGGACCGGCATCTGCGCCGGCGGTCTGCTGTGGTGGGTGACCAAGCGGGACGCCCGCTTGCACGTCGAAACCGAACGCAGTCAGGGCAACACCTTCCTGATGGTGTGGTGGCTGCTGGCGTTCGGCATGTTCTCGGTCACGCTGACCAAGTTCCACCACTACATCTTCCCGCTCGTGCCTCCCACCGCGATGCTGGCGGGCCTGCTGCTCGAACGCTACGCCCCCATGAAACTGCCGGGCAACTGGCGTCAGGGGATGCTGTACGTCAGCAGCATGTTCTTGTCGGTTGCCCTGCTGTTTCTCGGTGGCCTGGCAGTCCAGCCCGGTCGTTTGAACGCAACGACCCTGCCGTCGGGTGAACTCCCCGAACCGCGGCCGATTCTCGGCCTCGTGTTGTTGGCGACGGGGTTCACGGGCTTGCTGCTATCGATCGTCATACTCGGACGCGACCCGAGAACGGCTCCCCCGCCGAAGACGAAGTACGAGTACGGACTGGGAGTGATCGCTCTGGCCGCAGTCGTCGGTGTTGCTCTGGCCGGGCGAGACCTGCTGGTGACCCGCAAGGGGGACATCGTCGGTGCGTCGCGGCTGATGCACTTGTTCACGTACAACTATGCGCGAGACTACCCGGAAACGCTGGAGTTCGCTCCAGCGCTACTGGTACTGACGGCGCTGGCTTGCGGCGCTTGTGCCCTGCTCGCGATACGACGCTTGCGCGGACACGCGACAGTGCTGTTGTGCTCGGTTTCGGGCATCGCGTCGGCGTGGTGCATGAACGTCTACCTCGTGCAGCTAGCCCCTCACTGGGGTCAGCGAGAAACGATGATCGCCTACTACGAACACCGCAGTAGCCCCAAGGATGCACTCGTCGCCTACCAAATGAACTGGAAGGGCGAGAACTTCTACACGGGCAATCGCATGGCCACGTTCGTTTCGAGCGGCTCGAAGTTCAAGAAATGGGTCGAAAAACAGCGAGAAAAGGGCGTCCTCACGCTGTACTTCACCACCGAACATTCGCGTAAGAACTCGCTCGAAAAGGAGCTCGTCAAGGCAAAGCTCGAGGTGCTCACCGACAAGCGCCTGAACAACAAGTTCTTTCTCGCGCGAGCCGAACTCGAACCCGCACAGGACACGCCCAAGAAGCGACGACCGAAGAAGGCGAAACCCAAACGCGGCGAGGGTACCCCGAAGGCGGCTGCCAGCGACAGCGACGGCTCGTAGCCTCGCTCTCCCCGCGCAAGTCACCACCACGTCAACAAACACCGAGATAGCGGCGAGTCGATGAATCAATTCGACGTCAGCGAGTATTTGAGGCTGCTACGTCAGCGCGGCTGTGCCATCGGCGACCCATTCGAATTCCGCCACGTCACCGGCTCCACCAACGACGACGCGAAGCGAGCAGCACGGGAGGGTTGCGTCGTCGGCGCGACGTTCCTCGCGGATGAACAGACGGGCGGGCGCGGCAGGCGCGGCCGTCAATGGGTTTCCAACGCGGGGGAAGCCTTGCTGTTCTCGGTGGTGGTACGGCCCCGTTTGCGCCCCCAGGAGCTGAGCAACCTGACGCTCGCCGTCGGTTTGGGCGTGCGAGAGGCGCTCGCCAGACACTGCGCTCCTGCGCCGCGCCTCAAGTG
>QJWJ01000027.1 GCA_003235365.1 Deltaproteobacteria bacterium
CGTCGACCCGTGTTGTTGCCGTGAAGCTTGGTCGGTTCGAATTGGCCCGGGTGCAGTGCGGCAAACGTGTCGATGTAGCCGGCATTGAGCAACCGCGCCACGGAGTGGATGTATTCGGTCTCACCGTCGATGGGTGAACGACTGTTGAAGTCGCCCGCGATGATCGTGTGCCAGTGCCCCGAGACCCGACCGATGGCATCGACCAGCAAATCCGCCTCCCGCAAGAACTTCCAGTGTCGGTCGGGCGCGCCCAATGGGGTCTGGGCGTGGAGCGTGAACAGGTGAAACTCGTCCAGGCCGTGGCGCCAACGCAGATGCACGACCGGCGCGCGGAAGTCGGGGTGGGTCAGCGGTTCGAGCAGCTCCAGCTCAGGCCCAAACCCGGCGATGGAATAGTCGTCACCGAACCATTCGAAAGCCGGACTCTGCTCGCGAACCCACCGCTCGTGGTCGTCAGAACGTTTCTGGTCGTTGAGCAGGACGATCCCCGCGTGCCACCGCTCCGCGGCTGTCCGGGACGCGTCGTTGAAACGCCCTTGGACGTTCCAGCTCACGACGCGCGTGAAACGCGGTGCAAGCTCCAGCTCCGCCCAAGCTTCGGCACCTCTCCCCAGGGTGGGATCCTGGCGTTTGGGTTGGAGCGAAAGCTCGAACGTTCGAATGCCGTGCCGCTCTCGCTCTGGCACCTCGAACAGCGCTCGAGACTGAGCCTGAAAGGTCCCCTCGCAGGCCTGCCCGACACACGCGGGCTGAACGGCGCAGGCGCTGAGAGACATCCACGCCACAACCACCACGAAGAGGCAACCAGAGCGCTGCACGTGGCGCACGCTGCTGCACGCCCGACAACGGAGCAAGCAACAATTGCTGGCGGCACGAGAACGTTACCCTAACGCACACTCTCCGTTCGGTTTGGCACAAGGCAGTCGTCCAGCCGTCACGGGACCCATCACTGAAACCATGGCCGAGGCACGAGCGAGGTGACGCGCGTGAAGAACAGCGAGCAGAGTGGACAGCGGTGAACAGGGGTGGACAACGGCGACGCAACAGGTCTACGGCACCAAGGGCCAGGAATGGGAGTTGCCATCGGAGTCCGCGGCGCGCGCCGGCCGTATCCCACACCGGGTACAGCTGGATCCACACGACTTGCGGCGGCTCGAGCCGCCGACGCAAGGCGACGAGGGGTGAAACAGCGGCGCTCCGCGATCGCATCCCCCGCCAACCTGAGGTAATCTCTGCGTGATATGCCGCTGGATTCTCCGCTAGTCGCACGCGCCCGAGACTTGGCGTCGGTCGCTCACCGCGAGCAGCGCCGCAAGGCGAGCGGAGCCCCGTACTTCAGCCACCTCGAGGCGGTCGCGCAACTGTTGGCGAGCCACGGCTACGACGACGACGGCACCTTGTGCGCTGCCTACTTGCACGACGTGCTCGAAGATCAGCCGACGTTCTCGACACAATTTCGTGACGCGATGCCCGAGCGGGTCGTCGAGGTCGTCGAAGCGCTCACCGAGCGCAAGTTCGACGAGCACGGCAACAAGCGCCCCAAAGCCGCTCGGTTCGACGACTACCTCAGCGGCCTCTCCAACGGTTCCAGTGTCAGCACCGAGGCCATTCCGATCAGCTGCGCGGACCGCATCCACAACACGCGCAGCATCGTCGAGGACGAAGCTCGAGGGCTGTCACCCTTCATGCAACTGGTAACGCGCCCGGGACAGTTGCGCGAACAACTAGCCCGGCTGCGCACGGTCTACGCACCCGTCGTCAACGCGCAGCTGCTAGAAAGCTTCGACGACGCGGCCCGCGAACTCGATGCGACCATCGAGCGGTGGCTACCTGGACGCGCCGCCATGATCGCCTCGAGCGCCCACCTCGGTCAGTTCGACAAGGCGGGTGAGCCATACATCTTCCACCCCATGAAACTCGCGCTCGACAGCGACAGCGCGGAAGAGCGGTGTGTCGCTTTGCTGCACGACGTGCTCGAAGACACCGCGGTGACCGTCGAGGAACTGAGAAACGAAGGTTTCTCCACGTCGGTTTTGCGCGCCATCGAACACCTGACCAAGCGCGACGGCGAGCAATACGACGCTTTCATCGAACGGGTGGCGCGTCACCGACTCGCCGCCAGAGTGAAGCTGTTGGATCTCGCACACAACGCCGACCTGTCGAGGCTCAGCGCGCCCAGCCAGAAGGACCACGAACGCGTGCAGAAGTACCGGCTCGCCATCAACCGACTGAACACGGAGCTGCAGAAGCGTTCCTTGTACGTCGTCCTCGACGAGGAGAGCCGCCAGCGTGCACTGAGCCTCGCGACGCTGCCGGTTGCCAAGGCAGAGCACGTGACGCTGGCCTACCGCGTCGACCCCACCCGCTTCGACCCCGGGTGGGTACCGGGTGGAGCCAAGCCGGGAGATCCCGTGCAGTTCCAGTCGAGCCACGTGGTCCGCTCTCGAGACGTCGAGGTGTTGGTGGTCGTCATGGGGGGCAGTTGTGAACGCCCACACGACGGCGGAACCCTGCATTTGACGTTGAGTCGGTCGCCACACGCGCGCTCACGCGACGCGAACGCACTGTTAGCTTCTGGCAATCGGCAGGCGCACGTCATCGATCTGTCGGGACGGCTCGAATGGGTGGAGGACTGACACGGGTGTACATTCAGTACATTGCGTAGGATCGGTGGTCTGGTAACGCGGAAAGTTGCCGAGCGCCCGAAGAACGACTCCAACACTTTCTTGGAGAGTCGAAGTTTTCCCGTGTCGACCTTCTGAGATGTCGATGACGGTGATGGCTATCAAAACAACTGCTCGCATTCTTTGTTCGTAACGTGTCAACTCCATGAGTCGGAGTTGGAGGCCCGCGCGGGGTTCCACGACAGATTCGGGAGTGTCACGGATGCGTACTACCGCGAAGTTGCTGCACTTGTTGCTCGTCATCACACCCTTCATCGCAGCGGCCTGCGGTGATGATGACGGCTCGGACGAAACGGCCGAAGTCGGCAGCGCCGGACCCGACAGGCCCAACGGCTCGAGCAGCGATAACCCAGAGCCGTTCAACACAGGCCGCGGCAGTCGCAATCGAAACAACAACACGCCGTCGCCTGCCAGTCTCCCCGCGGCCCAGCCCATCGACGACCCCAACACGACAGTCTGTGGTGCGGTCACTTGTCGCGATGTGCTGGTGGGTGACATCGTGGTGGAGCCGTGCTGTCCCGACGAGAAGAACACTTGTGGGCTCGACTTGGATCGCGTGAGCGAATTCATGTCGGTCACACCGGCGTGCGTTGCCCTGGAGCAACCCGGCAACGACGATTCGGATTGCCCCGACGTGTACTTCGACGATGCCGTCGATCCGAGGCAACTTTCCGGCTGTTGCATGGAGTCGGGAAAGTGCGGCGTCGCCGCAGATTTCACCACGTTGCTGGCCAACTTCGGCTGCGTTGATCCTCGCGCATTTCTCACGGCGGGCGACGTGCCCCAGCAACTGGCAAGCTGCACCCCCAGCGAACCTTCTCCCGAGGACGCCGGGACCAAACCCGACCGGCCTCAGCCGCGCCCCGACCGGACCGACGCGGGCTCTGATGGCGGCCCGCCGAGACCGTCGATGGATGCGGCGAGCGAAGGAGACACCCCCCCTCCAGTCGCCGAGGCAGGACCAACACAACCCCTCGACGCGACGACGGGCGCACCCCGAGACGGCGGCTGATTGGAGGAACGACAAATGCTGTACCGAGTGAACAGTCATTGGCGATCTTGGGGCCTGTTCCCCCTGATCGCGTCTCTGAGCGTACTTTCCGCCGCCTGCTCGTCGAACGACGACGCCGGTGACGACGACTCCGAAGCCAATACCGAAGACGGCTCCAGCGATGACGAAAGCGACGATTCCAGTCGCGACGACGTGCCCAGCGGGAACACCACGGACGACGGCGATACGGTCACCGGACCGATGATGTCCGAGGAGATTGACGAAGACGACGTGCTGCTCAGCTCCGACGACGATAATCCAAACAGCTCCACGGACGATCCGGGCGGTCTGCTGGAGAACTGCGAGGGTGTCTCGGAGATCCCCGAGCAGCTACGTTCACCCGTCGACATCATCTTCGTCATCGACAACTCGAGCAGTATGGAAGGGGAAATCCGTCAAGTTCAAGATCGTATCAACGACGACTTCGCGCGCATCATCGAGGACAGCGGCGTCGACTACCGAGTGATCATGGTTGCGCGTTACGGGGACGTCGAGGTCCAGGTTGGCGACAGCGACCACCCGATCTGCGTGCGTGCCCCCCTCGGCGCTCACGACTGTAGCGATCCCCAGAACCAGCCGCTCGCGCACAACCCACCCCGCTTCTTCCACTACAGCGCCGACGTGCGCAGCCGGGAGCCGTGGTGCGATGTCCTGCAAGGCTGGAACACGCCTGATGAGTTGACACAACAAGACAATCGTCCCTGGGAGTCGATCGCTCCGATCGGCTGGCGGCAATTCGTTCGTGAAGAGGCGTTCAAGCATTTCGTGGTCATCAGCGACGACGACGTTGCGTGCAGCCGAGCCGGCTACTCCTTCAACGACCGCGATTCTGCCGCCGCAGGCGAAAACGCGGCCATCGACTTCGACACGGCGTTGCTGGAGCTGGCACCCCGCCAGTTCGGCAACAACATCGCTCGCAACTACAAGTGGCACAGCATCGTCGGCTTGCGGGAGTACGACGATCCCCTCGAGCCGTGGCCCGCCAGCGAACCCATCGTGACCGCTCAGTGCAATCCGGGCTCCGAAGGTCCAGGCACCGGCTTCCAGGCGCTGAGCGTGCTCACAGGTGGCCTGCGCTACCCCAGTTGCAACAACGACAACTTCGACGCGGTATTCGAGGCGTTGGCCGACGGCGTGATCCGCGCCTCATTCGCGTGCGAATGGGCAATCCCCGACAACGACGATTTCGACCCCACGCAGCTCAACGTGCGCTGGGTACACGAGGGTGGAGACTCGGAAGTGATCGTCAAGGTCGAGGATCTCGACGACTGTGGTGACCGCGTTGGCTGGTACTACGACGACAACGACGAGCCGAGTACGGTTCGCGCTTGCCCCGTGACCTGCGTCGAACTGCAAACGGACCCCAACGCCCGCGTCGATTTGTTGTTCGGCTGCGAAACGGTCACGGCCGTGCCGCTAGCTCGCTGAGCACGCTCGGCCGCCGCGCGCCCGTCCGGCCCTTCGAGCCCACCGTTCCGCTCTTGGACGCGAAAGTCGGGCCCGACCTCAGCCCTGCGTCTGCAGGCTCAACGGGGCCCGGAGCAGCGCCGCACGAGATCTTTCACTTCCGAGGCGGGATCCATTTCGACGTCATAACCGGGCATGGTGAACGCCTGCCCTCCGCCGCCCGTCACTTGATCGCCAGAGGCGCCCGAATACTCGTTACCGTTGGAGGTGATGTGAGCCGTATTGGCGTCGCCGCTGTTGATGTAGCGATGTGGGTTGCGCACGCCGTCGAAGTAGTTGTTCTCGAGTAGGATGTGCGCTTCAGCACCTGCTCCGACGCAGTAGTTCGACACACCGGAAGAGTAGTAGTTGTTGAACACGTGCACTTCGCCGAAACGCACGCGGGGCATGCGCTCGCGGACCCCGTCGCTCCACCAATTGTGGTGAAGGGTGATCTTCAGTTTGCCGCGATCTTCTCCGCCGTTGTCGTCGCTGTGGCCGATGAGGTTCGAGAAGCGATGGTCGCCACTCTCCCCGGGAGTCGCGCGATACGCGTCGGTGTAGCGGAAGATGGTCCAAGAGATCGTCGACCAGTTCACCGCATGCGTCATGTCGAGATTGCCGTCCGGGCCGTCCCAGATGTTGCAATGGTCGAACCAGACGTGGTGCGCAAACTGCACTTGAATGGCGTCTTCACCGCCCGTGCTCGCGCCGTTGATGTTCAGGTTGCGGATGATGACGTTGGTCACCGGCGATTGAAGACTGCCCTTGATGACCAGTCCACCGTTGATTTGCGCATCAGCCCCCACTCCAACGAGCGTCTTGTTCGACCTGATCTCCAGACGAGGTACGTTGATCGTGCCTTCGATCTCGATCACTCGGGGCATACCGTCGGAAGCGTAGCCGCTGAGCTCGGACGCTGAGGTAGCCCGAACTGGGGCGGCATCACCGCCACCAGTAGTGGTCTGCACCCCGTCGCCCGAGACACTCCCCCACCCCTCCAACGACCGGGGACAGCCGTCGTCGTCGACGGCAGGCTGCGGCTGAGTGGGATCGCCCGGCGGCATGCTTCCTCCAGCGTCCACATCTTGCCCTTCGCCCGCTCCCGAACCTCCGGATGCACCACCTTCGCCGGTCGTTACGTCGGGGCCAGCCCCCCCGGCCCCGGTAGACGGGTTGTCATCGGTGGTTGCGGGCGTGGTTGGAGTCTGCCCAGCCATCGAAGGCGATGCAGGCGACGATGGCGACGATGGCGACGACGTGGGCATCATCGCATCCGCGGTCTGTGAAGAAGCGCCGGTTGGTGTAGGATCTCCCCCCGTGCTCGACGGCAAACCAATTGGCATCGGGGTGCCACTTTCAGAACCGTCCGAATTCGAACTCGACGTCGTGGGCGACGTGATCGGTTCCTCGGCGATGTCGTCCGTGGAGCCCTCCGAGGCACACGCCGACAGCACCAACACCACCAGCGAAACGCACAGACCGGTCGAACGATGGCGCCACGAACCCAACGCAGAGCGAAACATGCCCACCCTATGCACCACCCGGCGCTTTCGATCCCGCCGCCGGCTACCGGCGGTTCACCGCTTGGACGCGGGTGGTTCAGTTTTTTCACGGGAGCGTTACACGGTCGCCCCCTTTGCGTCGCAAAGGCGCAAAGCGACGGGTCGAGCGGTTCCGTTGCGCGCAGAGCGACCGTGGTCGGCAGCGAGCGTGTAGGTGGGATTGTGCTCAGTACCCCGAGTTCACCGCGTACTCGCCGCGCCTGGTGTCCATGCTCAAGAAGCTCAACTGCCCTTCGCTACAAGTACCGCTGTTGAGGAACAGGGATGAACCGTGTTCTTCCCGGGCCGCGGTGTGCGTGTGTCCCGTCACGATGACCTCGGCACAGCAGCGCTCTGCCTCGCCCACGGCCCCGCGCTGAAACGGGCATAGCTGAGGATTGGGTTGCAGGGCGCCCCGCGCGTGATCGATGCGGGCACACAGGCGGTAAAAGGCGCCCCAACCGCAACGTCGGATCCATCCGCCGAGCCAGACCATGATGTCCGCCAGCCAGGCGCGGCGCTGGATCAATGAGTCGAACTGGTGGCCGTGGGTGAAGAGGACGCGTACCCCGTCCACCTCCTGAATCAGCCGATCCGGTGCTCCCAACGCGCCCGCGACGAGGTCGTGGTTGCCGTGCACGTATTGATAGCAGGGCCTGGCGAACCGTTCGGCAATCTCGGGGTGAGCGGCACGCGCCCGGTCGAGTTCGTGCAGCGCGCGCCCGAGACCGCGCGACGTGAGTGTCTCCCAAATGTCCCCCAAAAGTACGACGCGCTCGAAGTTCCGTTCGAGAAACGTCAAGAATTTCAAAAACTCAGCATCGTCGTGACCAAACCCGTCGACGGCGTCGCCAGCGCCCAGGTGTAGGTCGGATATGACCGCAATCTGCATTGCAAGCACCTCATTGCTTGTCTCTCGTTCATCGTCGAATTCGCCGTAGTGATAGACGACGAACGTCACATCCAGGTGAACACGAAGCAAAAGCCCTGCAATGGATTAACCCTAAGTGGCAGTTCGCGATTCACGAACGCTGATTCGATGCAATGGGGCTGGAGTTCGACTCGCGCGGCGGGCAGTCACCTTTTGCGAGTCGCGCCTCAGCAGCGTTTGTTCTCTGGGCGCGACAATTGGACTCAGGGTCGCGCATCGCCTCCTTTCTGCCGACCTGTTGTGCGAACTGTCACGCTGCTGCCGGCTTGGCGTAACGCTAGCAACGGATGGCCGTCGCGATGAACGTGCGAATCGATGGGGTTCGGGAGTGCTTCTCGATCCTCGGAGTCGACGCGCGTGACGGACGCGTGACACGCACCTGGTGTCCGAGCTAGAGTGTGGGGGTTTCCACTTGGATGCCGCTCGCCCGCGGCGTTCACCCAACCCCGGTGCGGAGTCCCATGCAACATCGAACCAAAGCACATTGGCGTCGGTCACACTCACCCACACCGTCACTCGCGGCCCTCATCGGCGCGGCGGCCTTTGGGGGGGCGGTGTCGATCACTTCGACAGCCAATGCCACCGTCTTCACGATGACGCCAGACGACGACTGGAGCATTCTGGAGGCTGCGCAAGCCGGTGACGTCGTCGAGATCGAACCAGGCACGTACCGGTTCCGGGTGTATCTGGACAAGGTGGGCACCGCAGACCAGCCGATCATTCTGCGCGCGAAAGATCCCGACAATCGACCGGTTTGGGACTTGGTCGGAGATGGTGACGACACGCTCGTAGACACCTGGCCGGGAAGCTATGGCGCCGGTGACAATCACCGAGGTTGTTGGCAAGTCGCCTCAGAGGGGGCCTACTACCAAATCGAGGGGATCGTTTTCCAGAACTGTCGCGCGCCGAGCTCCGCCGGTGTCCGAATGATCAACTCAGGCCCGGTGACCCTGCGCGACTGTACGTTCCAATACAACACCAACGGCTTGACGGGAGCATCCACCGATCTGGTCGTCGAGCACAGTGAGTTCTTTCAGAACGGCAAGACAATTACGAGCGGGCCGGCCACGCATCACATCTACATTTTCGGAGGCAAGTTCACGCTGCGCTACAGCTACCTGCACGATGGGCACGAGGGCCAGGCGTTCCACATCCGCGCCCGTGAGTCGACCATCGAATACAATTGGATCACACGCCCGGCCAACTACGTTGGTGACATCATGAGCTGCGAGCAGTTCTGCGGCGACGCGCCACACAGCCAGTCGATGTTGGTTCAGGGTAACGTCATCGTACAAGGCACGCCTTCGAACGGCAGTCAGCTGTTTGCCCTATTTCGCGACGCCGACGAAGACCCGGCCGCGAGCATGCACTTGACCCTCGTGCACAACACCATCATCGGCACGCCGCGTTCGGGTACACACAACCTGGTGAACCTGCGCAACGACACCGTGTCGACCTACCTGAGCGTGTACAACAACATCATCTACGACGTGGGCACGCTAGCTGAGGCGGCCGATCCCAGCGCGAGTAACTGGGGTGTCGAAGGCGCGGGCAATTGGCTCAGCGACGGTACCGTCGCGACCGACACCTTGACGGCGTCGGTGTTCGGCGACGATCCGGGGTTCGCAGATCGCGACGGCTCGGATTTTACGCTCATCACCGGTGCTGCGGCGATCGGCGGGGCGGTCGACTCGGCACCCTTCACACCAGATCGCGAATACTACCTCGACGAGGACGTCAGCAAGGCGTGGCGACCACGAGCGACGGCGTTCGACATCGGCGCGTTCGAGTCGGACAACGATTCTCAACCCGTCGGTGCGTACGATGAAGCGCCGGTCCCACCGGTGGATCCCCCCCTCCTCGACGGAGGAGCGCCTGCATCGCCTGACGCTTCGCGACCCGCGCCCAGTGAACCATCACCGTCTCGCAGCGACGGTGGCGGCCCGACGGCTCCCGGCAACGACCGTCCCGCCGAGCCCTCCTCGGGCGGCTCCGACGACGATGTACCGGGGTCAACCGCGACCGAGAGCCCGTCGGCCACACAGCCCCCCTCCACCCCTCGAGCGGACGCGGCGAGCAGCGACGACCAGGGCAGTACGGGCGTCGGGTCACCATCGGGTGACGGTGGCGCATCCGACGTCGACTCGAGCGGTGCATCCTCCGATTCGTGCGAGTGCCGCTTGCCGACGAACGCGACGCGCAAAGCAACCCCACTGTGGTTTGCGCTCGCCGCCCTCGCGGCACTGACCCGACGCCGTCGCCGCAATTGAACGAACGCTTGATCACTGGCCCTCTCTGCGCCTCTCCCTTAAAGTTCCCAGGTGTTGCGCGCCGACCAGCTGGAGCTTCGTGTCGCCGATCGACGACTGTGTGCTGGCTCGAGTTTCGAGCTCGAAGTCGGCCGAGTGCTGACGATCACCGGTGTCACTGGCTGCGGAAAGTCGACGTTGCTGCGCGCCCTCGCCTGGCTTCACCCGCTACGTGGCGGTCAATTGACGTGGCACGAAAAGACTCCCCACGATTGGGGCATTTGCGAGTGGCGGCGACGGATCACGTACGTGCCTCAGTTGCCCCCTCTGCTACTGCCGGACGCGCATTCGTTTTGCGTCCGTTTGAGTCACCTCGGAGTCCATCGCAGCAATCCGGCGCGCGGCGTGTTCCTCGACCACAGTCAAATGCACGCTTCGGCGTGGGGTTTGCCCGGGACTGCGTGGCAAGCCGATCCAACGACGCTCTCTGGCGGGGAGCGGCAGCGGTTGTACCTGGCCATCGTCTTGGCGACCGAACCTGACGTGCTCCTCCTCGACGAACCCACGAGTGCGTTGGATCTCGAAACGAAACTCGCCGTCGAACGCAGCCTGCACGGGCGCACGTGTATTTGGGTCACTCACGATCAGGAGCAAGCCGCACGAGTCGCGACTGAACGACTGAACTTCGAGGACTTGTGATGAAGGTCGGTGCGCGTCGCCATCGACGTTTCTGGAACGAGCATCCGAACGAGCAGCCAGAGGTGTCCGGATGAACGGCCCCGTATCGATCAGTGCTGGGCAACTGGCGCTGGCCGCTTCCCTACTGCTCGTCAACGCCGGTTTGTCCTGGTGGTTGTCCCTGGGCCTCGGGCGCAAACTCGTGGTGGCTGCGCTGCGCACGGTCGTTCAATTGACATTGCTCGGGTATGTCCTGGTCCCTGTATTCGAAGTGGCCCATCCGGCGCTCACGTTGGCCGTTGGCATGACGATGGTTGTCCTGGCCTCCTTCGAAGGACTCAAGCGCGTCGGGTTTCGCTACCGAGGCTCCCGTGTGGATAGCTTCGTCGCCCTGTTGGTGGCTTCGTCGGTCACGACGTGGTTCGGAACCGCGCTCGTGGTATCCGTCGAACCGTGGTGGACACCGCGCTACCTCATCCCGCTGCTCGGGATGGTGCTCGGCAACGCGCTCACCGGCATCTCCTTGGGTTTGGACCGCGGATTGCGGCAGATTTACACGGACGCAACGAGCATCGAAGCATGGCTCGCACTCGGCGCTACCCGACGGGAGGCCGCCATGCCCGTCCTGGCCGACGCCCTGCGCACTGGCCTCGTTCCCATTCTGAACAGCATGAGTATCGTCGGGCTGATCACCATTCCAGGAATGATGACGGGCCAGCTGCTCGGCGGCACTCCCCCAGCGCTGGCCGCGCGATACCAAATCGTGATCATGTTCTTGATCTCTGCAGCCACGGCGCTCGGCGTCGGGCTGACGGTCGCTCTGAGCTTGCGCAGATTGTTCGACTCCGAACAGCGCCTGCGCCTCGACCGACTGCACAAGCGCTGAAGCGACGTGAGCTCATCGACGGGGGAGTTTTTTTGCGCGGTCAATCAGCGTCAGCAGCTCGCGGCGACGCGGATCGGTGCCGGTGGCGCCTGCCGCCAGTCGTCGCGTGCCGTCGTAGCTGGCCTGCCCCGCGAACTCCGACCCTCTGAGCAGCATGCCAAACGACGCGACGGCGGCAGCAAATCGAAAGTCGTCCGTGGTGTTCGACAAGCTGGTGGGCGCTGCTGGCACGGCAATCGCGAGCTTGCGGCTCTGACTCCCCGCTGGCGGCTTGTAGCGCAAGTTCACCGTCAGCAACTCGTTCGAAGCAGCGGCCGCAGTTGGCGGCGCCGGCTGCTGGTAGCGCAGCCCGTCGGTGTTCGCGCCGGGAACCGGGACGCCGGCGGGTACCAGCTCGTACAACGCGGTGACCGTGTGATCCGCGCCGATCTCGCCAGCGTCCTTGTTGTCGTCGTTGAAGTCACGATGCTGTAGCATGCGGTTTTCGTAGCCAATCAAACGAAAGCCGGCCACCTGTCGCGGGTTGAATTCGACCTGGATCTTGACGTCCTTGGCAACCGTGATGAGGGTCCCGGCGGCCTGCTCCACGAGCACTTTGCGCGCCTCGCCCAGGCCGTCGACGTAGGCGTAGTTCCCGTTGCCCTTGTCGGCGAGTCGTTCCAACGTCGAGTCCTTGTAGTTGCCCCGACCGAAGCCGAGCACGCTCAAGAAGACGCCCCCTTTGGCCTTCTCCTCGATCAAGTCGACGAGCTCGCTCTCGCTGGTAACTCCCACGTTGAAGTCGCCGTCGGTCGCCAGGATGACGCGATTCGTGCCACCGGGTACGAACCACCGACGAGCCTGCTTGTAGGCCAGCTCGATCCCTTCAGCGCCGTTGGTCGAACCACCGGATGTCAATCGTTGAAGCGCTGCGCGCAGCACTCGCTTCTCGTTGCCTGCAGTTGCATCCAGCACCAACCCCGACGCTCCCGCGTAGACCACGATGCTGACGCGATCGATGGGGCGCAACTGTTCGATCAGCAGGAGCAGACCTCGTTTGAGGAGTTCGAGTTTGTCACCGGAACTCATCGATCCCGAGACGTCGATGAGAAACGTCAGATTCGCAGCGGGTCGCGCCGCAAGATCGAGGTGCTTGGCGCGTAGGCCGATGCGCAGCAGCTGGTGGTTTGGTTGCCACGGCGCCTGACTCAGTTCGGTGTGAACGGCAAAAGGATGAGGGCCGCTCGGTGGCGCGTAGCCATAGTCGAAGTAGTTGATCATCTCTTCGATGCGAACCGCCCCGGACGGCGGTAGCGAACCGTCGCGCAGGTGACGTCGCACCAGTGCGTACGACGCGGTATCGACGTCGATGGAAAACGTCGACCGCGGGTCGGTCGCGACGGCAGTGAAGCTCCCTTCGTCTTGTTGCGCGTAGGCCTCGGTATTGCCGGCGTAGCGACGCATCGAAACCCCCTGCCCACTTCCGAGCCCCTGCCCACTTCCAAACCCCTGACCACTCCCGAGTCCCCCTCCGCCCTGACCGATCCCCGACAGGGTCAGTCCGCCGACGCCCTGGCTGTCGCCCCACACGTTGCCTTGGACCTGGGCCTGGGGTCGCTTCACTACGACCTGAGGTGCTGGCTTGGGTGTGCTCGGCTCGACCGGCGCGCCCTGCAGCGCGGTATGCTCCTCGTGCTCGGCGGTGGACGCGGAGGTGGACGAGAGCGCAGGCAACGTCGAGTCGTCGTCCGCCTCATCTGCTTCGTCTTCCGTCGCATCCACTGTCTCTCTCGAAGACGCCCGCGGCGGCGGAACGGATGGCGCGGACTCCGCTGCCGAGATTGCCGGGGCTCGTTCTGGTTCGCCACTTTCAGCGACGACCCGATGGGGCTCCTGCGTACCACCGTTTGCTGGCAACGAGTTCCCACACCCGACGGCCACAACCAGCACCACCGCCCCTCCCCCTACGCTGAGCGCCCTTCCGTAGCGGCGAGCACACACAAACCACGTCGTATCAAAGATCACGAAACAAACCTCCGTTTGGTCACGCATCGAACGTGACGAACCAACAGCCCACGCCCACACGCAGCCGAACGGCGCGGAGGCGTTGGAACCGACCCGAACACTGACAGCGACCGGAACGTGAGGTTTCGAGAAACTTCGAAGTGAGCAATCTCGATGGAGTTTCAGTACGATACGCCATGCCACGCGGGTGGAGCGAATCGCCGTCGCCCCCTGCGGCGCAACGTGTCAGAGAAACGGCGGGAGTCGGCGCACGCGCTGGTGCACCGGCGCTGATGCGCCGGCGCTGGCGTCGTTCGTCGATCGCGGCGCGATCAACCGTGTGAAATTTGCACGCCGCTGTGGGCCGTTACCCAGCGTGCGCGTTCCATTCCCACGTCGGTGTTTGGACGAAATTGCAGTCGCACGCTCGGCGAGCGCCTCCTGTTCACTCCTAATCGCAACGCAGCAACTCTCTCCCTCGCCTTTCCAACGAGATTTGTCGCTCGACCCCGCTCGATTTGTACGGGATTGCACCGGGCGACATGCTAAGGCGTCGCGACTGCAACGCCGTACGACGCGATATTCACGACTTGTGACGTGGAACTTCGTCAACGCGGAAGTTACAGTTGCCCGAGCCCATGGAGGATTCGCCTGTTCGTGTCGGTGACGTGATAGCGGACAAGTACGCCGTCGAGCGCGTGCTTGGACGAGGCGGTATGGGGGTCGTCGTCGCGGCTCGCCATCAATTGCTGGAGCAACGCGTTGCGATCAAGTTCTTGCTCCCCGACGCCATGGAAAACCCCGCCGTGGTCCAACGCTTCGGCCGTGAAGCGCAGGCGGCCGCACGCATCAAGAGCGAGCACGTCGCTCGCGTCTACGACGTGGGCAAGTTGGACTCGGGTGTCCCATACATCGTTCTGGAGTACCTCGAGGGGCAGGACTTGGCGCAACGGGTTCGCGAGCACGGCGCGATGCCCGTCGAGCAAGTCGTCGACTTGGTGCTGCAAGCGTGCGAGGCGCTCGCAGAGGCCCATCAGATCGGCATCATTCACCGCGATCTGAAACCCGCCAACCTGTTTCTGACCCAACGCGCGGACGGGCATCCTTGCGTCAAGGTACTGGACTTCGGCATTTCGAAACTGACGGGGAGCACGACGAAGTCACGCCTCACCGCGGCGCAAGAGAGCGTCGGGTCGCCCTGGTACATGTCACCCGAACAGCTGCATTCGGTTCCGACGATTGATGCGCGAGCAGACATCTGGTCGCTGGGGGTGATCATTTACGAGCTGTTGTGTAGCCACGTCCCCTTTGACGGCGACTCGCTGCCAGTGGTTTGCACGGCAATCCTCACCCGGCCGACGCCGCGAATGGGCCGCCCGGATGTCCCCCCAGGCCTTCAGCAGGTCGTCGACACGTGCCTGCGCAAGGACCGTGACGAGCGCTTCTCGTCTTTGCTCGAGTTGGCCGGTGCGCTCGCCCCGTTTGGCTCGGACGCAGCGCGGAGTTCGTTGACGACGATTCGCGGAATCGTCACCTCCTCGCGCGCGCCGTCACACCCTGCAGCCACCTTGGGGAAGGGAGCGACCACACCGATGAGTGTGCCACCCGCTGCTCGCGTTTCGCCCGCCGCGGGCACGCTCGTGGCATTTGGACGAACCGCGTTCAAATCGTCCAGGCTCCGTTTGCCCAAGAGCGCACTGGCCTTGGGCGCGTTGAGCCTCGCCGCAGTGGTTGCCGTCGCGGCGGTGTTGCGCGACCCTGCTGATGACGCCACCAACCCCGCAGGGTCCGCCCTCGCTTCCTCGCAGTCGAGTACCGGCGAAACTGAGGCAATCGATCAAGTCGTGGATAGCGAAGACGACTCTCGAGCACACCGAAATCCAGCGCCGAACACCGACGAGGTCGACGAAGCAAACGCCGACGAAAACACCGCTGACCACGCCGACGAAAACACCGCGCAGAACACCGCTGATCACACCGACGAGCGGCACCGTCCCACGGACGAGCAACGGGCGGCGTCGAACGGTCGAGTTGCCACGAAGAGCATCGATGACCTGCCGAGGGTCGCGGAGCCGCCTTCCCCGAAGGCACCGCGCGCAAGCCGCACCGCGGTTCGGGCAGCCCCCAAACAAGGCAATTCCTCTCCGCCACGCAACACCAGACTGACGTCGAGCGCGGACGAGGTACTCAACCCGTGGAAGAACCGCGCCAAGCTTCAGCCGAAGAAGGGCGCAAGAGACAAGCGCGGCGTCTACGACATTCGGGAGTGAAATGACCCGCACATCGCAACGTGGCGCACGGCCCTGGCGCGCGAGGCTGTCCACCGCGCTACTGCTCGCGGGGCTGGTCTCACAGACCGCGAACGCGCGGGCGCTGGCGGAACCCGACAAAGCGTTGGCCGATGGCCTCTTTCGCGAAGGCCGAGCCTTGATGGACGCCAAGGACTACCCCGCGGCGTGCGCGAAGTTCTCCGCAAGCTGGGACGTGGACCCTGCGCTGGGAACCCTGATGAATCTGGCGCTGTGCTACAAGCTGCGGGGCAAGACGGCCAGCGCGTGGCGCATTTACCGTCGCGCCGCGGAGATTGCCAAAACCAAAGGGCAGACGGAGCGACAAGACGTCGCCGACGCCGAGGCTGCCGCTTTGGAACCACGCCTGCTCCGAGCCACGTTGAGCGTGGAGGCAGATCCCCAAAACACCGTGCTTTCGATCACTCTCGACGGCAACACCGTTTCCGATTCCGACTGGAACACACCGTTCGTGATCGATCCAGGTCGGCACGAGCTCCAGATTTCCGCACCCGGCCACGAACCACGCACGATGACCTTCGACGCTGTTCGGGCACAGACGGTCGTCGAAATCCGACCGCTGCCCAAGGCGTCGAGTCTCGACGACCGACCACGGTCGCTGGGCGTTCGAGAACTGCACGACGACTCTTGGTCGGCGCAGGAGATCACTGCACTCTCACTCGGCGGGCTCGGGCTGGTCGCGGCGGGTGTGGGTCTGCACTTCACCCTGGACGCCAAAGACACGTACGACGACGCGGATTGCAGCGCTCGAAACGTGTGCAGCGAGCGCGGCTTGGAGCAGCAAGAAGCAGGGAAGGACAAAGCCATTCTCGCTTCCGTTGCGGGTGGTGTCGGGGCGGCCGCGCTTGCCACCGCGGTGGCGCTGTGGCTCTGGCCGCAGGCAGAAGCGACCGCCGAAGCTTCCAGCACGGTCGCGGTCGTGCCGAGCACCTCGGGGGCAAGCGTGCTGTTCTCGGGGAGGTACTGAATGCGCCATAGAGCGCTGGCGTGCCTGCTGAGTTGCCTCGCGCTGCTCGGCTGTTCCGAACTGCTCAGCCTGGAGCTGGGAAGGTTGGAAAGTGCGAGCTGCATCACTGACGACGACTGCGCGCCAGGCCGGCGTTGTGTCTCCTCCGGGTGCAGCGACTGTGTTCCCGGCACGCCATGTGAAGGGAGCGGCGCCGCTGGCTCCGCTTCAGGACCACTGCCCGCAAGCAGCGACACCGCCGACTCCAACAACCCCCTGCTCGGCGGCCCGGGAAGTTCCGCAGCACCGGAGGCGACTCGGAGTGTGACGGCGACACCTGCGACAGACGACGCGGCTCCCCTTCCGCCGCCCGAGCCTCCGCCCGGCCATGAACCACCGGACCCGACCCAACCTGAGAGTCCACCCGACTGCGCCGTGGGGGCCCAGCGCTGCGTCACGGGTACCCGTTACGTCGAGGCGTGCAGCGAACAGGGAGCCTGGGAGCTCGGCACCCGCTGCAACTTCGCTTGTGAACGCGGGCAATGTGTCGGGGAGTGCCTCGCCGGTGATCGACAGTGCAACGACCTCGTGCCACAACGCTGTTCGGACGAGTCGACTTGGGTCGACGACGGCGCAGCCTGCGCCTCCAGCTGCGAAGCCGGTGCTTGCCAGGGTCCGTGCGTGACCGGCGCCACCCAGTGCACCTCTGCGACCGAGCGCAGCTCGTGCGTGGGGGGCCAATGGGCGCAGCCGGAACCGTGCCCGAACGCCTGCTTCGACGGCGAATGCAGCGGGCAGTGTGTCCCCGGAACGACAAGCTGCACTTCCAAGACCGAACTACAGATTTGCTCCACAGCGGGCGAGTGGCTGCCCACGCAGCTGTGCGCCTACGCTTGCAGCAACAGTCGTTGCAGCGGCAGCTGCCAACCGGGCAGCGGGCGATGCAGCTCAGCCATCGAAACGCTCACCTGCAACGAGCAGGGTGAATGGTCCTCCCCGACGAGCTGCGAGTTTGCCTGCGTCGAGGGCGCCTGCGCTGGCGAATGCTCCCCGGGGCAGACCCGCTGCGCGGACGAGCGTCAGTTCGAGGAGTGTGACGAGGCGGGTCGATGGGGCGCACCGCAAGCTTGCCCGTTTGCCTGCAGCGAGGACGCCTGCACCGGCGCGTGCGTTCCCGGGCAAACCCAATGCAACTCGCCGGCGACCGTCCAGTCCTGCACCTCGCAGGGTCGGTGGGGTGCGCCGTCGAGCTGCTCGTTTACCTGTGTCGGCAACGCCTGTGGGGGAGTATGCGCACCCGGGGACACGCAATGTACGCCCGACAACCAAATGCAAACCTGCGACTCGCAGGGGCAATGGGGCCCGGGTCAGGACTGTGCGGGCGCCTGTGTTGCCGGGGGTTGTACCGGGGGCTGCAGCAGCGGGTCGACCCGATGCGTTTCGCCAACTCAGGTTCAAGCCTGCGACGCCAGCGGTCAATGGGGCGGCCCGACCCCCTGTGAGTACGCCTGCGTGGGCAATGCCTGCGGTGGTGCCTGCGTGCCGGGAGAGACGATGTGCGAGTCCAACACCAGCGCCAGTACGTGCGGCCAGTCCGGCACTTGGAGTGCAGCTCGAGCGTGCCCCTTCGCGTGCGTGTTCCAAGCATGCGGTGGACAGTGTGTACCCAGCACGTACGAATGCGCCGACGACTGGACCGAACATCGATGCAACGACATTGGTCAATGGGACAACGCGACCGAATGCTCGAACGTCTGCGTCGGTGGGACCTGCGGACAGAAACCCAAGACGGTATTCGTCAGCTCGAAGTTGTACACGGGTGACCTGGGGGGCCTGTCCGGCGCTGATGCCAAGTGTCAGGCCTTGGCGAGCGCGGCGGGGCTGCCCGGTACCTTCAAGAGCTGGCTGAGCGACGGCAGCGACTCTCCGGGCTCGCGCTTCAGCATGGATGCGGGCCCCTACGTCCTCGTCGACGGCACGGTGATTGCCGACAACTGGTGGGATCTGACGGACGGAATCCTCGCGGCCCCGATCGACGTCACCGAGACGGGCGGGAGCCCCCCTGCGGCCACGCCACGCCGGTGTATCGAGGTCGTTGGCACGTCGGCCGTGTGGAGCGGCACGACGGCCACTGGCAATCCGTGGGGCGGCGCGCCCTGCCACGCGTGGACCGACGATACCGTACCCGGTGACCACAGCGCCTACGGCGACTGGTCGAAGCCCACCGATGCCTGGACGATTGCCTGCAGTTCCTCCGGCGGCATCGACCCCTCGGACCCGCCATGCGGCGGGCAGGCAGCGCTGTACTGCGTCGAGCAATGACGGGCGCGCGCAGAGTGTACACGCGGCTGCGCCGCCAGGGTTAGGGCTGAGACAAATGGTGTTGTTTGAGCCACAACAGCACGGCGTCGCTCGCTGCGAGGTTGGTCGCCAACGGTACGTCGTGGACGTCGCAGATCCGCATCAGCGCCGAGACGTCGGGTTCGTGGGGCTGCGCCGTGAGCGGATCTCGAAAGAAGATCACGGCCAAGATGCGCCCTTCGGCAACCGCGGCGCCGATTTGCTGATCACCGCCGAGCGGACCTGACAACAGGGGAGTGACGTCGAGCTGGGCCTTGTCGCGAAGCAGTGAGCCGGTCGTCCCCGTGGCGAACAACTCGAACCGAGACAAGACCTCTCGGTGATCTTTCGCCCAGCTGATGAGATCGATCTTCTTCTTGTCGTGAGCGATGAGAGCGACGGCGCGGGATGAGGACACGCTGGGACGATAGCCGGTCGCGTCCATCCTGCAAAGTCAGTCGCCGTGCCCGAGCGGGCCGCGCGCCCCTTCGAGACGGTTTTGCACTCTCCCTGCTCCGCTTGGTCTTCGCCAGCACCGAAGGGGGTCGGCACCGGTGAGCACCAGTTCGTGCGACTCGACCGTACCGCTCGACCGTATCCCTCGACCGTGCGCCTCTGCGAGTCCTGCGAGATTCTGGAGCCCCGAAACCGGCCGTCAGTCGGTCGGCGGCACGCGTCGAAGTCGCTTGACGCTCGCGCGTTGCTTCTTGTCGTCGAGACGGCGCTGTTTGGCTGCTCGACTGACCCGGGTGGGTACCCGCGGCTTCGGCGGGCTGCGGGTTTCGCGGAGCGCCGCGGCCAACTTCTGCAGGGCGTCCTCCCGGTTGCGTTCGCGGCTGCGAAAACGGTCACTGGTAACGAGAAATTCGCCGCCATCCGTCGCGTTTGCCGGATACGCCGCGCACAGTCGCCGCTTGTGCGCGAGGCTCAGCGATGAACATTCCTGAAGCTGGAAGCGCAGCTCCACCTTGGTCTCCACCTTGTTGACGTTCTGTCCTCCGGGTCCGCGACTACGCGCGAACCGGAACACGAGGTAGCGAGCCTCGATGGTCAACTTGTCGTCGACGACCAGCATCCCCGACCTTACCCCACCCAACGAGCTGAATCGAGCCCGACACGCCCGCGACGAACACGGCCACAGACGTCGAGCAGCCGATCACCGAAAACGCCTGGGCGGAGTTGCTTCGATTTGACTCCGCGTCGCGTCAGAGCTACGCCCGCCTTCGCCGGCAAGTACGGCTGCACTCTTTTCGCCTGGCTAAGGGACATGTTCTCGGGCAACCAACTGGTTCTCATCGGCGTATTGCTGGTGTTGCTCGTCGCGGGGGTTTCGGAATACGTGGCCCTGGCGCGCGCACGCGCGAAGGTTCCGATCCGCATCCACATCAACGGAACCCGCGGCAAATCGAGCGTGACTCGACTCATCGCTGCCGCCCTGCGCGAAGCGGGGATCCGCACCTTCGCCAAGACGACCGGTACGTTGCCGCGGATGATCTACCCGGATGGCACGGAGCTTCCGGTGTTTCGCCCATCGAAAGCAAACATCATCGAGCAGCAGCGCATCATGCGGGTCGCCGCCGGCGAACGGGCCCGCGCGATCGTGCTCGAATGCATGGCGCTTCAACCGCTACTGCAATCCATCAGTGAGCTGCAGATCGTTCGTTCGACGCACTCGGTAATCACCAACGCTCGGCCGGACCACTTGGACGTGATGGGCCCGACCGCACGGGACGTGGCGTTGGCGCTGTGCGGGATGGTCAGCGTCAAGGGTCGCCTCTTCAGCGCCGAGGCAGAACACCTGCCGATTCTGCAAGCCGTCGCCAAAGACCGAGACACGGAACTCTTCGCCGTGGGCGAAGAAGAAGTGGCGAGCATTTCCGAAGAAACCCTCGCGGGCTTCTCGTATACGGAACACGCCGAGAACATCGCCTTGGCACTCGCCGTGTGCGACTCACTCGACATCCCGAGAGACGTCGCCATCCGTGGCATGTGGAAAGCGCGCCCCGACCCGGGTGCCCTCACGACCCATCATCTGGACTTCTTCGGGCGGCGCCTGGTCTTCTTCAACGGCTTTGCTGCCAACGACCCCGTCTCGACGGGTCGTCTGTGGTCGCTCGTCCTCGGGCGCAGCCGGGACTACAAGACCAAGATCGCGATCTTCAACTGCCGCGCGGATCGCGCGGACCGCAGCGCCCAACTCGCCGAAGCCCTGGCCAGTTGGGAGACGCCCGATTGGGTCGTGCTGATGGGTACTGGCACGCAGGTCTTCGCGCGCTTCGCACGCCGCTGGGGTGTCGACCCGAGCCGTGTGGTGTTCGTGGAAGGGCTGCGGGTGGAAGAAATCTTCGAACGGCTCGTCGAGCTGGCGGGTAGCTCGGCGGTTCTGATGGGCATGGGTAACATCGGCGGACAGGGCCTGGACCTGGCGCGCTACTTCAAGAACCGAGAAATCGTAGAGACGACCGACGACGATCCGCAACACGCCGAAACGGCGAGCGCATCGAGCTGAGTCGTGTTCAACGGACAGAGTGATGGACGAACTGACACTTTCAATCGGATTGGGGCTCGCCGTGAGCGTGCTGTTCAGCGAGACCTTCGGGATCGCTGCTGGCGGGATGATCGTACCGGGCTACCTCGCGCTGAGCCTGCACCAACCGCTCAATTTGATCCTGACCGCGGCGGCCGCGCTAGCCACCTTTGGGATCGTGCGCAGCCTGTCGATGTTCATGATCGTATATGGACGGCGACGAACGGTGCTGATGATTGTCGTGGGCTTCATCGTCGGCGGCATCGCAACCCAGCTCAGTCCCCCCAACCCGATGGGCGAGACGATTTCCGTCATCGGCTACATCATTCCCGGGTTGCTCGCGATCTGGCTCGAACGGCAGGGGGTCATCGAAACGTTTTCTGCCGCGACGGCGGCGACGATCTTGGTGCGGCTGTTGCTCATTCTAGTTGGCGGAGTGGGGTACAGCGCATGAAAAAGCTGTACTGGCGCCCCTCCGGGGTGTCGCGAATCGAGCTGTTGCTCATCGCGGCGGTGGCCGTCGTCTGCTTCGTCGCGGTCACTCGGCTGCCACGAGTGCGGCGATTGCCCAACTTTGCGGAGAAAGTCGCCGCAGCGCGCCTGAGCGCAGCCTGCATGCGCGAAATCAAAGAGGAGCGCTTGCGTCGCGGGGTGACCATCGATCCCGAAGTCGATCCGCTCGGTACCGGCATGCTGGGCAACTTGGTCACGCCAATCACGTCGAACACGGGCCACCTTCCCGCAAAGCAGTTGACGACGAACCCCAACTTCGCGGCGGTGATCGTCGCGATGATGAAAAAGGCCGGCGTCGGTCAAGGCAGCACCGTCGCCGTTGGCTTGTCGGGCAGTTTTCCCGCCCTCAACACGGCAACCTACGCGGCGCTGCAGACACTCCAAGCCAGAGCCATCGTCATCGCCAGCGTCGCAGGCAGCGAGTGGGGGGCAACCGACCCCTACTACACGTGGCTCGACATGGAGCGCACCCTGTTCGAAAAGCGTCTGACGTCGTTCCGCGCCGTGGCGGCGTCGCGCGGCGGCATCGACGATCGGGGGTTCGGCATTTCCAAACAGGGTCGAGCCATGCTCGATGCTGCCATCAAGCGCTCGGGGGTCCGGGCGCTGGACTCCAAGTCACTCGAAGATGCCATCTCGTCGCGCATGAGCGTCTACTACGAGTTTGCCGGAGACTCCCCGGTCGCCGCCTACGTCAACATCGGTGGCGGCTCGGCATCGGTCGGCACGGCCGTCGGAAAGAAACTGTTTGATCCGGGTTTGAATACGACCGCACCGCGAGGCGCTACGGATTCCGTCATGCTGCGCTTCGTGCAAGAAGGCGTCCCGGTCATTCACCTGTCGGGCATCAAGGAGATCGCGCAAAGGTACGGGTTGAGCCAAGCGACCAACGTCGCACCGATCGTCGGCGAGGGCGGCGTGTATACACGAGTCGAGTTCAACCCGTGGTACGCCGGGATAGGTATCTTCGTGATCCTCGGAACGATGTTCGCGTTTCTGCGCCTGGATATCGGCCGGGACTTGCTGCGCGGCAAAGGCGTACACTGATGCCGAGAGAACGCGGGGAGTGTCGCAACGACTCACCCCGCGCCCGGCTCGTTGACGTCGCTAGACGAGGGGCCTGAAGCCGGCGGGCCCGCAGCCCCGTGGTCATCCGGCTTGGGCTTGGGTTTGAGCTTGCGCAACCGGCGGCGCAAGGCGTCGTCGGGCAGCAAGTCTTTCACGTTGGCGTACTTGCCGAAGCACAACAGATGATCGCCGTCGTTCAGCTCGCGGTTGCCACGCGGGTTGGGGATCACCTTACCATCGCGGGAGAGACTGAGTACGACGATGTCGCGATCACGCAGACCCGAAGCATCGATCGTTTTGCCCAACAAGGGCGATTCCCCGCCCACGAACAGATCGACGACACCGTAGCCCTTGCTCACGGTCAAGCGCTGGCGCACGTCGAGTTCGGGATACTTCACGTGGTCAGCGACGAAGTCGACGATGGCGCCGGCAACGTCGCGCCCCGTCGCGGTCTCGATCCCTTCGAGACCCGGCGAAGAGTTGACTTCCATCACGCACGGCCCATCGGCGCCCTCGAGCATGTCGACCCCCGCCACGCGAAGCCCGAGGATCTGCGCAGCCCGGACCGCGGTCTGCTCGAACGCCGGGTCGAGCTGGACCACTTCGACTCGCCCGCCCCGGTGCACGTTGCTTCGAAACTCGTCGCCCTGGGCAACGCGACGCATCGCAGCGACGACCCGGTCGTCAATCACGATCGCGCGCACGTCGCGCCCCCGGCTCTCTGCGACGAATTTCTGGATCAGCACGTTCTGTCGGGTGCTCTGGAGTGTTTCGATGATGCTCTGAGCAACCCCAGCCGTCTCAGCGAGGATCACGCCCACGCCCTGAGTGCCCTCGAGCAGTTTCACGATCACTGGCGCCCCCCCTACCCGCTCGATCGCCCCCTTGACGTCTCTTTGATCGTGAACGAACTCGGTGGGCGGAATGCCGATGTCGAAGCGACTGAGGATTTGCGTACAGCGGAGTTTGTCTCGTGAATTGGCGATGCCGTTGGCGCTGTTTGCACAGAACACGTCCATCTGCTCGAATTGGCGAACTACGGACGTTCCGTACAAGGTCACCGAAGTACCTACCCTCGGGATCACGCCATCGTAGCTGCTCAGCTGCTTGCCCCGATAGAACAGCTCGGGCTGGCCCATCGACGACGAGATGGAAAAACGTAGGGTATCGAGGACCTTGACCTCGTGCCCCCGGGCACTCGCCGACTCGAAAAGGCGGCGCGTGCTGTAGCAATGTGCGTTCCTCGACAGGATGCAGAGTTTCATGGCCTGCCCGTATCTGGAGCGTTGCGACCCGCACAGCGGAGGGATGACTGGTAGCGGTGATGCCCGGGCGCCGTCGCGCGCATGCACCCGATGTTGCTCCAATCCGCTTGCCGCGCCAAGCGCTTTTGGGTATCGGATATCGAGCCGACTCGGAGGGTGAATCGAGACGGTGCGAGCAGCATGAACAGACAAATACCGACTTTGGGTTGGCGTGAGTGGATCGCCCTGCCCGACCTGAACGTCGAGGCCATCAAGGTCAAAGTCGATACGGGGGCTCGCAGCTCGGCGCTTCACGCGGAGAACGTCGAGGTCGTGTCGGGCCGACACGGCCCGCGGGTGAAGTTCCAAGTCCTGCCGCTGCAGAAGAGCCGGGAACCATGCATCGCCTGCGTCGCGAAGCTTCACGACGAACGCTGGGTCAAGAGCTCCAACGGCAAGCGTGAACTGCGCCCGGTAATCCGCACCGATGTCCGCTGGGGCGGGGTGTTGTGGGAGATCGACTTGACTTTGACGTCACGGGACCTCATGGGGTTTCGAATGTTGCTCGGTCGTGAGGCGGTTCGAAAACGATACCTGGTCGACCCCGGTCGTTCCTTCTTGGGCGGGCGAAGGAAACGCAAGGGCGGATGAAGCAATCACTGCGACCATCCGGCAAGAGCCAAACGAAAAAGCGCGCGGAGACCGCTGCGCGACCCAGGGACGGCTTCGAGTTCGCCGACCAATTGATCGGACCGGGTACGGCTCAGCGTATCGAAATCCCCGTCGCTCGGCTGCCGATTGGCAACTACGTGTCTTTGCCAGTCGTGGTCATCCACGGAGTCCGACCTGGCCCGGTCGTGTGGCTCAGCGCCGCCGTCCACGGAGACGAGCTCAACGGAGTCATCATCGTCGAAGAGCTCGTCTCGAAGTTGTCGCCAACGGAGATCAACGGCACGGTGTTGGCTGTACCGGTGGTGAACGCGTTCGGGCTCATCCAGGGTTCGCGCTACCTTCCCGACCGCCGAGACCTGAACCGATCCTTCCCCGGCTCGAAGCGCGGGTCGCTCGCGGGTCGGCTCGCATACCTCTTCGCGGAGCACGTGATTGGGCGCGCGCAAATGGGCATCGATTTCCACACGGGTTCCGGTGGACGAACCAACCTACCGCAGGTCCGCTGCAACCTGGACGACCCCAAGACTCGGTCCTTGGCACAAACGTTTGGAGCGCCTGTCGCACTGCACGCCGAGCTCCGGGACGGCTCGTTGCGCGCCCACGCCGCGAAGTTGGGCAAGCCGTGCCTCGTGTTCGAAGGCGGCGAGGCTGGTCGCCTCGACGATCACGCCATTCGAGTAGGAGTCGACGGAGCGCTTCGGTCCCTGGTCGCCGTCGACGTGTTGCCCTCGACGGACGTCGCCACCCCTGCTCCGACGCAGTTCTTCCGTTCCAGTTCCTGGCTACGAGCCAACCGCAGCGGCTTTTGCCGACTGGACGTCGAACTGGGAGACTGGGTCGAAGCCGGGGAAACGGTCGGTTCGATCATCAATCCAGCGATGACGAAACGCCACCAGATCAAAGCCCGCACGACCGGCGCCGTGATCAGCCGCGCCACCGAAGGGATCGTGACGGCGGGCGACGCGATCGTTCACGTTGCCGAGACGGATCCGGACTGACGACACGCGGTTCACACGAGCCGACACAGGGTTCGCTCGACCCACGGAACGGCTATCCAACGACGCCAGCCAGCGGCCCACTGCCATCGTCAGCCGCGCCGAAGGTGTCGACGTCTCCGCCAAACGCATTGACGAGCGAGACCAACAGCCGGTGTGAACTCGACTTGCCTACGTCGAGCACCTGGCCCAATTGGAACCCCAAGTTGCGTCCGCCGAGGATCAGGTACTGCATGTCGTCGGGTGAGTGACTGTGATTGGTCCCGCTCTCCACACCCCACACGATGACGGTGTTGTCGAGCATGGTGCCGTCCCCTTCTGCAATGCTCGCCAAGCGCCGCGTCAAGCTGGCAACGTGCCCGCCCCAGAAACGCGAGAAAACGCCGAAGGCCTCGCGTGTGGTCATCGTCTCCCCGCCGACCTTGACCTCGTTCGTGCTGCTGACGTGAGCCACCTCGTCATGCCAACTCGCACCGAATCCGAGCAGCCCCTCGTGGTGTCCACCGGAGAAACTGAACTGATACGTCGCCGAGCGCGTCACGTCGCAAGTAAACGCGTTGACGATCAGGTCGGCATTGATCTCCGCCCAGCGAGTGATCTTGCTCGCGTCGTTGAGCGACCGAGAGAAACCGCCCGTGTCCGGCTCCTGGCACGTGCCTCCAACCAGCGTCGGAAGCCCGCCCCCATCGCCCTGCAACGCGGCCAGCCCCTTCTGCAGCTCTTGCAGCGATTCGACGTGTAACTCCAACCGCTCGCGCTCTTCCTGGCCCAAGAAGCGCTGCATGTAGCGCAATTCGTCGATGCTGACTTCGGTTACCAATCGATCGACGTCGGCCTCGACGCTGGGCATCGACGGCCCCGGTTCGGATACTGGCGCAGCTTCACCGCCGAAGGAAATGCCGTCGAAGATGTTGCGAAACGCGCGGCCCGGGTCGACCTCTGCCGCGACGGGTTGCCCCGACCCAGTGTACGAAATGACGTGACGATGGTCCGTACGACCGTCATCCACCGCGACGTGCACGCTGGCGCGGGGGGTTCCACCGCGAAAGTCGGTGTTCTGAAGCAAGTACTGATCGATCGACGGCCCGTCGGCAAAACGATTCGTATTGTTGTCGAAGCGAGCTCCAGTGAACAGCTGAACGATGCCCGCGATGTGGTGGTTGTCGTAGGACCACGAATGGTCGAGCCGCCGCATGAACAGCATTTCGCTCTCGAGCCCCACGAAGTCGGCAAGCGGCTCGCGCAGCGTGAAGTCGGTCCCCGCTCCTTCGGGCCACCACTCGGGCGGGTTCGAATCAGGAGTGAAGCACAGAACCATCCGCTTCGGGTTGGTACTCTGGGCCTGCAAGTCGCGCTGGCGAAGGAACGGAGCGAGCAGCAGGCCCCCCAAGACCGACTTGAGCACCTCCCGGCGAGCCATCAGATTGCGCTTGAACACTCTTTGGATCTCCTCTGGCCTCGTTTAGCGTTGGCGCGAATAGGTGCTGGCAGAGCTGAACAGGGCGGTCAGCATGTCACCCAGGCGTCCCGATTGCCTCAGTGCCGCATGCGCATCGACGATGGGCAACTGCCCCCGCGACGCTTCCCCTTGCCCGAAGTAGTAACGATAGGCCTGGCGAGCCATGCATTCACGGACCAACTCGCTCTCGGCAAGTGCTTGGCTCAGATCGCCGAGTGTCGAGATGGGGCGGTTCACATCCGAGTCGGTCAACACGGCGTTGGTGTCGATGGGTTGAGAATCCCCCTGGGTAGTATCGACCGTGCGCGACCGCCCTGCGCCGTCGAATGCCTCCATCACGAAACCGATGTTGTCCGTCAACCGATGGCAGCCCGCGCACGATGGATCGGTTTGGTGGCGCTGGTACAGCTCTCGAGTCGTACGCGCCACCCCCAGTTGCTCCGTCTCCGACAGTGGCGGCGGTGTGAACCCAACCGGCAGCGTTATCTCCTGACAGAAGAACCGCTTCCGAACGAAGTTGCCACGCAACGTCGGTGACGTGAGGTAGGGCTTGGCGTGGTTCGCGAGCACCGACCCCAACGACAGCACGCCCGTGCGTGAACTCGCCACGGGTGCGCTGGGATCGGAGAGGTAGAATGCATCGAGCTGCGCGTCTACGGACGGCACTGAATCGAGCAACAACGCCGAAAACGAGCTCTCCGTGGTCCCCGTCGCGGCGAGGAACTGCTCCGTTTCGTCGGCCATGGCGGGCTTGATTCGGTCGAAGCCGGCAAAACTGTCTTCGAACTTCTCCACTTGGTCGAAGTGATTCACTTCCAACCACTCCAGAAGAAACGCCTGCAATTGCCCGGAAGCCTCGGGCGATTGGACGATGGCCGCGACGTGTGCGGGTAGCGTCGCGGCGTTGGTGAGTTCTCCCGATGCGGCCGCGGTGAGCAGCGCGTCGGGCGGCGGACCACCCAGCAGACTGTACGACAACAACGAGGCGACCTCGTAGTCCGTCATCTGAAGCGTCGGCTGGGTCTCTGCCTCGGGACCACCCATTTCGGTGCGGTACAGAAAGTTGGGCGAGTTGAGCATGCCTTGCACGATCGCCCGATAACCTGCAACCACGTCTCCCTGAGCGCTCCCCGTCTCGAACAACGCCTCGTAGCGAACCCCCTCCTCGTCGGTTAGCGGTCGACGAAACGCCCTCGCGCCGAGTGCGTCGATGAAGTCTGCCGCACACGAGGCCGACAAATCACACGACGTCAACCGGCTCAGCTGTTCGACGCTCAGCGACGTTGCAACGTCTTTGGCCGCGTCGAAGTAGTTGTCTGCCAAGTCGACGCGAACGAAATTGGTGCTGGAGAAGTTGGCGTAGATGCCGTTGCCCGACTCGGGAGCGAAGTCTTCCAGACTCGGCTCGACACCGACGAGTTCGAAAACGGAGCGCTGGTATTGCTCGTGGGTCAAGCGCCAGGTCCGCGCGCGCAGCTCGGGTGGTTCGGCCGGGGGAGCGGTGTACACCAGCACCGTGTCCTCGTCGCCGCCCGGGAGCGCGGGCGAGCCACTCGAGCTCACCGCGGGGGCCACGCTCCCGCTTGGTGAAACCGAGGAACCGGATGGCTGGGTCGAGCCGATGACGGCACCCGTGGTCGCGTCCCGAAGGGTCCCGTCTTCATCAGCCACGCCGACGACGTTGCCAAACTGGTCGGTCACGACACCGGTCTCGGGATCGAGGGTGGTACCCGGGGGCAGGCTCGGCGCGTCGTTGGCCGCCGCGGAGTCATCTGCACCCACGGCGCCGCTGCATGCGACGCTCCCAACACAGCTCGACAGTGCGATCGCGAGGTACGCGCTCAGCCTGCGGCGAGCGGCACGGCGCCCAGACCATCGACGAGGTGCGGGTTGCTCCGAAGATGCTCCAATCGGGACCGGCCGTTTACCCATGATCTACAACCACTGATGACGCGATGAGCCACTGACGTCACTCGTTCGCGGAGCGACTCCAAGGTCTATATGCTCGAAACTCGAGAGGACATGTGCTTCTCGCGTTTCCGGCGCGTGTTTACGCTTCGGGCGAAGACATCCGGTGCGGCGGCAACCCGTGGTTTCGCGGTTTGGTGAAAAACCCCGTCGTCCCATCGATTGCCCGAGCCGAGCGACGACGAAACGTGCGAAGTCCACGCCGAACCAGCCAAATCGGGACAGGATCACCCGAGCGCCCGCGCGCGGGTATCGGAGCCTTCCGTGCGGTTGCACGAAGGCGCGAACTCCTTCACAACGGCCCCATCACGTTGCGGTGGGCCATCCGGGCCAACACCGACTCCGAAAACGAGCCGCTACTGGTGTAAAAGCAGGCCCACTTCAAATCAGACGCACCTCGCGGTGCATCAAGTCACGATGGCGAGCTCCCCTCGAATTGGTACCCAGCAACCCGGACGGTGCGTCCAGCGAGCGGCGCACGGCGCGCAGCGCTCAGGGTACCGACCCCCCGCAGAGCCGGCGCACGACCCGCTCACGCGAAGCACGCAACGTGTTGATGTTCGCGACCTGCGTTGCGCACGCCGGGCAGCCGTGCCCTTGCCCGTCACACTTCGTCATGTCCCCGCATTCATGGCGGCCGCAGCGCTCGCGATCGCGACCGGGTGTGCCGAAAACGATACGCAGAGCGACGATTCCTCACTCACCACGACGCCAAGCGGCGGCGAAACGAGCGTCCAGTCAGCGTCACCGTCTTCTCCAACGCCCTCGAGCACACGGCCCTCGCCGGGCGATGACGGCTCCACCCCTGATTCGACGCTCGACGTCGTGCCAGAGCCCACGACGACCAGCGCGACACCATCGCCAGACTCACCGGGATCCTCGGGTTCGGCGAGCGAAACGCCCTTGCCGACCTCCACCGATCCAGAGGGCCCCGGTGGAGCCGCGGGAACACCTCAATCCGTCAGTGCCGGCGGCAATGCCGGCGAGGGCTCGGGGGGCGCCGGCAACGAATCGAACGCTGGAGGCCGGAGCGCAACCGGTGAACATTTCGAACCAGCATTCATCCTCGGGGCAGACATCTCGAGCGTGCCCGAAGCCGAAGACAACGGCACGACGTACCGCGACACCGACGGGCAGGAGGCAGAACTGCTGTCGATCTTGGCCAACCACGGGTTCAACTACATCCGCCTGCGCACCTTCGTCGACCCGATGGCGCCTTACGGGTACGCGGCGGGTACGGGTGATTGCCAGCAGAAACGCGAAGCTTACAACGACCGCGACCACACCGTGGCACACGCTGAGCGGATCAAGGCAGCCGGCCTCGGTTTCCTGTTGGATTTTCACTACAGCGACACTTGGGCTGACCCCGCGAAGCAAGTCATGCCTGAAGCCTGGCGTGACATCAGCGACATCGACGGCCTGGCTGACGCCGTTTACGAGTACACCCACGACGTATTGGACGCTCTCGATGCCGCAAACGCGCTTCCCGACATGGTTCAGGTGGGCAACGAGATAACACCTGGGATGATGGTGCACGTTCCGACGGCCAACACGGATTGTTGGGGCAACAATTCGACTGGCGCCCCCCTTGGCGGAAGCATCTCCAACTGGGACAACCTGGCCACCTTGCTCAAAGCCGGGATCAGGGCGGTCCGAGACGTCGACCCTGCAATCAAGGTGATGCTTCACGTCGAGTCGACCGACGATCTCAACGGCACGCGCAACTGGGTGCGCAACGCCGTCGACCGCGGCGTCGAATTCGACGTGCTCGGCCTGTCTTGCTACTCGAAGTGGCAAGGTCCGCCTTCTGTCTGGGAGAACACCTTCACGACGCTCGCCAGGGAATATCCCGAGCTGTCTTTTGCAATCGCCGAGTACAACCCCGAGCGACGCGAAGCCAACCGCATCATGCGCGACCTGCCCGACGGGCGCGGTCTCGGAACGTTCTTCTGGGAACCGACGCAATCCGGCGAGTGGGGGGAATCGATGTTCGACTGGAACGGCAATGTTCAGTCGGCGCGCGCTGCTGACTTCGCCGAATACGACGCGATCGCGGATGAGTACGGCCTATGATTGGCGGGGGTGACCTACCTCAGCCAGTGACTTTCAATCGATGCACATGTTCACCGTACCACCGGTGACGTCGTTCGCACGATTGCCTCGATCGCCCAGCTCACACCAGGCCTCCGACAACGTCGCGCCCTGCAGGGTGATGTTCTGAAGCAATACGTTCGACGACGGTTCGTAGCGCCCGCTGTTCGTGTTGTCGGTGTCGTTGCTCAGAAGGATCCTGCCGTTGCTCACGACCCCGGACTCTGCAGCGATCACGGTATTGTAGCAATTCTGAAGCAAAATCGCGTCGTTACCCGTATCAGCAAGATCGATGCGATCGATCGTCAATCCACCACTTCCCGACACCGAGAAGATGCCTCGCCCACCGTCACGCGCGTAAACCTCCCCCACGTGGATGTTCCCTTCGGGGAAGTTCCCGCTGCCGTCGTTGCCGTTGTCGTTGGCGACACGAAAGGCGGCATATCCCGTACCGATGTGAGCACAGTTCTCGCAATGCACGGCTCCGACCTCCGCGTCGTAGGTGTTGTTGAGGATCAAGCCACAGTTGCCCGTGTTGCGCCCCTCGACGCGACCGATGCGCAAACCTTCCACGCCGTAGGTTTCGACTCCGTGCCCCCCCGTGCCATCGACGGACACGTAGTCCAACGTGATGTTCGAGATGCGATCGAATCCGCGGGCGTTGTTGTCGATTCGGATCCCCAAACCGGAGTTGTCGACGTTCATCTCGAGAATGATTTCTCCCAGATGAACGTTGCTCACGTCACGCATGAAGATCCCATATTGTGCATTGCCGGTGAGATGGGCATGGGGGATGTCGATGTTCTGCCGATCGCGAGCATAAAGCGGGGACCTGTCGGAGCCCGAGGCCGTACCGGTGACGTCGATGGTCCCGCAAATGTTGAGCACCATGTCGCTCGGCATCTTCAACTGAGCCGACGCATCGATCGCCCCGTCACCTTGCACGAGAATGCTCTCCTTGTCGGTCCTGCCCGCAGACAGCGCCCCGTAGGCCGCGCCCAGGGCGGAAGCCAAGTCAGAGAACGAGCCGGCACTTGACACGGTCCAGTCGCTCCCGCCTCCCTGCACGACGACGTCGTAGCCGTCCGTGCTGCCGTCGCAGGGGTACGCGTCGGCCAGCGCACTCCTCGTATCGGGTGAACTGCCGCCCGTCCCGCCACCGGAGGCGGTCCATCCACCACTGCTCGTGACCGCGGACTCTCCCGCCATTCCACCGGAACCCGGCGCTGGCGTCGCCCCAGCGCCGCCAGAAGCGTCTCCGTTGCGCGGCGTTCCTCCCGCGCCGTCCTCAGTGCGACGTCCACCACTGCCGCCTGCCGCAACGCCGGTATTCTCGCCAGCGGGAGCCACCGAACCCGTTCCGCCTGCACCAGCGCCGGTTGGCGCCGTCGATGCGGTCGCCCTGGGGAGACTGGGGCTGACGGGAACGCTCCCGTCATCTTCGCCACCTGACGTTGCGCTTGCCACACCCTCAGAACTTGACGCCACACCGGGTGCCGGCTCGACGTTACCACCCGTGGTCGCGTCCGGAACGCCATCCAACGGTTGCCCTGACCCCCGCTCGTCCACAGCACAGGCGCACAAGCCCCACACCCATGCCACGCAAACCCCCGACGTCAACCGGAGACGGCCACGACCGAGGGGCCTCTTCAATCGGGACTGGACCTCACCGCGCTGCATGCTCATCGCTCCTTCGGCTTATCGAATGAGCAATACCCCGATCGTAACCATTTCGCAAAGCGCGGGACTCGGCGCGCGTTCTCCCCAACGAGCGGGAAGCTCTTGATTGGCTCGAGTCGGTTCGAGAACCCTGTGGAAGCGCTTCCGTCAAGAAACCCGCAGGGGTGCCGATGCACGCGGTACGTCTCCCGGCAAGGTGCGGAGACGCAGAAAAAGCCGAAGCCCATTCGGACTTCGGCCTTTCTTTCTGTCTACGCGAGGCTCTGGAGCCTCACCGCCAGCAGCGCCGGTTAGGCCGCTTCGATCAGTTCTCGGGGTAGGCGGTCCAACCCTCGGTCCAGTCGTCGCCACCGGGCTCGAAAGCGCCGATGTAGGTCGCGGACGTGTCGAAGAACCCGTCATCCTCCGGCGTTGCGCCACCTTCGGCCGCAGGGCTGTCGTCGGCCGGCATGAAATCCGGACCGGTCAGGTCGCTGACGTCGCCCAACTCGGGATCGACATCGAACTGGTTGTTGCGCGCATCGGCGGAGAAGAACGCCATCTCGTCGAAGCCATCGTCGTTGTCAGCATCACCCGACTCGTCTCCGAAGTGGGTCATGCCGTCTTCGCCGTTGTCGAAGAAGATGCTGTTCTCGACGGTCAAGGCGATGGGATCTTCGGTGGTCCCCGCAGCGCTGGCCGCGTCACGCACGTCGATGGCGACGTTGTGACCCGTCAAGATGGCGTTGTAGATCTTGCCCCAAGTACCGCGGCGCAGCACCATGCCGTTGCTGCCACCACCAACGCTGGTGAGGTTGTAGATGGTCGGCATCGAACGCGGGGACGCGTCATGAGCGTCTTCGCTGTTGTCTGACTCGAAACCATTGTCGCGATCCGCCGGGTTCTGCTGAATCGCAACGAACTGCATGTGGCCCTGGAAGCCAGCATCCCAGTCGACCGAGTCGTCGCTGGCGCTGGAAACCACGAGGTGGCTGACACGCGCAGCGCCGCCCCAGAACTCGATGCCATCGTCCTGACCCCGGTGGATCTGAACGTAGTCGAGCATGGTCTTGCTGCCGCATCCCCCGACGCTGATCCCGTTGAGTTCGTTGTCGGCGCTGATCTCGAAACCAGCAAACTCGACGCGAACGTACTTCAGCGACCCGCAGCTGCTATCTTCGTCGTCCCCGCCGTACTCGCTCAGCTCGCCGCCCTCGCTGGGGTCGATGCCCTCGACGCTTGCGGAATCACCGAAGTTGGTCGGAGCGCTGCCGAGAAGGACGAGACCGCCCCAATCGCCAGTCGCACGCTCACCAGGAATACCGGAGCTCGTGAACACGATGGGAGCATCCGCCGTGCCCTTTGCATCAATCATGCTACCGCGAGTGATCACGAGAGCCGAGGTCGGATCACCCCAAACCTCGACACCCGCGTCGATCGTGAGGGTGGACTCGCCACTGACGTAAACTAGCTCCGTCAACACGTACACGTTCTCGCAGGACCAGGTCGTGTTCTCGTCAATCATGCCAGAAACCTCGACGATGTCTCGATCCTCGACGTCCGGACACGGCTCAGGCTCAGGCTCAGGCTCAGGCTCGGGTTCGGGCATGCCCGCATCGTCGGTGGCGTCCTCGTCCGTCGCGTCGTCGGTGGCGTCCTCGTCCGTCGCATCGTCGGTGGCGTCCTCGTCCGTCGCGTCGTCGGTGGCGTCCTCGTCCGTCGCGTCGTC
>QJWJ01000205.1 GCA_003235365.1 Deltaproteobacteria bacterium
GGCGTGGGTCGTCAGCGCCGGGAACGCATCGACGTACAGCGGCGTCACCAACACGAACAGATCGGCCTCGGCGATCGATCGAGCGATGGCTTGCGCTTTGCCTCCCTCGTGGACGAACTGAGTGGAGAAGAACACCTCGGTCTCGACGCCGAGTTCGGTGAAGCGCAGCTGGAGCGCCCGCGTGATGGCTTCCGACGCGCTGGTGCCCTTGTGCTTTGGGCTGCCGATCAACAGCGCGCAGTGACGCACTGGCGTCGCGGGTGGGTTTGGAGCGGGGCGTGCGGCTTCGAGCAATGCTTCGCGCAACGGCTTGCGCCCTTCGATGTCACCGCCCGGCTGCTCTTGGGTATCGAGTAGGCGGCGAACCGACTCCGACCAACGCTCACGCTGACCATCGTCGACCACCTCGGCAGCGGCGCGAGGGGCGAGCATGTTGACGGCATTGGCATCGGCAAGTGCTCGCCAAGTCTCAGTTTGCGCCGCGTCGGGGGAGCGCAACCAGCCGAGTGCCAAGAGGTTACTCGGCTGGTCGTAGCGCGCGCCGTGGTGCGTCAAGGACAGGCGCTTCTCGAAGAATGGGGTCAGCAGGCAGATCAGTCGATCCTGAGCTCGTTTGATCGTGGTGCTGTGCCCGCCGAAGGTCACTTCATCGAGCAGGATTAGGGTTTGAGCGTCGTGAATCGCAGAGACGATGTGCTGCTCTTCGTCGTGCGCACGACAGACGCCCGGAGTCTTGACCCAACAATCGAACTCCCCTTGGCAGTACGCGAGTTTGATTTCGGCCAGCGCAAACAGTTTCACTTCGTTCTCCCCGCGCTGGTCGAGCTGTGTCAGAAGCAGATCCGACAGCGCTTGCAGCCCAGGGTTTCGATCGGACGCGGCAGAGAGGATGACGGTGGACATGTCGTGGTGGCGAGCAACATCCGTGCCCCGAACAAACTGACGCCTTGATGAGGCTTCAGTGCGTAAGCTTTGCGGCTTCGAGAGCACCCACCGTCAAATGCTGCACGATTCGTCCGCGTCGTGCGGTAGAGATTGCCAGGCGCAACGATCGAGTGAGGGCGTGCGCTCGGGAGATCTCGCCCCTCGTGCTCGCCCATTTCGAGTGCTGACTTGCCGCCGGACGCGTTCGACGTAGCGTCGCGACACGTGCCCAACCCAGTTGAGGAAGCGAAGTCATTCAGGACACTTGCTCTCATTTTGAGTCATGTGGTTTCATCGGTCCATGAGCAACGGGCGGAGGTGGACATGTGTGTTTGGGATTCTTCTGTGTTTGGCCTGTTCAAAATCCGCTAACGATCAAGCGAAGTCCAAAGACGCCCCGACCGATTCGAAAGCGATGGACGATGGTGGTTCACGGTCGGGCGGTGACGATCCCTCCTCGCCATCAGCTCCCACGTCGGGTTCCGATTGGCGCTGCGACACGAGTGATGATTGCGATGACGGCATCGATTGTACGAAAGACGTCTGCGTCCCCTTCGCGCCTGATGAGCCTGGGACTTGCACGCACGAGCCGCAGGAGAGCAAATGCGAGGTCGGCACGTTTTGCCTCACACACAAGGGCTGTGTCCCCACCACCGCCTGCAGTGACGATGACGAATGCGGCGACGACGATGGCTGTACTGTCGACGAGCACTGCGAACCGTCGAGCCGAACCTGCCGCTACTCCGTGCTCGATGGAGACGGCGACGGCATCCCCCCGATCATCTGTGGCGGTAACGACTGCGACGATTCGCGCGCGAGCGTTCGGCCGGGTGCCACCGAGACATGCAACGGACTCGATGACGACTGCGACGGTACGGTCGACGATGGATTGGGTTTGGATTTGGACACGGACCCCCACAACTGTGGGGGCTGCGACATCGAGTGTGAGAGTGGCACGTGTGAAGACGGACGCTGCACCGACTGTGGCGAACTGGGGGAGGCCTGTTGTTCCGGCTCCCTCTGTAACCAGGGCGTCTGCACCGACGGCGAGTGCGCGAACCGCAGCTGCGACGCACCCATCGAACCGGCAATGCCGTCTTGCGATGTGGAGAGTGCCCAGTGCGTCGAGCAGTGTGGCAGAGATCTGGACTGCGTTCGGAACGACTGCCCCGCGCTGATATCGGACGAGGGTTGCTACGAGTGCCTCACGTGGGGACAGCTGATGCTCTGCGGTACTCACTCGGGGTGTGACCGAGAAGCGAATGCGCTGCGGTGCTGCATCGAAGACAACTGCCTCGACGATTCGACGGCACCCTTCTCGTCATCGTGTGCGGCGTGCGACAGAGTGACAGCAGAGTTGCTCAGCTGTGCAGACGACGCCGGTTGCGCGGACAATCAGGTGCTGCCTGCGTGTTTGCCGCCAGTCGTGGAGGAGCCGATGCCGATGAATCCTGGTGAGTCCCAACCATCGGACCCTGTGCCGGAGCCGCCGGTGCCACAACCTTCCACGAGCGCCAGCACGCCGGAGCCGCCCAGCAACGGATGCAGTGAGGCGTGTTTGGGAACCTCTTCGTGCGTGCGGGTGGTGCCAGTGACGTACCGGGACTTCGAGCCAAGTCACCCCGACTTCGGTCCCAATCCCGACGCGTGCATGCGCGCGGTGGAAGACACGGGCGAGGTCGTCACCGCCGATGCGCTGACGACTGGACTCGTCGCTGATACGTTGAGCGCCGCGGGCGTACCGACGTTGCGGGCGTCCCCGGGTATCCAGCGCTGCGAATCGGCCGCCGATCGCAGTAGCTACACGTCGATCACCGCCTTCGACGAGTGGTTCACCGACGGCCCCGACCGCGTGACGTACGACAGAGAGCTGTTGCTGTTCCCCGCGGCAGATGGCGCCTTCGTCAATAGATACACCGACACCGGCGAACAGTGGCCCGGACACCGCGACGAGGAGTGGGCCGAGTCTGGCGAGTTCACGTGCAGTTGGTGTCTCGATGGCGATTGTGCCGATAAGTGCACGGGCGAGACGGTGCTGTTCGACGGCACGCCCGTCTTCTTCCCCGTGGACGACAATCCTCGTGCTGGTGCTCCGTTGCCAGCCAAGATCCCCGCCACCTACGGCTACACGGCATGGCCCTGGGAAGCGGACGTCGTCCGTGGTGATCCCAAACACAACTTCTACTTCACCAGCGTCCTTCGACTCGAGTCGACCTACCATCGAGATGCCGCCGCAAGCTTGCAGTTGCTGATCCACGACGACACCTGGGTATTCGTCAACGGCGTGCTGGCTGCGGATCTCGGCGGTCGTCACCTCCCCGAAGCAATGGCCGTGACGATCGG
>QJWJ01000026.1 GCA_003235365.1 Deltaproteobacteria bacterium
GTCACCAGCAGTCCAGATAGGACCCACAAGTACGTGTCGAGCAACACCTGGGTCAGTCGGATGGGCGGCAACGGACGTCGGTCCGAATGCGGGCCGAGGTGCAACACGCCAAGCAACACGATGCTGCACATCAGGGCGCAACCAGCCAGGTACGACCCGACCGAGCGAAATAGCATGTATTGCCAGGGTAACCCGCCTTGACCCGAGGCGGCTTCGACCAGTGAGAGGCTCGCGTGTTGCAGCACGGCCGCGGTCAGAGCGATCAGCACCGTCAAGTGAATCCCGGTTCCGCGAATCACTGACATCGTGGCCTGCCACGGCGACCAGCCCTTGCGGCGGTATCCGCCGCCGAGAAACTGAGCGATGCACAGTAGCGCGCCGGAGCTGGCGTATACCAGCAGCAGGTCGTAGTCGACGACCGAGCTCACGAGGCCGAGCCCACAAGCAGCGAACAGCGCACTGACGATGAGAAACGGTAGCAAGCCACCGGCCACCGAGGCCCAGCTCGACGGCCTGGCCGCCAGAGGTGACGCGCTCCAGTTGCGGCCCAGCTTGGATTCCAGCAAAGCCAGGCCCAGCGCAACGGGGCTACGCCCGAGGAGCAGCAGCGTTGCCAGAATGGCCCCAGCACCGAGCCCCCAACGCCAGCCGGCAGCGTCTTGAGGGTTGAGCCCCGCTACGTCGACTTCCACCGGTTGAGGAGCGGCCAAGCCTTGGCGCACGACGAGTAGTTCAGCGCTGCGCGCCGCCGGACGCGGAGCAAGGTCTCGCGCATCGAAAACGTTGACGTCGTCGAATTGCAGGATGCAGTCACCTCGGCGCAGCGGGCTCGGCTCTGCCTCGTCGTTGACGTCCTGCAGGCAGAACTGGTTCCCGCCCCCACGACTGACTTTCCAACCGTACCGCGCCAGCAGCTGCGCGTGAGGCTCCGGCTGTTCAGGTCGAGATTCGCTGACCTCGCTCGCGGCGGGCGTTCGAAACAGGTCCAACGACAGGTTGGTCAGCTCTCCGGTGATCGGAGGGGCGCCGGCGGTCCGCGGTGCGAAAGCCAGCGTCACGCTCCCACGGAACGTCCCGTGATGCACCGCGTCGTCCCCGAGGAAGTCGACGACGAGCTGCTCGGTGACTCGCATGCGTAGGCGTTGACGCGACTGGGCGGACGTGTCGACGACGATGTGCACCGATCGCGGCTCAGCGCCGGCCCGGAAGACCGTGCCGTGGAACGTTAGAGAACCTTTGGTTCTTTCGGAGAATCCATCGCCGCGGACAGTCAACTCGTCTCGCACCTCGAGCGCGGCGGGCTCGATGGACGCCAAATCGAGCAAGTGGGGCGCGTCCACAGCGCACCCCATGTTCGCCAGCAGCGCGAAGCCAATCAAAGGCGCGAGCAGCGGGCCGCGACCGGTGCACAGTCGCCCGTGGGCTCCCGCATCGCCGTCGTCGGAGCGAGAAAACAGCCATCTGGCCACACTGCACACCATCTTGCTCCCATAACCTGCAAGCACCGAACGGGCCGAGATAGTGGCGTCGATAGGCGGCGAGTTCCGCTGTTGCCGCGAGAAGTTGGCCCGCCCACCGGCGCGCACTTAGCTTGGCCACGTGTCGAACCGCACCCATTGGATGGACTCGCTCGCCGAGATCCGAAGGATACAAACCCAGCTGCAATTGCTGGCTCCCTTCCGCGACGCGGGGCTCGTTCCCGAGCCCGCAGCGACGCCTAGTCAACTTGCTCGACTCGAAGCGACGTTGGGCTTCGAATTGCCTCCTAGCTATGCGCAGTTCCTGCTACGGCATAACGGCTGGCGACGCTTCTTCGATGGTGTCCACCTGCTCGGAACCAACGAAATCGGGCATGCCGATCACGCTGCTGCCGCGCGCTTGTTGCTCAACACGACCTTGCGGACACGAGATGGTGCAGCTCCCAAGCTCGTGCCCTTCGGCATCGACTCACAGATGTGCAGTATCTTCGCCTTCGATGTAAATTGCGCGTCAGCCGAGAAGCCAGTCGTGGCTTGGGTCGGTGAACTCGGCATTCGGGCCGACAATTTTCCAAAGTTTTTGGAACTGTTAGGTCAGATAGCGGCTGCCGAACTGCATTCTTCGAGTCACACCGGTGCCGTGAATCTGTCGCCAAACATCGCATCAAGCGCCGCTTGACGCTGCAAGGCAGAATTGCTTTTCTGTGGCCTCCGTAGTGCTGCCATCCTGGCGCACTTGCGGTTTTCGTCGGGGCAGCGAAGGGCCACATCATGTTGGAATCGGTTGAGTACGAGAACGCAGCTGGGGATGCGTCGCGAGTTATCAAACGCTACTCGAACCGCAAGCTGTACGACACCAAGAGCAGCAAGTACGTAACGCTGCTGCAGATCGCCGACATGGTCCGTGCCGGCGAAGATGTGCAGATCATCGACAATCGCACGAAAGAGGACAAGACGGAGGTGACGCTCGCGCTGATCATCTCCGAAGAACTCAAGAACTCGCCCGGCGGCATTCCTCTCACGACGCTCCGCGCGCTGATTCGTCACGATTCGAGTCCTCCTCCGTCAGGTGTTCACACGGGTGTTCACCCGGAGGCGTCCGCCGTGTTTGCTCGAGGCTGGGATGCACTTGTTGATTTCTTTCTCGACGAGGAGGCTGTGGTGGGTGATCAGACCGATGGACAGCGCGCCGCGGCGCGGGCTCGCTTCGAACAATGGCGGGCAGACTTGGACGCGCGTGTGCGGGCACTGCCCAACACGGACGCAGTCACCGAGCTGCAGGGCCAGGTGAAGCGTTTGAACGAGCGCCTCGCCGAACTCGAACGGCGGTTCTCGAGCGACTCCGACTAGCCTCTCGTCGCCGAGAGTTCGACCGATTCTCCGTTGCCCAGCCCGCGAGGGGTGAGCGGCGGGTCGCGTCGTGTGGAGGAGGGTACGACCCCGCGCGGAGCGCCGTGCGGGCTCTGCGGCATCGACGCCGTGCAGAAGGGGAGCCACCGCTGCCGCTCACCGGCGCCAGAATGGCCGTTTCCGTGCTGAAACGCCGGGCCGGCACGCTCGCGACTTCAATTGGTCGGCGGAGGGAATAGCCGCGGTGCTAGCCTGGTTGGCGCCAACATGACCCGCTCGGAAGTGCGTGAAAATAGCCCGCCCCTGAGTGAATTTTCGCAGCAGGCCCTGGCCCACATGCCGAGCCTGCTCGCGCTGGCGCGGCGACTGACCCGCAGTCAGTTCGAAGCCGAGGACCTCGTTCAGGACACTTTGGTCAAAGCGATTCGCGCCCGCGAGCAGTACCAATCCGGCACGAACCTGCGCGCCTGGTTGATGCGCATCCTCAAGAACACCTTCATCAATCGCTACCACCGAGGTCAGCTCGAACGCGCCACGATGAGCACGACCCTCGCAGACCCGGTCGTCGACGGTTGGATGGGCAGCGCCAGTGTGTTGGCCATGCGCGATCCCGAATCGTGTCTACTGCGTCCCCAGCTCGAAGAGCGAATCGCCGAAGCCATCGATGAGCTGCCCGAGGACTTTCGGGTCGTGGTGTTGCTCGCCGACGTCGAAGGGTTTGCCTACAGGGAGATCGCCGACACGCTCGGCTGCCCCATCGGCACGGTGATGTCGCGGCTGCATCGCGCCCGTCGCATCCTCAAGTCCAGGCTGGTGGAGCAAGCTCGTGAACTCGGCCTCGTACGCCCGGAGCCGGCGGTCGGAGGAGAGTCTGCCGCGGACCCAAAAGCGGATGAACCCATCGATTTTCAGGCCTATCGGGACATGGACCGACGGCGCAACGGAACGGGAGGTCGTTCATGAACTGTCGAAGAGTGGAAGCACTGCTCGAGACCTTCGCCGACGGTGAGCTCGATCCCACGCAGACTCTGGACGTGGAAACCCACATCGAGCAGTGTGAGAGCTGCACCGAGCAACTGTTGCTCGTGCATTCGATGAAGGCGAGCATCGAACGCGCCGTCCGTGCTGACGTCCAGGTTTCCGACGCGTTCATGACGCGTGTTCGAGACGCCATGCAGGCCGAGGAGCAGCGCCAGGCCGAGAAGGAAGAAGTCATCCGACCGCGTTTTGGTGGTTGGCGTAGCGCACTACCAGCTCTTGGCATGGCCGCGGGTGTGGTGTTCTGGTTTGGCATGCAGCAGCGGGCGTCGCACGTCCCCGCGCCCGCCCAGGAAGCTGGCTCGGTGATGACTGCACAGATGGGTATGGATGGCGCACTGGATCGATTGATCGACTACCATTCGTCGCCGCCCGAGCCTCAGGTGACCGAGCCCAATCTTTTGCCCACTTTCGAGCCCAACGTCGGGGTGCGGATTCAAGTGCCGCAGCTCGATGCCTACGGTGCCAAGTGGGAAGGGGCGAGCTTGGTCCCTGTCGTCAATCAGCAGGCCGCGTCGCTGCGCTACAAGATGCCCGGGCATCGCGTGACCGTGTACGTGTTCGACTCCCGCAAGGTTCCGATCCACAAGCGGCTCGAGAAGCGCCTCGTGGGCGGCGGTTCGCCCATCTACGTCGGCCAATGGCGCGGGTATTCCGTGGCCGCACGCGACAACCGCGGCGTCGGCTACGCGATGGCAGCCGATCTCGACGACACGGAGATCACGCGCCTCATCAGCTCGATTCACTGACGGCTGATGCAGGAGCAGGTGAGTTGCTGGCGGATGCGACGACTCCACTTCGGCGGCGGTGTCACTTCACGGACGCCACACCGAACTTCCGCGGATCGGCCGCCGCCGTCTTCACCGAACCGTCATTGCCGAGCAGTTGTACTGCAGTACCCGTGAAGCGCACCGTGCCGACGATCTCGCCACGCCGCTGCAAGTCAGCGATGTGCGCGGCGCTGGTATCCTGCGGCACCAAGATCGTGCTTTCGCTGGTTGGGATCTGAAAGCGCGGCCCGTCCAAGATTTCTTTCAACGGCAGGTCGAAGGTGAGTCGAGCAATCACCGCTTGAGCGACGTTGGGAGCGATCGCCATGCCACCCGAGCCCCCCGCGGCAAGGACGACCTTGCCGTCCTTGATGACGATGGTCGGCGTCATGCTCGAAACTGGTTTGGCGCCGGGGCGCGGGCGGTTTGGGCTCTGCGCCAAGTTGAATTGCGCGACGTCGGTCCGCAACGTGAAGTCGTCCAGCTCGTCGTTGAGCACGACGCCCGATTGCGGCGCCGTCAGTTTGGCTCCGAAGGCTCGGTTGACCGTCGTGGTCAGCGATACGACGTTGCCCTCTGCGTCACCGGTCACCAAGTGATGCGTGCCGTGTTCTTCGAGCCCAAAGCGTGGGATGGCGTGAGTGCGATCGAGGGCGATGCGTTGGCGCCGCCTCTTCATGCGGCCGGGGTCGAGCAGCGCGCTAGTTGGAACGGCTTCGACGTTCGGGTCACCGAGGTAGCGCATGCGATCGGCGATGGCGGCGCGAAACGCTTCGGCCAACGCGTGTTGATAGGCGGGAGTGTTGAAGCCCAAGCTGCGCAGTTCGTCCTTTCGAAACAGCGACAGCGCCTGCACGAGCATCAAGCCACCGGCTGAGGGGGGCGGCATGGTGTACACGTCGTAGCCGGCCCAGGCGACGTGTAGCGAGTCGCGTTGTGTCACCGAGTAGTTCTTCAGGTCATCCACCGACAGCCAGCCGCCTGCGCCGCGGGTCGTGGTGGCGAGTTCACTCGCGATTGCCCCTTCGTACAGGGCTTTGGGGCCTTCGGTCTCGATGCGTTGCAAGCTCCTGGCGAGCTTCGGGGATTTGATGGTAGCTCCGCCCTGGAGCGGCTTGCTCAGCCACAGTGAGCGCAGTGACGGATCGTTGCGCATCGCGTCCTTGGCCCAACCGACGACGCGCGCCAGGTGCGGGCTGACTTGAAAACCGTTTTGGGCCGCGACCACTGCCGGGTGTACGACCTTGGCCCAGGGGAGTTTGCCGAAGCGGCGGTGCAGTTCGTGCAGGCCGGCGACTTCACCGGGTACGCCAACCCACTTGCCTCGCGACTCGGAGGCAAATGGGCGCGCCTCGAAGTCGGCTGCGACGATGCTCGCTGGCGCCGTTTCTCGCGCATCGAGAATGGTCGTCTTGCCGCTCGTTGCGTCGAAGTAGTGAATGAAGCAGCCGCCCCCAATGCCGCTCGAACCCGGGCTCGTCACGCCAGCGACGAGGGCGGCCGTCACTGCGGCGTCAGCGGCATTGCCTCCTGCTTGGAGGGTCTGCATGGCCGCATGGGTAGAACGCGCGTTTTCCGTCGCGACCGCGAGTTGGCCGCGGCCACTCGCTGCCTCGATGTCGGGCGTGCCAAAGATCAACAGCGTGACGCTCAGTGCCGCGCCGAGCCAGGGCAGGGCGGCGGTCGAGCCGCGCTTCGTGCGGGGTTTGGCGCGCGGGACCGCGGCGCGAGGATGATCGGTGGTCGCGGGACCAAGCTGCTGACGAGCCATGACCCGGTTATACGCGGCCCCTCCGTGACGACCAACCTCGGGCCGGACGAATCGCATGCACACGGGTGGTCTTCGAGGACGGCCCGAAGTCGTCCGCCAACGACCGGCTCCCGCGCCGAATCGTGCCGCACCGAATCGCGCTGCGGGGCGGCGTACCGCGTGATGCGATGACTGATGACGGGCCGGGCCGCCCCACCCCAACCCAGAAATCGACCCTCGAAAGCTACCGAAACGGGGTGCGGCGGACTGGGCGGATCCGCGGGGTGTGCTCTATGCTGGCCGCCTGGAGCCCACATGCAGTTTCTCTTCATCATGGACCCTCACGCCGGAATGCTTCCGGACAAGGACACGAGCTTCGCCTTCATGCGTGCTGCCCAAGCGCGGGGTCACCAGTGCCTGCATTGCCAGGTGCATCAGGTGTCGAACGAAGGCGCGCGTGTCCGCGCCGTGGTCCGGCCGATCACCGTCAGTGACAGCGCACCGCACACCCGCGTCGGGGACCCAGTCGTCGTCGAGGTCGCCGAATGCGACGCAGTGTTCATTCGAAAGGATCCACCCTTCGATGGTGCGTACCTACACTTGACTCATCAACTCGACTTGCTGCCCGCTAGCACGCTGGTGATCAATGGGCCGCAAGCACTGCGCGACGCGAACGAGAAGTTGTTTGCTTGTCAGTTTGCGGAGTTCATGCCGCGCACCTTGGTCAGCGCCGATACGAATGCGATGCTCGAGTTCGTCAAAGACGTGGGCGGCGAGGGGGTAGTGAAGCCCCTCGACGGCGCGGGGGGCGCCGGCGTGATGGCTGTCAGTGTGCCGGGCCGCGCCAGTCGCGGCATCTTGGACTTCATCACCGGCGAGGGGCGTCGGTTGGCGATGGTGCAGGAGTTTCGGCCAGAAGTGGTCGGGGGCGACAAGCGCGTGCTGCTGCTCGACGGCAAGTTGCTCGGTGCGATTCGTCGCGTGCCACGGCCCGACGACATTCGCGCCAACATACACGTCGGTGGTCGCGTCGAAGCGTGTGACTTGACTCCGGAGGAGCACCAGCTGGTCGAGAGCATCGGTCCCCGGTTGAGTCGTATGAAGTTGTTCTTCGTCGGGTTGGATTTGATTGCCGGCAAGCTCATCGAGGTGAACGTCACCAGTCCCACCGGGATACAGGAATTGGGGCGCCTGACCGGCACTCAGCCGGAGCTGGACGTGATCGCTTGGGTCGAATCGAAGAGTCAGGCCTCACGAGCTTCCGGGTAGGTGCTGCGCGGCGGCGAGCGTCCAGAGTGTGACACGGCGCGTGGCCGCCCACGGGTAACGGAGTGTTTCCCGAGGGTTTCAGCAAAGGCGGAATGGGCGCGGCCTCGGTCGGTGGTCGGCATGTGCCTCGAGACGTCACGCGGGCCTTGAACCCACACGGCGAACACAGGAATCATCCGGTTCGAAAGGATCGCTGAATGACGCTTGATGATTCCAACAATTTCGAAGAGCCGCCGGCGCCCTCCGTTGCGCCCGCGAGTGGTGCGCGCATCGGCATGGCGATGCCCGTGCTCAAGCGTTCGGTGCTCGACCACCTGCTCTTCACCTGCGGCAAGTCGCTCGACGACGCATCGCCCCTCGACTTTTACACGGCGCTCGCTCATGCCGTGCGCGACAGGCTGGTGCACCGCTGGTTGCTCACGGAGCGTACGTACGAGGAGGTGGATGCCAAGCGCGCCTACTACTTGTCCAGTGAGTTCCTGGTGGGCCGCTCCTTGGGGTTGTCGTTGATGAACCTCGGTTTGTACGATGCCGCGGCGCGGCTGATGGCGGAACGCGGGTACACGCTCGACGACATTCTGGAGCAAGAGGGCGATCCCGGTTTGGGCAACGGTGGCTTGGGCAGGCTTGCTGCGTGCTTCATGGACTCCATGGCGACGTTGCAACTGCCGGCGATGGGTTACGGTATCCGCTACGATTACGGCATTTTCGAACAACGTATCGAGAATGGCTATCAAGTCGAGCGGCGCGACAACTGGCTTCAATACGGAAGCCCTTGGGAGCTGCCGCGCCACGACTTGACCAAGGTCGTGCGCTTCTACGGGCGTGTGGAGGAACACCGCGATGAGCGAGGGCGCATGCGTGTCGAGTGGCTCGACACCAAAGAAGTCGTCGGCCTCCCTTACGATTCGTTCATCATTGGCCACGAGGTGAACAACGTCAACACGTTGCGTCTGTGGTCAGCGAAGGCGACGCGCGACTTCAATTTGCAGCTGTTCAACGAGGGCGACTTCCGCCGCGCCGTCGAAGAGAAGATCGACAGTGAGAACATCTCCAAGGTGCTGTACCCCAACGACATGACGATGGAGGGCAAGGAGCTGCGTCTCAAGCAGCAGTACTTCTTCGTCGCGTGTTCGATCGCGGACATCATTCAGTCGTACAAGGAGCGGCACGAGGACTTTCACGACTTTCCCGAGAAGGTGGTGATTCAACTCAACGACACCCATCCGGCAATCGCCGTCGCTGAACTCATGCGTGCGTTGCTCGACGAAGAGATGCTCGAGTGGGAGTTTGCCTGGAACATCACGCAGCGAACCTGCGCGTACACCAACCACACCCTGCTGCCCGAGGCGCTGGAGAAGTGGCCGGTGACCATGTTCGAGCGGCTGCTGCCACGTCACTTGCAGATCATCTACGAGATCAATCGGCGTTTCTTGCGGCAAGTCGAGATCCGTTGGCCTGGAGACATCGAGCGTTTGGGGCGCATGTCGCTGATTCAGGAGGGTGCGGAGAAGCAGGTACGCATGGCGCACCTTGCAACCGTCGGCTCGTTCAGCATCAACGGTGTGGCGCGCCTGCACACCGAGCTCATCAGGTCCGACTTGATGCCGGATTTCTACGACTTCTGGCCCAACCGCTTCAACAACAAGACCAACGGTGTCACTCCTCGCCGCTGGATGCTGCACGCCAACCCGGGCTTGGCCGGGTTGATCACCGACCGCATCGGCAGCGCGTGGATCGACGACTCGCTGCTGCACATTTCCAAACTCGCCGAATTCGCGAACGACACGGAAACCCTCGACGAGCTGTGGCGGATCAAGCAGAAGAACAAGGAGAAGCTCGCCTTGGTCATCGGCGAAAAGGCGGGGACCTACGTTTCACCGAACAGCATGTTCATCGCGCAGGTCAAGCGTTTGCACGAGTACAAGCGACAGTTGCTCGCGTGCCTCGGTGTCATCGCGCAGTATCTGGAGCTCAGGCGTGACCCGAACATCGCGTTTACTCCACGCACCTACGTGTTTGCGGGCAAGGCTGCAGCGGGCTACGCCATGGCCAAGCTGCACATCAAACTGATCAACGCCGTCGCGGACGTGATCAACTTCGACCCGGAGGTGCGCGGTAGAATGAAGGTCACGTTCGTTCCCAACTACGGGGTGTCGCTGGCGTCGGTGATCATTCCCGCCACCGACGTGAGCGTGCAGATCTCTCTCGCCGGCAAAGAAGCGAGCGGTACCGGTAACATGAAGTTCGCCATGAACGGCGCGTTGACCCTCGGTACGCTCGACGGTGCCAACGTCGAGATTCGCGAAGAGGTGGGGCCTGAAAACTTCTACCTGTTCGGGCTCACCGCCGAGCAAGTCAAGGAACACCGGGAGCGCGGCTACTACCCGTCGTATTACATCGACAACAGTCCGATCCTGCGCGAGGTGGTGGAAATCATCGAATCGGGATTGTTCAATCCGGGTCAGCCCCACTTGTTTGCGCCGATTACCGACTCACTGCGGCACCACGACCCGTACATGGTCTGTGCCGACTTCGACGAGTACCTCGCCGCGGAACAACAGGCGGCCCGCCACTACGAGGACAAGCGGGCCTGGTCGCGTCGGGCCCTGTTGAACATCGCCGGGTCGGGCAAGTTCTCGAGTGACGAGACGATTCGGCAGTACTCCCAAGAGATCTGGGGTCTGCGCGAGGTGCAGGTGGAGCTGGACGGCTGAGCGCCGGTCCCGCCCCATCGGGCCGGCTCCGCTGCTGCTGAGGGCCGGCTAGGAGCGGCAATCATGTTGATTGCCGCGACAAATCAACAACCTAGAGCTGCGAGCTGCGAGCTGCGAGCAAGAGTGCCCGAACCTGGCCCCGAAGAATGTCCTCACCCCCGCTGGGGCGATTCTTCGGGGGCATTTCCGTGCACTGGCATCGGTGCTCTGGGTGTTGCCCGTCGCGGGGACTCAGCTCGCCGTCGCCGCGGCGGGGGCAGGCGACTCGGACAGCAAGCGCTCGAACTGTTGCGCCAGGAGGCGTGCATGCTCGGCCCATTCGGGCTCTTGGTGTAGCTCGTGGAATTGGCCCACCGCGACGTCCAACTGCTTGTCGACGCTGCCGAGCGCCGCCATGAAGCGACGGGTTGTCGCCAAGCTCGCGATCTTGTCCAGCTCCGCGGCGCGACAGTACACCGGCACCTTCAGCTCACTCGCTCGGGCGATGGCGTCGGCCTGAGCTCGCTCCGATTCGACGAAGAGCCGTACCGTCATCTTTGCGATGCGCAGCGGATCGTCGTCGATCATTCTGGCGCGTTCGCGGTCACGGGTGACCATTGCGCCCTCGATACCGGTTGGTTCGGCCCACGTAGGCCATACGCTCGTCATCCAGCGAGCGACGACTTGCTTCCACTTGGGGGCGGGTAACGACAGGCCGAGAAACGGCGACGTGAGTACCAGTCCCGCGAATGGACCCGGAGCGCGCAAGGCCGTGTGAATGCAGATCAACGCACCCATGCTGTGCCCAAAAAGCACCGGGCGACGCCAATCGGGTCGGGTCGCGAATTGCTCGGCCACGGCGAGCAGGTCGTCGATGTAGTCGTCGAAGCGTTCGACGTAGCCCCGACGCCCCTCGGACTGGCCTTGCCCTCGGAGATCGTACGCGCCGATCAGGTAGCCAGCGTTCTGCCAGGCCTGACAAATGCGTTCGTATCGGCCGACGTGCTCGCCGAAGCCGGTCGTGACCAACACACAGCCACGTGGCGCGCCCGCCGGTTCGTACGTGCGCGTTCGCAGCGCGGGTTGCCCGGGCCGGGTCATCGTGCCGTCCACCATCGACGTCGTCTTACCACAATCGACGCAACTGCCGAGAATCCAGGACGACCGGGCATCATGGAAACTCCAGAGACCGACCTCGCGCCCCTTCAAAGCCGCCCATCGACTGTCCACCGCGTCGCGGAAATGGACGTGATCACGCATCTTCCCGAGACGCCACACGAGCGGCGCTTCGATCCTTCGGTGATGGTGCTGCCGGATCTGCTCCGCGCGGCGTGCAACTTGTTCGCCAATGGCGCGCCTGGCCATGCAGCGGACCTGCTGCGGTACGTATTGGCCTACCGGTGCCAGGCCCCGCAGATTTGGATTGCCCTGCGCGCTTGTCATGTCGCGTTGGGGCAGGGCGACCGGGCCGAGCTGTTGCTGCTGGCCCAGCGTCAGTTCGAGTGGGCGACTCGGGTCGAGCCGGCGAGTACGGTGCACGAAGGAGGCGCGTCATCATGATACCCCTGTCGAACGGTGCCATCGCACCGAGTGCATGCCGGGCAGACGACAGTCGCGTGGTGGGCGAGGAGACCGCGCCGCCGGAGGCAGAGCTCCCTCCTTTCGAGGCGCTGTTGAGCTGCAGTCAGCTGCCCGACACCTCGCCGCCACGAGCCATCGCGGCGTCTTCGGTTCACTTCGGCGCCGAGCGGATCGAAAGTGTCGGCGAGCACTTCGGGCAGGACACACCGTCGACCGAACTCGACTCCGACGCCATTGGTGATTCGGTCGACGTCGAGGACGCGCGTCGAGCGGATCCCGACTTGCCCCCTGACGTACGGCCCGAAGACTTCTGGCAGCATGTCGTGCACTTACACGAGCAATTCTCGCAAGACCCCCAGGCCCATCCTCGAGCGTTGGAATCGGCGATTGTGTGGGCGACGCTGGCCGCCTCCGCAGCGGCGACGCCTGGAGTGACGGCATCGCGCACGTCGGGTGTCGGGCAGACTCGATCTGATGCCGAGAGGTCCAAGATCGAGGAGCGCGCCGTCGAGGCACTCGTCGTCGCTTGGCAACAGCGTGATTCGGCGCTGGCTTCGGTGGGCCGTCGCCGGGGCTGAAGAGGCGGGGGAAATGAACTTGGCGTTCGGAAGCCCGCCGCGTTCCCACCAGCTGCCTCACTCGTCGCTCAGTCGAGGGCGTCGAGCAGGACCGAAAAGTCCAGAGCGTCGAGCTTGGGCAGGTACTGCTCGACTACTTCGGCTTGCAACCGCTCGCAGTAGCTCGGCCGGAAGAAGTGTTCGCCCGCCCGCACCACGTAGTTCAACAAGAAGAACCGGTACGCTTCCTTGAGGAAGAGGACCTCGTTTTGGGTGAGTGGCAAGTGTTTGTGATAGGCGCTCAGGAAACGACGAAAGCGCGACTCGAACAGAGGTTCAGCGGAATAGGTGAATACCGTCTGGTCACCCTCGGAGCGAACGACTCGCGAACAGAAGTAGAAGTCGAGCATCCGGGACTCGATGCGAAACCAGTCGTAGTCCCAACGAGAGAACAACTTGAAGCCGTCGCGGTCGAGACCAACCGAGAAGTTGCCGATGTTCCAGTCGACCAGAATCGGGATCTTGGCGAACTTGTAGTAGCCAAGACGTTCGGCGTTCTCCAGAAGCTGGTCGCACTGACGTTGGAGAAAGTGCCCGGTGTGCTTGTCGAAGCGTCGCTCGGTCAGCCATTGCTCGCTGCCGAGCGCATCGTACAACGAGGCGATGTCCGAGCCGAGTGACTTCCACGACGGGTTCATCAGACGCGCCGCGGAAGTGGAGGCGTCGTGAAACTGAGCCAACTCCCGACCCAAGCTGTCGATCTGTGGGTCATCGAGGACACGAGGCAAGAAGTCGTAGAATGGCGCCTTGCCGTAGAAAACCGCCCACACGTTGTCCTGGCGATAGGTAAACACGCTGTCGCCTTTGACGAGCACCGGCGACAAGAACGATGCGAAACGCGACGCTTGAAGGAGCTGATTCCAGCGGTCGATGAGCTGGTGGTCTTGGCGAAAGTGGATGTACGAGCCGTAGGTCGACGTTTTGGCGATGACTTCGTGGCCGTCGTCGAGGGTGACTCGGTAGACCCGGTTGGTCGACACGTTGGCGCTGATCTCGTCGATGTTCACGACGGAGCCGCGTCGCCCGAGCGTCTGCCAGGCCGCAATGACGATCTGAGGGAATTCCTCCGGCGGCGGCGGTATGCTGCCCATCGCCGAGTAGCCTAACTTGGCTTTGGGGTGGAGTCCGGGTCAGATTGGCAATCGTACGAAATCATTGAACGACAGGCGGACGGTACCAACCGGCTTGCGGTTCGGTCGCCGCTGACCGCACGTCTGCAGAGACGTTGCCTCGGCCATGGATCACCGCGCCGATACGCGCGGCGATCCAGCTGCGAACACAAACAAGAAGACGCGGGCGCAGATTCTCCATGGAAGGACTTGCAGACTTCCATTCGGCCGACTAGCTTTGCCGCCCCTCCAAATGGCACACGCAGTTTTTAGAACCGGTGGCAAGCAGTTCCGCGCAGCCGAAGGCGATCGCGTCCGCATTCCCACCATCGAAGGCGCCTCCGGCGACAAAGTCACGTTTACCGAGGTTTTGGCCGTAGAAGGCGACAGCCCGAAGTTCGGCAAGCCCGTCGTCGCTGGAGCCAAGGTCGAGGCCGAGATCCTCGGCCAAAAGCTCGACAAGAAGATCATCGTCTTCAAGTTTCGGAAGCGAAAGCGCTACATGCGCAAAGCTGGCCACCGTCAGCCGTTCACCGAAGTGAAGATCACCGGCATTTCTGCTTGAGGTTACAGTCCCATGGCACACAAAAAAGGTGGCGGCTCCACTCGTAACGGTCGCGATAGCAACGCCCAACATCGTGGCGTCAAGCGCTTCGGCGGTGAGCAAGTCAACGCGGGCACGATCATCGTGCGCCAGGTTGGCGAAACCGTCTCGCCCGGCAACAACGTCGGCAAGGGCAAGGACTTCACGCTCTACGCACTGGTCGACGGTGTGGTGAAGTTCGAGCACGTCAGCAAGAGCAAGAAGAAGGTTTCGGTTTACCCCGAAGCGTGAATTCTGCTCGCTGCACGAACCGAGACTGCCGTCGTAACGATGGGGCGTCTCGGCAACGAGAAAGAGGCCACCCGCATGGGTGGCCTTTCGACTGGTGTGTGGTCGAAGGCGGTTCGCAAGGCGTCGCAGTCCGGTTCGGGGTGGTGTGGACCTCGACATTCTCGATGCTTGCACGAGGGGCTCGCCCAATGCGGCGAGCTTTGGCATTCTGAGGGCCGTGGCGGAAGTCGAAGCAACTCCCCGACGTCCGGGATTTCTCACGCTCGTGTTGATCGTGGCGTGGTTCATCGGTCTGCAGACGCTGCAAAGCGGCTACGCCACCCTGCGCGTTCTGCGTAACCCGCTTGCCGGAGACGGGCTCGGCTATCCCGATGCCGTCAACGTCGCACTGGTGGAGAGCGTTTCGAGCCACGCCAGTTCCGCGATGCCCATCGCCGTGGCCCAGCTGTTGCTCGGGGGTTTGCTGCTGGCGACGAGTTTGGGGACGCTATTTGGGGGGATTCGGCGCGTTGGGTACACCTTGCAGGCGCTGTTTGCCAATGCGGTGCTGGCGTGTGTGGCTTACCCGATTGGCGAACCCGTGCGCGACGCGATGGTCGAGGCGTTCGTTCAAGGCACTCAGTTGCCACCGGAGCTTGCCGGCACACTCACCGAAGCTCAGGCACACAATGCGTACCTGTGGGGCTTTCGATTGGCTTTTGGCCTGCACCTCGCGGTGATCGGCACGTTGGCGTGGGCCTTGTCGCGACGTTCGGTGCGCGAGTTTCTGGCGTTTTCGCCGTCCACGCCGCGCGAGAACTGAGCTGGGATGACGAAAATCCAGCGATTGTCGCCTGCCCTAGCGAGTCAGATCGCGGCAGGTGAGGTCGTCGAGCGGCCGGCGAGCGCTCTGAAGGAGTTGATCGAGAATTCGCTCGACGCCGAGGCGTCTCGCTGTGACGTGGAGATCGAAGGCGGCGGCGTGACGCGCCTGACGGTGCGCGACGATGGTTTCGGCATGAGCGCGGAAGACGCGTTGATGAGCATCGAACGCCACGCGACGAGCAAGCTTCGTCGCTTCGAGGACCTGACCGACATGCCCAGCTACGGCTTTCGCGGGGAGGCGCTTCCGAGCATCGCGTCGGTCAGTCGCTTCACGTTGCGTACTCGCGCGCGTGGCGAGGATACAGGCAGTTCGGTCGTCGTTCACGGTGGTACCACCGTCGAGGTCGCGGAGATCGGCATGCCGATCGGTACGCAGATCGACATCTGCGATTTGTTCTTCAACGTGCCGGCGCGGCGCAAGTTCCTCAAGTCCAGCGGTACCGAGGCGGGACACATCTCCGAGGTGGTCGAGTCGGCGGCGTTGTCGACGCCCTCCGTCACGTTCACTCTGCAACGCGACGGGCGCAAGGTTCGGGAATGGCTGCGCGCGTCCGATCGCGCTGCCCGTGTTGCGGCCCAATACGCAGACGAGGAGTTGGCGCATTGTGCCGGGGAACGCGGCCCGTTGCGGGTCGAAGCCTATCTGGGCCGACCAGAGCGCGCTCGCGCGGGATCGGCCGGGTTGAAGCTGTTTTGCAACCGCCGTCCAATTCGCGACCGGTCAGTCCTGCACACCTTGGCCCAAGCGTACGGCAGTGTGCTGGAGCGCGGGCGCTACCCGCGGGGCGTGGTGTACCTGGACTTGCCGCCGCAACTGGTCGACGTCAACGTGCACCCGCAAAAATCCGAGGTGCGCTTTGCGGACGGCCGCGCCGTGACGGACGCCATCTACGACATCGTCAGCAGTCAGCTGGCGCGCGCCTTTGCTCTGCCGAATGCCACGACGAACCGTTGGTCGTCGACTGGCTCGAACGAGTCTTGGGTCCATCGCTCGAGGAGCGGTGCGTCGCTCAGCCGGGGCTACCGTCCATTGCACGTTGCCGAGCCCGCGCCGGCCCGTGCGAACACCGATGCGGTGCACCCACTGCCAGTCTCCGACGCGGCAGATGGCGCCCCAGGCGACGCCGAGCGAGTGAGCCAGGTGCACTCCGAGCTGCTGGAGTCCGACGAGCGATACAGCGCTGCGGGAGCGTCCGACACCGTGCCCGCCTCGTCCAGTGACGAGTTGCTGCAGAGCGCGGAGCAAACGGCGGCTGGACCTGTGGTGCAAGGAATTGACCCCGGTGATCCCACTGCCGACTCAGTTGCGGAGGACTCCGCCCAGACCGGCGCAGAGGCGAGACAGCAGCGTCTCATCGGCATTTCGGCTCCGCCAGCAGCGCCAGCCGTCAAGAGCTTCGCCAGTGACGCGGACGTGCGCTGGGGCCGCTTGCGTTTCGCCGCGCAGGTGCGTTCCACCTACATGATTTGCGAGGGCGAGGAGGGGCTGTTTGTCGTCGATCAACATGCCGCCGCGGAGCGGGTCAACTTTCACCGGCTCAAGACTCAGTTTGCCGAACGCAACATGCCGTCGCAGGCGTTGCTGTTTCCGGTCACCCTCGACGTACCAGCGGAACACGCCGAACTCGCCCAGCGCCACGAACGAGACATTGCACGCCTCGGTTTCGAGGTGCGCGCGCATGGCGAAACCACGATCAGCGTGCACCGCGTACCCAAACTGCTTCAGACGGGCAGCACGGAGCGGCTGATGCGAGATCTGCTGATGGAGTTGGCGCGGTCGGGTCGCGGCTTTTCGGACGCGATCGACACGGCCCTCTCGACCATTGCTTGCCACGGTTCGGTACGTGCTGGCGACGTCTTGAGCGTCGCTCAAGCCCAGGCGCTGCTTCGCGCTTTGGACGATACCGATTTCTCGGGGCACTGCCCTCACGGAAGGCCCATCGTGGCGTTTACGCCCTGGAGTGAGCTTGAGCGCAAAGTTGGACGCCGCTGAACTGCCGTCGTTGATTGCCGTCGTTGGGCCGACCGCGTCGGGCAAGACGGAGCTGGCGCTGCAGCTGGCCGAACTCGCAGGTGGTGAGGTGATCAGCGCCGATAGCGTGCAGATCTACCGGCACTTCGACATCGGAAGTGGCAAGGCACCGCTGGCCGAGCGTCGCGGGATCGTCCACCACCTGATCGACGCCGTCGAGCCGACGGATGAAATGGATGCCAGCATCTTCGCCGCGATGGCGCAGCAGGCGATCGATGCCGTGCGGAGCCGAGGCAAGCTGACCATCGTGTGCGGCGGGACGTTCCTGTGGCTCAAGGCGCTGTTGTATGGGCTCGCCCCCGCCCCGCCCAAAGACGACGCCGTGCGCGCCGAGCACGCGCGTTTCGCGGACGCCCACGGTCGCGTCGCCTTGCACGCGCGTCTCGGAACAATCGACCCCGAGAGCCATCAGCGTCTACAACCGAACGACTTCGTGCGGGTCAGTCGCGCGCTCGAGGTGTACGAGTTGACAGGAACACCTTTGAGCGAGTTTCAGCGGCAACACGGCTTCAAGCAGCCGCGCTACGCGGTGCGATTCGTTGGCATCGAGCACGAACGGAGTGTGCTCGCCGCCCGTATCGAGCGCCGCATCCGTCAGATGTTCGAGCAGGGCTGGTGTGACGAGGTGCAGTCGTTGATCCGGCGCGGTTACGGAGCGACGCGACCGATGGCGAGCGTCGGCTACAAGCAGGTGATGCAGGCGCTGCAAGGGCCTGGCCCGTTCGACGACGAGGCGCTGGTTCGAGAAATTGCGCAGGTAACCCGCGTGTTTTCGCGCCGCCAGCGCACGTGGCTGCGCGAACAACCCGTGCACTGGCTCGACGGGTCGCGACCCGTCGAGGGGCAACTGGACACGATCGTCGAGCTCGAGGCTGGCTGAACAGGTTTCTCGTTTCCGCCTGGTTCAGGGCGCGGCTCGAAAGGCCTCGCGTCGTTGGAAGCTTTGCAGCCATTCCGCGACGTGGGGGTGTGAGTCCACTGGGGCACCAATTCGGGCGCCGTACCCGATGACCGAAGCGACCACCAGATCGCAAAGCGTGTAGCTGTCGCCCAGCATGTAGCGATGGGTCGTGAGCCGCTTCTCGAGCACGTCCAGCAACGCGTGAAGATCGGAACGGGCGCGTTCCGCCTGTGGCGCGTGGTGCAATCGTGCATCGACGAAGGGGCTGCTCGAGGAGTGCAGGCGGCCGATGGCACTGCCGTAGCTCACGTATGCCCAGACGCACCAGGACCAGGCGGCGAGGCGCCGGGGATCGTCCGTGGCTGGCCAGAGCCCCCTGTCTACGCCGAATTGCTCACCGAGCCACATCATGATGGCGACAGCTTCGAACATGGGCTGACCGTCCACTACCAGCAGGGGCACTTTGCAGTTGGGGTTGAGGGCCTCGTAGCTGGGCTTGCGTTGGTCCCCCGCTTGGAGATCGAGGACGATTCGCTCGTGGGGCACGTCCAGCTCGACCAGTGCGGAGTGAACGGGGGATGCGCTGCTTCGGGGGGCGGAGTAGAAGACGATGTTCATGACGTTGGTTCCCTTTCGTGCGCTTCGGACTGCCCGAACCGCGTCGTGGACTCTACGAAGCAATTAGGACAGGATCTGTCCTCCATGGCTGTTACCATGACGCATGCTCAAGACCGCTCCGCGCTTGCTACGGTTGTTGTCGCTGTTGCAGGTGCGCCGCTTCTGGGAGGGGCGTGTACTGGCAGAGCGGTTGGACGTGACCGTGCGCACCCTGCGTCGGGACGTCGACCGGCTGAGGCAACTCGGCTATCCCGTGCAATCGACCTCGGGCGTTGCGGGCGGGTATCAACTGGGAGTGGGTGCCAGCTTGCCGCCGCTGCAATTCGACGACGAGGAGGCGGTGGCTGTGAGCATCGGCCTGCGTACGGCAACGCGAAGCAACGTTGCCGGAGTGGGGGAAGCGGCGGTACGGGCTCTGGTCAAGCTCGAGCGCACGTTGCCTCGACGGCTGCAGCAGCGCGTCGGTGCACTGCGCGCCATCGTTCCGCTGGAGCGTTCCGCGGTTGGCATCGATGTCGACTTGCTGGTTGGGCTCGCCATGGCTTGCGGTGAGCGGACACGGCTGCGTTTTCGCTACGAGTCCCCGCGCTCCGGGTCGCGGGAGCGACTGGTGGAGCCCGCCGGCCTCGTCGACAGTGGCTACCGTTGGTATCTCGTCGCCTGGGACGTCGAGCGCGCCGACTGGCGGACGTTTCGCGTGGATCGCGTTCGTGGAGAGCTGGTAACGGGTGAACCTTTCGCGCCCCGACCCCCACCCGAGAACGGCGACCTGGACAAGTACGTCTCACGCTCGATATCGACCGACGCCTACGAGGTGAAAGCTCGTGTCGTCCTGAGCGTGTCCTCGTCCGAGGCAGCCAGGTACATCTCGCCGACAGCGGGCACTCTCGAAGCAGTGGACGAGCAGCGCTGCATCCTGACTGCCGGAGCCCGCGACGTTGAAAGTCTGGCGATGTGGATCACTCATGCGGGCATCGACTTTCAGGTCGAAGAGCCCCCTGAACTCGTGGCCAAGTTGCGAGAGCTTCACGCCCGGCTCGGACGTGCGTTGAGGCCGCGCCCAGATGTCGTCGAGGCGCAACGACCGTCCAGGACTGGTCGCGCGCGGACGCGAGCTTCGCGTGCTCGCAGCAGCACCGACGATTGACTCGAAGTGTACCGCGGCGGTGATCCGCTCAACGTGACTGGCCACCGGTCCAGCCCTCCGCAGTGGGTTCCGGAGGCACGCCATGCCGGCAACGCCAACCCGGGATGGTCTCCACCTGGGGTGCGGTTTCACGGCATGGTGGTGTGGTCATCGCGGCCAAGCGAGCACCCCGGGCGTGTCGCTGTCGAACCGTTCAAACCACAAAACGCAAAAACCGCAGCGTGCGCCGCGGTTTTGTTGTTGGTGGGTCATGAAGGACTTGAACCTTCAGCCAATGGATTAAGAGTCCACTGCTCTACCAATTGAGCTAATGACCCGGAAAAAACGGACCCGCTGCTTACCATCGAGAGCCTCAATGTCAAGCGCCTTTGTTACGGCTGCGACGCGGCTTGGCCACCCGCGCGCGTCGTGGATCCAAGCGCGCCACACGGCGGGGTCACGGGAGTGTGCTTCACGGGACGGTGCTCATCACGTACTCGATGATTGCTGCGCGCACCTCCGGTGCGAGGTACGCCATGCTTGGCATCTTCGCGCGGGGATTGTCGAAGCGAGGCTCCTCGATGTGGTGACGCAGCCACACTTCGACGCGTTGCCTGCCGGAGGCTTGGGACACGTCGCTCAGTCGCGAGCGCTGGGTTGCATAGAAGCCTTCCTGCGCCGTGAGTAGTCCAGTGAGCTTGGCTTCATACGCTTTCGAGCTGAGCTCGCCTTGCGCGTCTTGTCCGAAGTGAGTCAGTTCGGGGCCCTCGTTGCCTCCGTAGCCTCCCATTCGATGGCAGCTCGTGCAGAAGTCGAAGAAATAGCGTTTGCCCCGCGTGACGGCGTCCGCGCCGTCGGTGATGGTGCCGCCGACCATTTGTCGCGTTGCTTCGCTCGGAGCCAACCGCCAGATCGTACCCAGCCCGTCGCTGGTCTCCGCTTCGGTTTCTCCGAAGAAGTCCGAGAAGTAAACGCCTTGTGGGCCCTCTGCCAGCCCGAGAACGGTGGCACGACCCGAGCCGACGTAGCGCAGCACGAGTTCGGGCAGCGCGCTCAGCTGCTTTCGACTCTCGTCCAGCGTCATGCGCAGCAACAGCTTCGAATGGTTGGGGCCGAGGGCAGCGGGTGGCCCGTAACCCGCAAGCAACGCTTGACCGCGCGTGTGCGGGCCCAGTGAGTCCCGAGCGAGGAACGTCAGCCCGACGGGGCCGATGGCAGGCGCCCAGGTGTACAAGGCGTTGACTCGGACGCTCTCGCGTACGCCGTTCCAGTGGTACGACGCGCCGCGGTCGATGCGCATGAAACGATCGATGTCCTTGCCGTTGTCGCCGGCGAATATCGCGCCGCCCACGGGATCGAAGTCGAAATCGAATACGTTGCGCAGGCCCAAGGCAAAAACGTAGTTGCGTGCGCTCTCGGGTGGCGCTTTCGGGTCGTAGAACGGATTGTCCTTCGGGGCCGTGCCATCCAGTTGCAGGCGGAGCAGCTTCCCTCCGAACTTGTCGAGGTCCAGGCTCAATCGTGCGTTCTCTGCGTCGCCGACGGAAACGTAGAGCAACTTGTCGGGGCCTACGACGATCTGCTGGATCTGGTTCGACGGGGACGTGAACTCGTCCATGTCGAGCAGCACTTTCGAGCTGGTCATGGCCGTGCCATCCGCGTTCGACACCAGACGCAGAATGCGGTTCTTCAGCAAGTTGCTGACCGGATCTTCGTGAGTGAGCGTAATCAACAAATCATTGCTGTCCGGCACGAGGGTCAGGCCACTGATCCCCGTCTCGTCGGTCTTGACCTGCACCATCGGTTCGAAGTTCAACAAGCCGTCGGCAAAGGTGCGAATCTCGCCTTTGCGCGTGACGTACTTGATCGCCCCGTGGAGTTCGCTCACGTAAAACCAGGGAGCCTCATCGCTGGTCGGTGCTCTGCGAGCGAAAGTGATGTTGATGGGATAGGTGAATCCCTTTGCGACGACCTCGACGTCGAGTCCCGGTGTCACCTTCCACTGCGGGTACGAGGGCGACACCACACCGTCGAAGGCGTCGGCTGCCATCAGGTGTCGGTGCGCAAACGCGTAGCGATGGGCGTTTGCCGCTGGCTCGGCCGCAGGAGGTGGGGCTACTGCGGGGATCTCCTCTGGAGCGCTTTGCGTCGCGTCGGGTTGAGGCGCAGGTGCGACTCGCTCCGTCTCCTCCGGTTGAAACCAGGCAACGGCAACTGCCACCGCCGCGGCTACCAACGAAAGCGCCGAATAGACCGGACGCATCTTCTTGGGGATTCGCGGCGCTTCGGACGACTCGTCGTTTCCTTGGGTCACCGCGGCCGTATTTGCCAGATCGCTGTCGGCCGCAAGACAAATCCGAGCACTCGCAAAGCCTGCGCGAACTTCGCCCTCGTGGGGCGCTGGTGCAGGCTACCGTCGTGCGATGTCGTTCGGTTCGGCGCAGGTCATCTACGACCGGTACCTGAAGCGTATGGGGAGCGTTGGGTCTTGCCGGATGACGTCGAGCGCAGGTCATCTCTGCCACGCACGGGCCGCGCAGTGGGTGAGTGACGCACTCTGATCGTCGATTCTTGGGACGCCAGACAGTGCGCACTCACCCCACATGTGACCTCCATCTGTGCCATCTCCTGGCGTGTCTGCACTTCATGAAGAGTGCGAGAGTCGACGAGGGCGATGTGATTGGAGTCGCGCATCCGTGAAGCTCCCGCACGCTGCGGTCGTGGCATTCCAAACGCGTCGATGAACGGCTGTCCAATACACGTAGACCGATGTGCGATAGCTTTTTCCCGCTGAATCCACGCTGAATTGAATGCGCTGCGTCTCTTGGGTCGCGGGCCGAGGCTCCGGGTGTACGTTCGTTTCTGCCGTTTGCTTGACTGCTGCCCCGTGTCCAACCTAGTTTTTCGGAATAATTCCGCACAGGGAGACGAATGCCATGGGAACCTCGGACAAACGAAAGCAGAGCCTCTACTTCCCAGAAGATATGCTCAAGGAAATCCAGCAAGAAGCAGCGCGCCAAGACCGCTCACTGTCCTGGATCGTGCAGAAATCGTGGCGCTTGTCTCGCAAAGAGATCATGAAGTTCCCCGGTGTTAACGAAGTCGAAGGTGACGACGGGGAAGACGACGTTCGCGGTCAGACGGAGTAACCTGAAGCACTGGCGCAGTGAACACCCTCTGCACCGTTGGGTGTTCGCGTGAGAGCTGTCGGGTGGCTGTCGCTCGCGTCGTTGTTCGCTTGCGATGCCGGTCATGGTGTCCACGTTGGCGACATGTTCGCCGAGGGGGGGACTGGCCCAACTGACGCAGCCAACCCGCGCTTGGATCTCTCGAACGAGGCTGACGGCTTGGGGAGCCCGCAGCCGAACGTCGATTCGGGTCGTCGGCCACCGATCGAAATCGATGCTGGGCGCGCCTCGTCGGCGATAGTCGACGCGTCCGGCGAGACGACGAAGCTCGACGCAGCAGCTCCGTCCGAGAAACGAACTTGCCGAACGGCGGTGTCACGGCTCACCCGCGACGCGTCGCGCAAGCGTGATCTCGTTGCACTGTTCGTCGATGGCGGCAGCGCCTTGGCGTGGCTGACGAAAACGGATGAGGGAGAGCGCGTCACGCTCGCGTCCGAGCGAGCAGGGACTTTGAGTAGCACCCTCAGCGACTTGGATTTGAGTCGTCGATTCGATGCTCACCTGCTCGGAGCCAGTGGCCCGAACGGTCCCCAGCTATTCATTTCGGACGCGACGTCGGTTGTCGGATACGACTGGCCTGAGGTAGCGCCTTCGGAGCCAGAGCTGCGCTTCGAGGAATCACTGCCGCTGCTCGATGCGCGTGCCTTTCGCACGCCTCAGCACACGTTGGTCGTTGGGATCGACGTCGCCCAAGGGTGTGGCAGCTTCGTGCGCGCTGCAGTCGCGACGAGTGAACCAGTTGACGCTGACGTCGGGGCAGCGACCGCCATGTCGAAGTGTCTCGTGAACTTTCTGGGCACCTTGAAGGCGGGTGTCGTGCTCGAAAGTGGGACGGTGATGCTGCTCGTGGGTGACCGGTTGATGCACTTCGCGCCGGCCGAGCTCGAGTTCGACGAGCGAGTGCTGCGCGGCGGCCAGTACACGAGCACGCAAGACGCGGCGCTCGGTTGGGGGGCGCGGGGCGGCATCTTGGTCTTTGCCCGTGAAGGAACGATGATCGTCGAGCACTTGGACCTCGACGGCAGTGTGCGACGCGACGCGGCACTCGGCGTGGCAGCGTCGACACCCCTCGAGCTGCTCGAAGGCGACACTGGCCAGTGGTGGCTGACTTCGGTGAGCACCATCGACGAGACCGGCGCGCAGCGCCTCTCCCTCGACGCCTTCGACGAGGCGAGCTTCGATGCGGTCGCCCAGCACGTCGTGTTCGAAGGGCAAGGCGCCATTGGCGACGTTCAGTCGACGTGGCTGCGACGCGGGGAGTCACTGCGTTCGTTCTGGCTTGCTGAAGTCGATGGTGTAGATCAGGTTTTTGGCGCAGACACGGTGTGCGAGCCAGTCACTCGGTGACCCAAAAACAGCCCCGAGTGCTGCCTTTCGACGACTCGAACCGTGCAAATCGCCATCGGGTGGCACTTCGCCGCGGTTTGAAACCGTGTGAAAGAGCCGCCGGGTGGCACTTCGCTACGGTTTGAAACCGTGCAAAACGCCACCGGGTGGCACCTCGACACGGTTCGAGACCGTGCAAAACGCCACCGGGTGGCACCTCGACACGGTTCGAGACCGTGCAAAACGCCATCGGGAGGTACTTGGAGACGGTTTGTGTCCGCGCAAGACGCCGCCGGGTGGCGTTCGCTCACGGTTTGGGCGCTCACGACGCCGCGCGCGCGACGAATTTGCGGTCGAACATGCGGACCCGGCGCACGAGGAGATCGAGCAGGAACAGGGCGAGCGCCAGGTAGATGGCTTGGGGCCACAGCTCCTGGCGGCTCGATATCTTTTCGTCGCCGGGGTCGAACAGGGCCTCGACCGTGGGGTTCGTCGCGCCGCCCGTGGCCAGCGCGGCGCGCGAGAGGCGCTGGGTATCGGCTTCGAAGCTTGCGTACTCGCGTGGGTAGGGATAGGCGACGTGGCCGTGGCTGACGCCGATGGTCTTGAGCGAACCGTCTTCTTGTTCGCGTAGGTGCTCGGCTTTGAGGCTGAACGAGCCATAGCTGTCGAGGCGAAAGTCAGCTTCGTATCGGCCCGGAGCGGTCTGCCGCATGCTGACTTGGCGGATATCACCGGTGCCGTCGTTGGTGACCGTCAGATTCGCGGTGATGTCGTTGTCGAAGCGCTCGTCCGGGGTGAACGCGTCGACGGTGGCGTGGATGCGGTCGCCGATGACTGTCGTGGTCATGTCGATCTCCCGCTCGTGCCGCTTGCGCATGTGTTCCCGCACCAGCTGTCCGAAGAAACGACTGAAGCCAGACCAGCGCAGCCAGTCGATGGCCCAGTTGTTCTTGACGTCGCTGGTCCACGCCAGTGTCTGCCCGAGCCCCACCCGCCAGCGCGCCAAGATTGGTTCACCCTGGTCGCTGGCCAAGATCTGTTGAGCGGGTATGGGCTTGAGCTGCGTGGCGACGTAGCCGTGCAGGAGCGGCGCCGTGCCGATCGCGATGCCGCTCAGAAAATCGGCGCGCGACGTTTGCACGACCGGGAACCACTCTTCGACCGCGGCTTGGCGCGAGATCATCTCCGTTTCCCGCGTGAAAATCCTGGGCAGACTGTTCGGATCGGGCACGTGGTGGTAGCGGCCGCCTCCGGCTTCAGCGATCACTCGTAACAGGTCCGCGTCGGCGCCATCGCCCAGTCCGACGGTCGTCACGGTGATGGCCTCGGCCACCATCGCCTGCACGAGATCGCGAATGCCGTCCGAGTCGGCGCGGCCATCGGTCAGGAGTATGACGTGCTTCTTGCGTGCCTGAACGACTGCCAGGTCTTGATACGCTGCATCCAGCGCGGGGAAGATGGCCGTGCCCCCGCCGGACTGGATCTGCAAGATCTCGTTCTGGATGCGGCTGCGATAGCGGGCTGGCTGCATCTTGACGTAGCGCTTCGGCGTGGCATCGAAGGCGATTATCTCGAGCAAGTCGTCGCCCTGTAGCGTCCCAACCGTGGCGCGACACGCCGCCTTGGCCATCTCCATCGGCAATCCCGACATCGAACCGGATCGGTCGATGACCAACGCCATCGCCACGCTGGGCATCTCTTTTCGCCGCTCTGCGTCCATCCGCACTGGCAAGATCCGTTCGATGGTCGTGTTGCTCCAGCCACCGAGGCCGAACCCACGTTCACCGCCGGCAAACAGGAAGCCACCGCCGACGTCGCGCACGTAGCGTTCGATCAAGTCTTGAGAAGAGAGACTCACCTGCTCGGCAGGAACGTCGCTCAGGATGAGCATGTCGTAGCGGGCCATCTCCGCGAGCGACGCGGGAAAGGCCGACGCCGGGCGCACGTCGACGTCGAACTGCTGAGCGCTCAACGCGCTCGTCAGGTAGCTCGCGCGCCCGGGCTGGCCTTCGACGTAGAGCACGGTGGGGCGGCCGGGGACGTCGAGTTTGACGGACAGCTCGTTGTTCTGGGCGAAGCGGTCTTCGGCGATTTGGTCGAGCAAGAGGCGATACTTCACCTCTCCGCCGAAGCGCACCACGCTCTTGAACGACACTTCGTTCACGCCGGGTTCGAGTTCGAGCTCTTTGACGGAGTCGAGCCCGTTGAGCATTTCCCCCTGGTACAGTCGAGCGCGGGCCTTGTTTCTGCGACTGGCGTAGATTTCGGCCGTGACCTTGAAGGGTTCACCGATCTCCACCTCGTCGGGCAACAACAGGTTCTGGATCGCGACTTCCCCGGGGGGGGGCAACGTGTACGGGCTCGAGTGCAGCCGCACCCCAAAACGTTTGGCCCGTTGCGATTCGGCCAGGACGTCGCCTGCCGTTTCCACGCCGTCGCTGATCAGCACGGCGCGTTTGAGGTAACCCGGTGGGAACACACCGTAGGCCAGTTCCATGGCAGCTTGAATGTCGCTGCCCGCACCCGGCTGTTCGAAGGCGTCCTCGGGACGCGTCGTCGAGTCGGAGGGCTTGTCTCGATCGGGGCTTGGCGCAGTTGGTGTCTCGGCGCCGCTCGCCCCCGCGGGCGCCTCGGGGGCATGGCGTAACTCGCTGACCGCCGGTACCACGAGCGGAGCGTCCGGGTCGCTTTGCAACGCATGCAGACGTGGGTGACGTGCGAAGGTGATCAGCCGCACCTCGTTGTCGTTGTCGCGCGCGGCGATCGCAGCGGAAACCTGATCGCGTGCTTGCTCGATGGCTTCGTCGGTGACCGAGTCGCTGACGTCGACCAGAAACACCGTGCAGACTTTCTGTTCGGTGGTGGTCGTGAACGGGCGCGCCAGGGCCAGCGCGAGCGCAGCGAAGAAGGCGACGCGCGCCGACACGGCAAGTAATCGCTGTTGCCATGGCAAGTCCGCCAGCGAGTAGCGCAACCCGAAGAGCAAGATGGGAGCGGCGACCAGCAAGCCGAGGCTCAATGGTTCGGCGAGTTCGTAGGTTTTGCCGTCGTAGGCGAACGTCAGCGCGCCGCTGCGCTCGAGCACGAAGCGTTGAAAGACGAGGAAGAGCCCCGCGATCGCTGCGCACACCGCACCGGCGAAGAGCAATGCGGAGGTCACCTGACGTCTCATCAGTTCGACCTCCCTGGTTCCCAGTGCACGGCGCCGGGCCACGCGCCGGCACGTGCGACCCTCGAAAGGCGATGGAGAAGGCCATTCATACCGTCACCCGCCGATGGTAGGAGAACCACTCGATGAGTGATAGCGCTGCGACCGCTATCACGAGCGACAGCCACAATTCGCGCCGCACACCGGGCGTGAAGCCCTCCACACTGCCGGCTTTGGCTTCGGCACCAACGCGCAGTTCGGCCACCGGCGTGATCTGGCTCTCTTCGAGATTGATCAAGTTTGCGGCGAATGGATGCAGCGCCTGTCCGGCCTGATCTTGCAGCTCGTAGAAGCCGGCGGTATCGCCGAAGATCGTCGCGTAGCCGTTCTTGACGGGCAGAGTCAGCGTTTCGCCCGATGGCGTCTTGAGATTCGCCAGTTCGAGCCCGTCGGGCGCTGGGATGTTCCATACCTCGCCGGTACGGAACGACGAGAGGTAACGCACGTCTTCGCTGGCGAAGTTCTGGATCGTGTTGAGCAAGAACAGCGGCCAGGCCACGCGCAGCACGAAGTCACTGTTGCGGGCATCGAAGCCGAGCGCCACGAAGGGCTGCCCGCCGCGCTTGCCTGAAACGAGTATGGGACCTTTCTCCGACGCGCCGACGACCTTGTCGCCATCGCCGGGGCTCAACGCGTGACCGGTCGTGACCTGTATGTTTTCCGGCGCGATGAAGCTCAGCAGCGGGCTCTTCTTGTCCCAAGTGTCGAAGCCGAAGTCGCTGATTGGCTTCTCTCTGGCGTGGCCGATCGGCGCCCCGTCTGCCGGTGGGTCGAGGTACAGCAGCGCTCCGTGGTCGGCGCGCAGTTCCGGGGCGACACCGTCGAGGATCGTCACGTCGAAACGACCCGAGGGCAGCGGCTGGCCCGGTTCGACCAGGGTCACGTCGAGGTACTCGTCGAGGAGCAGCGCCGCCTGCAAGTAGGTGTTGCCCGCAGAGACGACGAGCACCGCCACGCGGCGCCGTTCCGGCATCAAGGCGTAGGCGTGATTGTCGGCAGCCAGTTCGTCCTTCGCTTCCGCGTCGTTGGGGTCGGTGAGCAGCTCGACCTTTGCCTCGAGTGTCTTGCTCGCACCGGCCAAGTCGCCGTAGATGCGAGGTAGCCGTTCACCCGGACCCAGCGCGAGGGTCGTGACGTCGACGACCACGCCATCGCCCAACAAGGTCAGCGTCGTTTTGACTGGCTCATCCGTGGTGTTGGTCAGCTCGAGCAATACCTCGTAGCGGCTTTTGTCGAGGGGGTAGCGTCGCACCGAGAACTGCGTGATTGCGACGTTGCGACTCCCTCTGCCCTCCGAGAAGCTGCCGACGGGAACGTAACTGAGTTTGACGTCGCCCAGACCCGCGCTGCGCGCTTCCACTTCGGTGTCGCCCAGGGCACCGTCGCTGATCACGACGATTTCCGGTTTGGACAAGCCGCGCAGACTGTCGACGGCGAAGCGCAGTGCGCGACCGAAGTCGGCGCGTGTGTCCGTCGCTCGAAGGCCCTGGGCTGCCCGGCGCAGTTCTGCCGCATTGTCGGTCATCGTCGACAGCGGGTGCGGCGAGGGACCCATTTGCGCGACCAGCATTCGGTCGGCACCGCTGATGCCGTCGATCAATTTCGACAGCTCTCGGCGGGCGACTTCGACACGGCTTGGCTGGACGTCGTAGGCCTGCATCGATGCACTGCCGTCTACCAATACGACGATGTTGCGACTTTCGGTCCACGACGCGCCGAGCCGAGGATCCCCCAGAGCCAACACCAACAGACCGACCAGTACCAACTGCAACAGGAGCGACAGCCAACGCTTGAGTTGAGAGAAGAGGTGCGTGGTCTGCTTGTCTTGTAGTACTCGTTGCCAGATCGGTGAAAACGGTACCGCGACGGGCCTTCGTCGCAGCTTCAAGATGTACAACAACACCGTGAGCGCGGCCACACCGCCGCCGATCGCGGCGAGTGTCGAAGCTGTCAAACCCGCGAAGAACATCAGCGCAGAAACCCACCCTTTCGAAACACGCGCAGCACCTGTTCGTCGAAGGGTGTTTGCGTGTCCGCCCGGAAATACGGAACCTGGTTCTTCACGCAATAGTCCACGATGTCTTGCGAATAGGAGTCGAATGCGTTTTTCAGGCGTTGCAGCATGGCGTCGGTAACCGTCACCTCCTGCTCGCTGCCGGTTTCGCAATCGTAGATGCGCACGTCACCCTTGAGCGCTGGAGTGGCCTCTTCGGGCGCGACCAAGTGCACGACGTAGGGTTCGAACTTGTTGTAGCGCAGAACGTTGATGCCCTTTTCGAATCCGCTCGGGTCGTACAGATCGCTGAGCAACACCGCCAGGCCGCGCCGCTTGTGCTGGGTGACGAAGGTCTTGAGTGCCTCGCCGAGGTCGGTGCGCGCGTCGGGTTGCAGCGATCCCAAGAAACGAAAGACCTTGAAGATTTGCCCCTTGCCGCGCGTCGTGGGCATGCGCGCCGTCAGTCGTTCGCCCACGCCGACCACGGTGATGCGGTCGAGGTTTGCGAGGCCGACGTAGGCCAGGGCGGCGCACAGTCGGCGAGCTTGATCAAACTTGGCGCCGTCGCCGAAGCCCATGGATTTCGAGCAATCGACGATGAAATAGATGCTCAGATCCTCTTCTTCCTCGTACAGGCGCACCAACAATCTGCCGAAACGCTGATAGATGCTCCAGTCGACGAAGCGAAAGTCGTCGCCCGCGGTGTAGTTGCGGTGGTCGGCGAATTCGACGCCGCTGCCCTTCTTCTTGGAGCGCCGCTCGGCGCGCTGGCGGCCGGCGAACACACGCCTGCTGACGATGGCCAGGGTCTCGAGCTTGCGTTGAAATTCGTCGTCGAACAGCTCGTCGGCGCCCTTGGGTGGCGGGATCGAGTGCTTGCTCTTCGGCAAGGCCTGGCGAACGAAGTCGAGGACTCCCATGGGGTTCACCCGTGCCGTGCGATGGGAAGACTGCCGGAGGGTGACGGCGCCGATGACGTGCTCGTATCAATCGGGCTTCGGTTCACGAGCCACTCTTGGTTTCGGGGAGTTGTTCCAAGATGCGTTGCAATACGTCGTCGGCGCTGACGCCCTCTGCTTCGCCTTCGAAGTTGAGCAACACGCGGTGGCGGAGCGCTGGCAAGGCCGCCCGTTTCAAGTCGTCGACGGAGGCGGCGAAGCGCCCGGACAGCAGTGCGTTGATCTTTGCGGCCAACAGTAGTGCTTGCGCGCCGCGCGGGGAGGCGCCGGTGCGGACGAAGCGCTTGACTGACTCGCTCGCGTCAGGTGTTTCGGGGTGCGTCGCCAACACCAGGCGCACCGCGTAGTCTTGGACGTGATGGGCGACGGGTACGGTGCGGACGAGCTTCTGCAGCTGGCGCAGTTCTGCGCCGTCGATCACCGATTCGGCTTCGGTGCTCTGGCTGGTGGTCGTGCGATCGAGAATGCCGTGCAGCTCGTCGCGGTTGGGGAAGGGGACGTGCAGCTTGAAGAAGAACCGGTCGAGCTGCGCTTCGGGGAGGGGGTAGGTGCCTTCCATTTCCAGAGGGTTTTGCGTCGCGAGCACGAAGTAGGGTTCTTCGAGTTGGTGGGTGGTACGACCGACGGTCACGCGATGTTCCTGCATGGCTTCGAGCAGGGCGCTTTGGGTCTTGGGGGTGGCACGGTTGATCTCGTCGGCCAGCACGATGTTCGCAAACACGGGGCCTTTGCGGAATTCGAAGGCCTGGTGTCCCGACTGGGTTTCGTCGATTACCGTGGTGCCGATGATGTCGGCGGGCATCAGGTCGGGCGTGAACTGAATGCGGCTGAACTCGAGGTGCATCGTTTGGGCGATGGTGCGAACGAGCATGGTTTTGCCGAGCCCCGGCACGCCTTCGAGCAGCGCGTGGGAGCCGGCGAGCATGCAGGTGAGCACCCCCCCCACGATGTCCTTGTTGCCGACGATGACCTTGCCGATCTCCTCACGCACCGTGCCGATCGTCTTCTGAAACGCTTCGACGTCTTGCTTGGCGCTGCTTGTCTCTTCCATGTCACTCTCCGATGCGTCCGCACTGTTCGCTGCGACCGCGTGGTTTGAAATCTCCGTCGCCTGCTCAATCCCGGGGACGGATCAATTGAAAGTACCGCCTGACGTAGAACTTGTACCCTGGGGGGATGTCGTCGCTTTGCAGAACCTCTTCAGCGACTGTCTTGTAATCCGTGTAGATCTTCTTGTACCCCCCCCCGGAGAACCCGCGTTCGGCGGCGCCGTAGACCACCTCGCTCGAAGCTTGCCCTTCGCCGCTGTCGATGCCCGCTGCAGCCACGTCTTGGACGTTGCCTTGGAGTTGTGGGCTGCTTTCCCCCTTCGGATCGGAGCCGGGACTGTGTCCGGGATCGGAGCCCCCCTCGTTCGGGCCCCCTGAGCCGGCACCTGGAGTTTGCTGCCCCGCGGACGGGACGTCGATGTCGACGCTCTGACCTTGCCCCATTCCGAGCCGCAACTGCGGCTTGCCGCCCTTGCCTCGTTTGCCGTCCTTGGAGCCGGACTGTCCGGACTGTCCTTGCTGACCTCGCGCCGCCTGTCGAAACTTCTCGAGCATCTCGCGGCGCTTCGAGTTGTCGCCTTTGTTTTGTCGCAGCAGTTGTCGCAACTCTTCGAGCTGCTTTTTCAGTGCCTGCTTCTCTTGATCGCTCAGCTGCTTCTTTGCCATGCGGTTGAGCTCTTGAGCACCCTGGTCCAGGTGTTGCGCAGCGTCGCCCATCTCTTCCATCAGCTTGCGCGCCGCCTCGGCCAACTCTCGGTCGAGCTTCGACATCTGCTCGGCACCCTTGCCCGCGCGCTGCTTCTGGCGGTCCAGACGCTTGAGCTGTCGCTCAGTGCGTTGCAGCTGTTGTAGATCTTTCTGAGACAAGGAACCGCTTTGCTGTTTCTTCTTGTCCAGCAGCCGCTTGCGTTGCTCAGCGAGTTCCGCGCGTTGTTCGTCGAGACGCTGGGCGCGTTCGGCGTTTTGTTTCGCAGCGTCGTTCAACGCTTTGCGGAGACGATCGAGATCTTTCTTGCTGATGCGTTTGGGCTGATCCTTCAGCTTCTTGGCGAGTTCCTCGAGGGCGCGCTTGGCATCCGGAAGGTTCTTGGCTTGCAGGGCCTCGGCAGTGGGCTTGGAGAGCGTGCTCTTTTCCAGCTCACGGCTGAGCGCTTCGAGACCCTCGTCGAGGCCTTCCGTGGCGAGGGTGCTTTGGCCGACGAGGTTGCGTTCGAGTTCCTCGAGCCGCTTGAACACCTCTTCTCTATCCAAGCGTCGCGCGGCGATATCTTCGACCAGTGCGTTGAACTGGCGCAATGCTGCGATCGTTTCGGGATCCTCGGCGTGAGCCGCGAGTTCTTCGCTCGTCTCCCGAAGCAGGTCCACGTCGTCCCGCGGAAGGTCCAGCGGTTCGAACGTCGACACCGCGGCCGCCGGGACCCAGTACCGCGTGCGCATTTCGAGCTTCGAAATGCCCACGACGCACAGCGCAAGCAGCACGCTAGCGAGGAGCCCGACCGGCAGCTTGATCGGTGCGGCTCTACGTGGGCTCAACTGCTGCGTGTGGACGAGCGCGTCGTCGATCGCCGCATCCATCAACTCCGATCGCCCGGGCTTTTCCGCGAACGCCAGGGCGTTGGCGATTCTGCCTGCTAGATCGTGGTGGCGGTCGAGGGTCTGCGCTCCCCACAGCTCGGGACGACGCTGGGTGAATACCCGCACCAGGGCGATGCAGGGGATGAGGCTCGTGAGAATGAGCCCGATGAGGCTCCAACGCGGCAACGGGGTGGGAGAGGGCATTACCTTGAGCCACGTGAGGGCCCCAGCGGCGTAAATAAGCGGCACTGGCAAGGTGTCGGCAAGCGCGCGCAACACACGGGTCAACAACAAACGACCTACCGTGCGACTCGACGCGGCCCTGAGCTTCGATAGCTGTCTGTCTCTCTCCGCCTGCGTCATTTGGCTGGAACCTTCCACGTTCGAGGACGATGCGCCTCCCGAGCGACGTGTCTGGCGAACAGCCTGGTCGGTCCCCGGAAGCCGAGCAAGCGTGGACACCCCGTTTTGTCGAAAATTGGGCGGGCGGAGTGCGGATTCGCTGACGGTTGGGCCGACGCGGCCACACCCTTGCGGGAGCCGTCGCAGAATATCACACGCATCGCACCCAAGCGTTGAGCCTGGGGATGGTCAGGACCGTACCCGAACCTCGTCGCGCTTCGAGGTGGCTTCGACACCGCTCTGGGGCTGCCGATTGCACCCTTTCGAAGTGCGCGGAGCGCTCGAAGACCGGTTGCGTGGGGTCCCGACGGGCGCAACGCAACCGAGCAGTGGGTTTAAAGTGGAGAATCGACGAGACAAAGGCTTGACCGAGCTGCCTCACTGAATTCGAATAGCGCGGCCCGGAGCAAGAAGCAGTCTATGTCGAAAAACGAAGAAACACTCGTCCTCGTCGCTGACGACGAACCCAGCACACTGGCCTTGGTGACCGCCCACGTTCGTTCGAAGGGGTTCAAAGTCGTCGAAGCATCGGATGGCGACATGGCCTGGAAACTCGCCCACGAACATCTACCAGATTTGGTCATCCTGGACGTGATGATGCCAGGGATGAGCGGCTGGGAGGTGTGTCGAAAGATCCGCGAGTCACTCCCGCTGGCTCACACTGGAGTGATCATGCTGACCGGGATCGGTGAGCATCTCAACGAGATGACCTCGCCCCTTTACGGCGCGGATACTCACGTCGACAAGCCCTTCGAGTTCAGCGATCTCGATGACAAGATCGAAGAGACCTTGCGCAGCCGTCGGGAGGGCGCCTATGGCCGGCCCGATCACGCCGACGAGATTTCTCCGGAAGACGAGGACACGCCGGAGCAAGTCCCTGCCGTCACTCAGCCGAGTCCTCCCATGAGCGACGCGATGGAAGCGGATGTGGCGTCGGAGCCACCATCGATGGTTTCCGTCGACGAAGACGAAGACGACGATGACGATGAAGCGCCCGAGTCCGAAGAAGAAGAGGTGAAGCCCAAGAAGGCTCCCGCGAAGAAGGCCGCCAAGCGCGCTTCTGCTCCGGAGGAGGATGCTGACGAGGTTGCACCTCCGGCGAAGAAAGCGGCGAAGAAGGCCGCCAAGAAAACGGTGAAGAAGACAGCCGCGAAGAAGGCCGCCAAAAAAGCGGTGAAGAAGACAGCCGCGAAGAAGGCCGCCAAAAAAGCGGTGAAGAAGAC
>QJWJ01000023.1 GCA_003235365.1 Deltaproteobacteria bacterium
CGAAGTCGAAACTGGGCGCCCCGCGACTCGATCTCGGCCTCTGATCGGGCAGCCCTCCTGATTGGTTGCAGCAACGCCCAGCGAAGGGATGAATCCCGAGCCGGGCCGGGGCAAAGCACCCTCAGCCGCTCAGGTCTCCAAGAGACTCATCCGCGGCGGGTTCGAGTGTGAACAGGACGGTCGTGCCCTTACCCAACTCGGATTCTACCCAGATCCTGCCACCACACCTGTCTATCGCGCGCTTGACGATTGCCAGCCCGATGCCTGTTCCAGGGTACGCGTCGCGACCGTGCAGTCGCTGAAAGACACGGAATATCCGTTCGTGGTTCGACGGATCGATACCAATGCCGTTGTCACGAACGGTGAAGCGCCACACCGCGCCGTCGAGAACTGCCTCGACGTCCACTTCAGGCGGTCGATCCGCTGCGCGGTACTTGATGGCATTGCCGATGAGATTCGAGAAAACGCGCTCCAGCAGCACCTCATGGGCCCGCACCCGGGGCAGCGGACCGATGCGCACGACCCCACCTGATTGAGCGATCGCCTCCGACAAGGTGTCGACGGCGCTGCGAGCGCAGTCTTCGGCGGAAACCGATGCCAACGGATGCTGACCATCACTGAGCCGCGAGTACTCGAGCAGATCCCGAACCAGATTCTGCATCCGCGTTGACGCATCGACCGCGAAACCGAGGTATTGACGCGCCTTCTCCGAAGCGTCGTCTCCGAGTTCCAACTCGAGCAACTGGCAGAAGCCAGCAACCTTACGCATCGGCTCCTGCAAATCGTGTGATGCGGCGTAAGCGAACTCGGAGAGCGACTCGTTGACCTGAAGCAGGTGCCGTTCGCGATAGGCAATCGCTTCGCGCGCGAGCAGTCGCTCGGAGATGTCGACGATCGCCACGAGAATCAATCGCTCGCCCGCGAGCTCGACCGGGTTGAGCCCTATCTCGAGCGGGATCATCCGACCTGTCTTGTGACGTCCGTAGAGCTGACGGTCGCCCCCCATGGGGCGGCGGCTCGGAGTACGTAAGTAGCGAACTCGATCGTTCTTGTGCCCTTCGAGCTTTTCCGGCGCAACCAGTTGATCGACGACGAGAGTCGTGAGCTCTCGCGGCGAATACCCGAAGAGCCGGACAAACTCCGCGTTGTACAGTCGAATCGCGCCCTCACCGTCGACCATCGCCATGGCGTTCGGTGCCGCCTCTACGGCGGCGCGCATCCGCGCTTCCGACTCCTTGAGTTGTTTCTCGCGCGCCTTGATGTCGCTCAAGTCGCGCATGATTGAAGAGAAGTGAGAAACCCGGCCGAAGCCATCTCTGTGAGCGACCAGCAGTTGGCTCACTTCGCGGCGCGTGCTTCCTGCTGCAACCGCGCTCTCCCCCACCCAGGTTCCCGCGGCCAATGCCTTGGGGATTGCGCGCTCTACGATTCGCTCGCTCTCGTCAGACGGAACGATGTCGACAATCCCTCGAACGTCTTTGGCGCCCGCCTCTTCGAGCCAACGTCGCAACGAAGCGTTCTGCCATAGAAACGTCCCGCCAGCGTCCGCAGTGACGACGAAGTCTGGCGTCGCTTCCAGAATCTCTGACAGCCTTTGGCGTTGTTCACGAGCCTGGGACAGTTCGGTGGCGTCCCAAACGACGGCGAGGATGCGCGGGCAACCATCGGCAACACGGACTCCTCTCAGTTCGACGACGCGCTCCGTCGACCCGTTCACGACCGTGCGCAACGTCAGCGAAAAGCGCCCTTCGGAGTCCTCGCCCTGGTGGTTGATTTCATGCTGCAGCTGCGCTGCATCAGACACGTCGAGTACCCCACACAGCTGTGCAAGCCCAACGTTCGACTCGTCGATGGAGAACACCGTGCGAGCAGCGTCGTCCAAAGCAACGACCTGCTCGTTGGGCTCAATCTCGACGATACCCATTTGCCCGGCATGAAGCGCCAATGCAAGTCGCTCTCGTTCGCGCGTCAGTTCCCGTGTTCTTTCCTCGACGAGTGCTTCGAGATTGCCGTGCACGCGCTTGACCTCGACTTCCGCGGCGCGACGTTGCTCGACCTCCTTCGCCAAGTCCGCCGCACTGCGCAGCGCAAACAGCTGAGGCAACGCAGGAAACAGCGTCGCGACGGTGGCCATCGACACACTGGCGGTCGTGAACTTCGCCAGCCCCGACAGCCGGTAGACGGGATTCCAGAAGATCATCGCTTCGATCAGGTGGGTCATCCCGCACGACCAGATGAAGGCGGCGAACAACGTGAAGATCTTCGGGAACGGCACGTCGGGGCGACGCTTCTTGAACCAGAGAATCATCACCGGAATTGCCGTGTAGCAAAGGAACACGACCACATCCGAGCCGATGTGTACCCAACCCAGAAAGTCGCTCCAGTTGCCGCACTCCCAGCGAGGAGGGAAATCGCTTCCGTCGAACAGCTCGCCAATCCAGTTCATCAGTTCCTCCGTGAGGTGCGCGCAATCGACCACGCCGGTGGCTCGCCTTCCACGGTCTCACCACACGTGGGAGAGTGTAGCTGCTCTGGGTGATGGCTGGGGGCCAAACGACGCCGTCGCGATGACTCGGAAGTCATCGACCGATCACGTCGACCCGTTGCTGTCGGGTCAACCACGCGTGCAATCCTCTGCTTCGCCCACGGAACTGCAACGAGTCCCGACTCTCTCTTCACCGCTCGGAGGCCATCGTCAGCCTACCGACTGTAGTCCCGGCTGGCGTCGAAGTTCTAGCTGAGCTCTAACGAGCTCCGGAAACATATCGCCGGGAACGGCGCCTCCAATCAGGTAACCTTGCACGATGTCGCATCCTTCCAGCTGAAGCAGGTCCAACTGGCGAACGGTCTCGACGCCTTCAGCAACGACGTCGATTCCAATGCGTTGCGCAAGCTGAATGATGCCACCCACCAAGTCGCGCCGCTTGGGCGCGTTGGCAATGTCGGCGACGAACGACTTGTCGATCTTGATCGCATCGATGGGAAACTGTTGCAAGTACGCCAGCGAACAGTAACCCGTTCCAAAGTCATCGAGTGCGATCCGGTAACCCTCTCTGCTCAACGCGAACAGCGCCTCCTCGGTTCCTTCATCGTTCTGAAGCAGCGCCGTCTCAGTCAACTCGAGCTCCAGATCCTGGGGCATGAGGCCGGCAGCGCAGGTAGCCCTGCGGATCGCGCCGACGAGTTCTCCCTTGAGGAATTGACGAGCAGAGAGATTGACCGCGATGCGATCGACGTGACACCCGGCTCGACGCCAGGTTGCCAATTGCTGGCACGCCGTCCGCAAGATCCATGGTCCAATCTGAACGATCATCCCAGTGTCCTCGAGAACGGGAACGAAATCCATGGCACTGAGAAGACGGCCATCTTCCTGCGGCCAGCGAAGGAGCGCCTCGGCGCCAACGAAGTCACCCGAGACGGACAGCTGTGGCTGATAGTGCAGCACGAGCTGCTCGTTTTCGATCGCGGCGCGAAGCTCTGCCTCCAACTCCACGCGCTTGGCAACCTGCCGGGTGAGCTGGGCGCCGTGAAGGTGAAATCCGTTGCGGCCCTGTCCCTTGACGACGTACATCGCCGCATCGGCCGCGGAGAGCAACGCGTCGCTGTCCTCACCTGACTCCGGGTGAACCGCACCGCCGATGCTGGCAGTCGGTTTGAGCAAGACGCCAGAAATCGCCAAAGGCTCGTTCAGCACGGAAAGGATTCGCTGGGCGAGGAACTCGACGTCTTCGGTCGAGGCGATGGGCTCAGCGAGAATCGCAAATTCGTCGCCACCCAAACGAGCGACAGTGTCAGTTTCTCGTGTCGCGGCTTTGAGTCGGTCGGAGAGTTCACACAGAAACACGTCGCCGGCATCGTGGCCGAGCGCGTCGTTGACCGACTTGAACCGATCGACGTCCAAGAGCAGCACCGCGAACACCCCCTCGGCACGCCGCGATCGCGCCAGTGCCTGGGCGACACGCTGGCGGAACAAGGTACGATTCGCCAAACCGGTCAGTTGATCGTGAAAGGCGATGTCCGCGAGCCGCAACTCCGCGCGCTTGCGTTCTTCTGCGTAACGCAGTGCCCTGCCGATGGTCGCGCCTCCAACCTTGCCCTTGACGAGATAATCCTGAGCTCCCGCTTGTACCGTTTGCAGCGCCAGATCAGCATCGTCAGTGCCCGACATCACCACCAAACCCAAGTCGGGGAACTCGGCTTGCACGCGCATGACCGTCTGGATGCCGGTCGTTTCCCCCAATTCGAGGTCAACGGCAACGACACTGAACTCGCCGCTCCGAAACTGTTCGCGAGCCTCCTCGAACGACTTGGCGTGCTTGACCGCGAACCTGCCCGGATATGCCAAGCGAAGCGCCGTCTCGAACAACATCGCATCCCCGGCGTCGTCCTCGATCAAGAGCACGCGCTCAGGCTTGGGCTCTTTGTTGCGCGGCGGCGGTCGCGAGGAGCGCCGGGCCAGAGGTTCGCCCCGCACCGCCTCGGCGAGCTCAGCGTCCGACCAGGGCTTCTGGAACACGCGTACACGATGACCGCGCGGTAACGACTCCGGGTCCACCCCGTCGGCGCCGGTGAGCACGATGAAGCGCGCCTCGGGCAGAATCGGACTCAGACGCTGAAGTAGGGCCAATCCACCCATGCCCGGCATCTGCAGATCAGTGATCACGACGGAGAAGTCGTCGCCTTGAGATAACGCAACTGCCTCTTCTGCCGTGGCCGCCACAACCGGCGTCAAGCCGTAGCCGCGTACTGCTCTCGCCAGCGAATTGCGGACTTGCGGCTCGTCGTCAACGACGAGGACTCTCGATCCCCCAGTTCCCATGCCCACCCCTCGGCTATTCACCGCCGTGCCCTCATCGTCTTAGGGCACCAACGGCTTGACGCAATTGTCCCTTGAGACAATCCTCGCGGCGAGTGCCATCGGCGAACACTCGGTAATTTGGCTCTCACATCACGACACATGTGGTACACACATTTCAGCAGCAACGTGCTCGAAGTCGTCCAACGTCATCGGTTTGTGCAAAAGAGGACAAGCTGATGCTTCCAGAAACGATTTCGCACGCGGAGTGAAGGCGCCGCCGCTACAGAACACCAGTCGCTCCACCAGTGCGGGGCGGATTTCCAAGAGCTTCTCGTGTAGGGCGGGGCCATCCATTTCGGGCATCATGAGGTCACAGATGATCAGGTCGAACTCCGAGTCGTCGGCCAGCCGTTCCAGCGCCTGAGATGCGCCCCGAGCGGTAACGACTTCGTGTCGAGAAAGCATCCGGGAAAGTGCTCGAAGCACGAGCGGCTCGTCATCGATGAGTAGCAACCGAAGGGGACGACTCAACACGACTGGTGTTAACGGCGCAGCCCGCGCGGTACGTGGGCGGAGGGCATCCCTCAGCGGCAACCGGACCTCGAACCTGGCACCATGTGGCTTGGCATCCAGCGCTTTGATCGTTCCCTTGTGGCCGCGAACGATGTCCGCACACAGAGACAGCCCGAGGCCAGTGCCTTGTCCTGGTTCTTTCGTCGTGAAGAACGCGTCGAACAGCTTGTGGCGAGCTGCTTCGGAAATCCCGCAACCCGTGTCCTCGACGGTCACCACAATCTGTTGCCCTTCAAGCTCGCTGACGATGGTGATGCGATTGTCGGCAGCATTGCCCTCGGGGATCGCCTGTGCGGCGTTCACCAGCAGATTGGTAAACACCTGGGCCAGCTTGCCTGGCGACGCTGCGAGGGAAGGCAACACCCCGATGCGCTTGATGAGCTGGGCTCGCTGCCGGATCTCGTTGAATGCGATCTTGCACGCGATGTCGATGCATTCGTTGACGTCCACCAGCTGCACTTCATCGCTGTCGATGCGTGAGAACGTGCGCAGATCGCTGGTGATGCTCTGGATCCGTCGCATGCCCTGGAGGTTTTCGTCAACCATCTCCAATAGTTGAGCAACACCCTCGGCGTCGATAGACAGCTGGCGGTTCGCCCCAGTCAAGCGTTCGCGCATGGCGACCAGGTTCGCAACGACGTAGGCGGCAGGATTGTTGATCTCGTGAGCGACTCCCGCCGCCATCTGACCAATGGCCGCCAGGCGCTCGCTGTGCGCCAGCTGTTCGCGAAGCCGACGAGCGTTGCGGCGCTCGGTCACATCGCGCAACGTGACCAGCGACGCCGTAGCGCCATTCCAATCGACTTCCACGCGAGTGTACTCCGCAAACGTCGGCTTTTCCCCGCGGATCTCGACCTCGACTGGACCCGTCTGGTTCAGTTCGATCGGCAAGGTGTTGCCAAGCAGCTCACCGCTATCGCAACCGAACATGCGCTCTGCCGCGGGGTTGGCGAAAACCACGAAGTCGCGGGCATCGATGACGATCATCCCGTCGAGACTGCGACGGACGACTTCTTGCTGGCTCGCCTCTCGCAGTTGAACGTCGAGCAGCAACCGGTGACGATGCGCTCGGGTACTGGCGCGCATGACCGCATTGGCGATCCGGGTCGGCAATCCCTCTCGACCAATCCGAGCCTTGCCAACGATATCCTCGACCCCCATACGCATGGCTCGAGCTCCCCACGGCGGCTCCGGCAGCTCCGAGAGTATCAGCAGCGGCACCGCGGGCGCGACCGCGCGCAGTTCGTGGATCACCCGCAGCGGCGGGCGCCGAAACGATTCAGGGGCGCAGAGTATCGCGTCGAAGTGCTGAGCGGCCAGCGACGATGCCGCTCTTTCCATGGTGGTTGCCAGCGTCACGTGCAGTGAACTGGTTGCAGCGAGAAGCTGCGAAGTGAGCGCCGCGTGCGAAGGGTTGTCGTCCATCAGCAACAGTCGGAGATCGGTGGGGATCCGAGCATTGGAATATCCCGCAGCGGCTCGGGCGGCCCACGCCGCCTCGACGACGCCAAGGGCCTGTCGTGGTCCGACCGGCTCGAGCAAGTAGTCGAAAGCGCCAGCGGACAGCGCATCGACGGTATCCGATAGGTCGGGTTCAGCCGAAACGACGACGATGTTCAGGCGAGGATCGAAGCGCAAACACGCGTCGACAAAACGCGCGCCGGGAACCTCTGCGGACGGCGGACAGAGGACGACGTCGATGGGCCGATTGCGCAGTCGCGACATCGCCGATTGACCATCGGCAACGAGCACGACATTGAACCCCTCACGCATCAGGGCGCCACTGACCGTAGCGACCTGAGACGGGTCCCACTCGACGATCAGCACCTCTTTTCCGGCATCGTCAAAAGCGCGCTTGCCTCTGGCCCGGCGTCTCGTCACCGCCGTCGCCACTTGACGAGCTGAAAATCGTGCTCGCAAGTCCAGTAGTGCGGCGTCCGCGCCGCAGGCGACGGCCAACTCCTCGAGTTGTTCCGGTAGGATGACGGCCCGACTCGGCGCGAGGAGAATGGCCAGGTTCGGGTCCGTTTCGCGAGCGTGACGGATGAGATCGAAGTCCGCACTCTCGAGGTCCAGCGCGTCCAGGACAACCGCATCGCACCGACCGCTCTGGGGCTGCTCGAGCGCCGCAGCGCTACTTCGGCTGGAGAGAACCGTCAGACCCTCCGCGCGCAGCTCTCGTTCCAACCCGGTGTGGTTGCCACTGACGTTCACTCGAAGTCGCTGCAATTGCGAAAGGCTCATCGAATAAGAGTCGTCCCCAGCACATTCCCCAGAGTCCCGACCTCCCCGGGACCTGGTCTACTTGATTAGTCATTTACGGCCAGTCCACCGTCGGGGTAAGTTCAAACGAATCGATTGAGCTCTTTCGGGGATGAGTGCCACACTCGGCCGGGGTAATCGCACGTGGAAAACCACAGCATCACGATATTGCTCGTCGAAGACGACGCTGGCGACACGGAGCTGCTGCGCGAGTCGTTCCGTCGTAGTACTGCCGCACACAATCAGCTGCTCGTTGCCTCGACCGGAGCAGACGCCCTCGCGCTCCTCAACGGGTCAGCTGGCAACGACCGCTCCTCAATCGGTTTGGTCCTTCTGGACCTCACCCTTCCTGACACTTCGGGGCACGAATTGCTGACGCAAATTCGTGCGATACCCGAGTGTCGTCACATTCCAGTCGTAGTTCTGACGGGCTCCACGAACGACGACGACATGCGGCGCAGCTACGCGAGCGGCGCCAATGCCTACCTGATCAAACCTGTAGACATGGGACGGTTCATCAGGATGGTCAATCTCTTGGACGAGTTCTGGGTAAAATTGGTGAGTGTACCTGGTGAGTTGCGCGCCACCAACGGTTCGGAGCCGAGATGACAGTCCAGGGGGGGACAGAAATCGACCGAACTTCCGCACTGCCGTTCTTCGTCGCAGGCGTGGGTGCTTCGGCAGGCGGGTTGGAGGCGCTTCAGGCCTTCTTTCGCGAGGCGCAACCAGGCGAGGGCATTGCCTACGTCGTCATCCAGCATCTCTCTCCCGACTTCAAGAGCATGATGGTCGAGCTACTCGCTCGACACACCAAGCTCGAGGTGGTGGAAGCAGCGGACGGCGTCGTCCCCGCGCCCGATACGATCTATTTGATACCGCCCAAATGTGGTCTGCGGCTGCGTAACGGCCAACTCAGGGTGACGGAGCGAGAGCCCGCCTCCCCGCCGCTCCCGATCAATGTGTTTCTGGAGTCGTTGGCGCTGGAGCAAGGTGACCTGTGTGCAGCCATAATTCTCAGCGGTACCGGCACGGACGGCACTCACGGCGTCCGGCTGCTCAAGGAAGCAGGAGGAGTGGTACTCGTCCAGGACCCGATGTCGGCCAAGTTCGATGGCATGCCCAACAGCGTCATCAATGGCGATCTCGCCGACTTCGTCGCTTCAGCGGGCACCCTGGCTCGACGACTGGGCGCGTACGTCAAACACCCGATGCTCGCGCCGTTGACCCCGCGGGAGGGCGCAGCCGACGACACCGAAGCTCTGGACGACATCCTGGAATTCATCCGCCTGCAGGCCCGAACAGACTTCCGTCTTTATAAGGAAGGCACAATCGTTCGGCGTGTTCAGCGACGCGCGTCACTGATCGGTCTGACCACGTTGTCGGACTACCTGGAAAGATTGCGTTCCGACACCAATGAAGTCGAACAGCTCGTCCGAGAGCTGTTGATCGGCGTCACACAGTTCTTCCGAGATCCCGAGGCTTGGCACTTTCTGGAGAACCAAATCATTCCCGACCTCGTTCACGGAGCGGAACCCAATTCGACCCTGAGGTTGTGGGTAGCCGGCTGCGCAACTGGAGAGGAAGCGTACACGCTGGCAATGCTGATGGAAGAACACCTGCAGCGGGTCGACAAACCCATCAACTATCGGCTCTTCGCGACGGATGCCCGTCGCGACTCGCTCGGTTTCGCCCGCATGGGTTCGTACCCCGTGGCGGCCTGTGCCCCGATACCGACGGCCTTACGCGAGCGCTACTTCGATACGCGGGGAGAAATTGCGGTCGTCAAACGCGTCCTGCGCGATGCGATTACGTTTGCCCCTCATGACGTTCTCACGGATCCGCCGTTCACTCAGCTCGATCTGCTTTGTTGCAGGAACCTGCTGATCTATCTCAAACTCGAGGCTCAGCGCCGAGTCATCGCTAGATTCAGAGTCGCGTTGAAGGAAAACGCATACCTGTTTCTCGGCTCGAGTGAATCCGTCGGGGACGCGAACCCGCAGTTTCGTTCGCTTCACGGGAAAGGCAACGCGTACGTCGCTCGTGGTACTCCCAGTTTGGAGCGCGCCTTGGTCGGCAGCCAACTGCGTGAACGTCGACTTTCGGAAGTCAACGACGGACTGAGGCCTACCCTCTCCCGTGCCAGCGAGGTGCTCTACGAGGCCGCCCTCAAACGCTACGTGCCCCCGGGAGTCGCCGTCGACGGCCATTTCGAGTTGTTACAGGTGTTTGGTGACGTCTCGGAAATCGTGCACATTCCGCCTGGTCGACTAACTGTAAACCTGCTGCGTATGGTCCCACAATCAGTGAGCATCTTGCTGAACACCGCGGGTCGAAAGGCGCTGAACCGAAACGAAGAAATTCGAATACCCGAGGTTCCCCTCGGGAAGCACCCCGCACAGAAGTCGATCTCGATACGTATCGTGCCATTCGAGGACGCGCTCGCTGGCGGAGCGGGGCTGCTCGTTTTTTTTGAAGACGTCACGGGGCCTTGTGTCACCACCAGCATCGGTGCCAACATCGAGGAGGTAACGCGCCAGCGCCTGAAGGAACTCGAAGATGAGCTCATCGTCGCCCGTGAAAATCTCCAATCGGCCGTGCAAGATCTCGAGGCGGCCAACGAAGAGCTGCAAGCGACCAATGAGGAATTGACGGCCTCCAACGAGGAACTTCAAAGCACGAACGAGGAGCTCCAAAGCGTCAACGAGGAGCTGTACACGGTCAATTCCGAGTATCAGCAGAAGATCGGGGAACTGGAAGAACTCAACGACGACCTCGAGAACGTGCTGCGAGCGACCGACGCCGGAGTGCTCTTTCTGGATGAACAGTTGACGATTCGGCGCTTCAACGAGACTGCGCGGCGATTGCTGCCAGTGCGCAATGAGGATGTGGGGCGCCCGCTGAGTGAAATCGCGCCGCACGCCCGCTACCCGGAGATGTCCACACATGCCTCGACCGTGCTCGCAACGGGTGAACCGATGGTCACGGACGTGCTGAGCACCGAGGGTACGTGGTGGACGATTCGACTACGCGTGTTCGACGTGCCGCACGCCACCCGGCGTGGCGTGATCATCTCCATGCACGACGTGACGGATCTGAAACGGGCGGTTTCCGAACTCGCGCGTTTGACGCGAGCGCACCAGATGGCGGAAGACATCTGCGGCTCGGGACACGCGATCCTCGACCTGACCAACGAAGTAGTCCACTTCTCCGGCGGCGCCCGCACGTTACTACGGCTCGGCGATGCCGAACGGATTCCGCTATCGACAGCGCTCGAGATGTTCGGGTCCACCTCACGCGAAGCGGCAATAGAGGCCTTGCAACTGCTCAAGACCGGTCTCGAGATCCCGTTCACGGCGATCCGCGAACTCGTCCTTCAAGACGGAGCCAAACTGAAGGTTCGGATGCAGGTGCAAGGCAAGGTCGACGCCGTCACCGAAGACCGGCTGATGTTTGCGGTCTTTCTGCAGGTGCCCTGAGGGCCGGCTCCGAGATAGCCTCAGAACCCCTTGCCCGACGCGGAAAGCCTCGCCCCCCCCGGGAGCCTCTTCACTGGGAGCGCGGATTCGAGCGCGCGTGGGGCGGAGCTTTCACGCTGCGAGGGACTGAAAGAACCGAACATACGCCTTGATGTCGCCATCTTTCGTATGAAAGCCGTCCGCCTGCAGGCTCAACACGCGCTCGCGATCGCTGATTCTATCGGAGTTGGTCAGCGCGAGGATCACCGGGACGTCCTTGAAGCACTCGTCCGCGCGCAACGCCTGCAGGACGTCGAAACCAGACATGTCGGGCATGTTCAGATCGAGCAATAGCAACGCGGGCATGGGATTCGTCCCGTCACGAACGCCATCGAAATACGCCATCAGCTCGCTCGCTCGCGTAAATGCGAGAAACGGATTGCTCAGACCGCTCATCTGGAGGCATTGCTCTGCAATGATCAAGTCCTCTTGGCTATCATCGAGCATCAGGATCGCTTCCGTCGAGTTCAGCTTGACTACCGGCGTCATGAGAATGACTGGACTGTAGCGAAAAGCGAATCCACACGCCACCCGAGTCCTCACCCCGGCGAACGGAACCGCCGTGAAATACGACGATACGTTCGAATAGCGTCATGCGAATACCGCTACTTCGGCTCAACGCGTGGGTACCGGAGAGGTCGCGAATCACCCAAGCCCGCGCTCGCTCGACGTCATCGAACTCCAGTTTCAAGCGGAGGTGATCGGATTGACAATCCTGAACGGCCTGCTCGACAACCACCCGAAACATTGCCTCTATCAGTGACTTGCATGCACGCACCGCTCGGGGTGGGTCGCCGTCGACAATCAGCTCGACCCGTGCGGCCGCGGAATCCCATTGGGCGTTTGCGGCTTCAAAGAGCGCCGGAACGTCTACGGTTTCCCAATGAACCTGCCCATCGGAGATCCCCGTCAGGATACGAAAATCGGTGACTTGGCTCAGCAGCGCTCGGGCCGTCTGCCCCATGCGACGCAGCCAGTCTTTCCCCTGCTCAGACAGATGTTTGTCTTCCAACCGTTCAATCAACTCGGCGAACGCTGCAATCCGCGTCGCAGGTTCACGCAAGTCGTGCGACGCGGCGTGTGCGAACTGTTCGAGCGCTTCATTGATTCGCTGGAGCTCTTCGTTGGTCGAATTCAGCTCGCGTTCCTTCGTCCTCAGACTCTCCAACATGACTGAAAGGCTTCGCGACAGGACTCCGATCTCGTCGGATCTGTCGACGGGAAGCTGAACGTCGACTGCGCCACGTTCGACTCGCGCAGCCTCGGTTGCAATGGCAGCCAGCGGGCGCGTCAATCTGCCCGCCAGGCGCCAGGCGATCGCGAAGCCCAGAACGGACAACAGCAATCCCAATCCGGCGGCCTGAAGTGCGAGACGATCGAGTCGGCTGGCGATCGGTGCGTCGGCGCTGGAGATCCCGAACACGACGAAACGTGAGTCTGGAGGGTCGAACAGCTCGACACGCTCGAAACAGCTCACGGCCCCGTGCTGCTGCCAACACGACGGTCCGGCGACGCTCGAACTCGTCCAATCTGGCCAGGACTCGCCCATGTCGTCCACCGCTCGGAATCGACGTCCGAGATCGAACCCGAAGGTCTTCGCAGGATCTGGATGCACCAAATAGTCGGAGTTGTGGTTGACGATGAAAGTGGAGAACTGTTCATCGACCCCGGCGACAACCGATTGGACAGCTTCGTCGAAGGCCTGATTGATCACGGCAAACGCCGTGACTTCCCCCGTTGTGCCCAACACACCAAACACGGCTCGAACCGTAGGCTGGTGGGGAACCTCGACCTTGCCCCGCTCCCGGTTGAGCGTGATGTCGGACAGCACGACCTCGCCTGGCCCGCGCTGCCTCGCCAGTTGGATGTAGTCTCGGTCCCCTTTGTCCTGCAACTCTTCCTCGACGACGCGCAGCACACCGCCATTCGAACGCTGAACCCTCACCAACTCGTGCGCGTCACTAGTGCCCGACAGCACCCGCGCTTGGGTGTAAGTGGGATTGCGCTTCAGTAGCTGGGTGAGCACGATCGCGATATCATCCTTCGCTCGTTGCTGCGTCACATCGTCCGTGGCCGTTTGCATCGTCGCGAGCTGAGGCAGCGAGCCCACCAGAGCAACGTCGTTCTTCAACGACTGAAAACGGTACTGAATGCGCGACCCCTCGAGTTCGACCTCCCGACGCAGCCCCGCCTCTCGCACGTGGTTGACGACTGTACCGTAGCCCCAGAACACGACGACGAAGATCACCCCCGCCGTCAAAGAAACAGCCACGAGTACGAGGCCCCGTATGCGCGCAGCAATACCCATCGTCCAACCCGCGGCGAGCATAGCGCCAGTCGGGACCGACCGGTGAGATTCCCGCCTGCCTCATCCGTCGAACTCCCAGCCACCACAGGACTATCGGACCGCCGCGGACGGAAAGGGACACACAACGGACGCACGAGTTGGTCTGACTGTTTTTTCCAGACGCAGACAGTGCTACGCCTGCCGTCCCGTGGCCGTTCCGTCCGAAAAAGCCCCCTTGTTTACCCCAGCGACGTTGCGACAGATCGCCGAGCAGTTCGGCACTCCTGTGTACGTCTACGACGCAGACACGCTGCGGGCCCAACTCGAGAAGTTGAAACGTTTCGACCACGTGCGGTTCGCCCAAAAGGCCTGCTCCAACGTCCACGTGCTGCGAGTGCTGCGCGAAGCGGGTGCGTTGGTCGATTGTGTGTCCTTGGGGGAGCTGGAGCGAGCCGTACGCGCCGGCTTCGAGCCGGGTCAGGATCCGGCCCAAATCGTTTACACGGCGGACGTCCTGACGAAGGACGCACTCGATCGACTCGTCGAGACCAAGGTCCCGATGAATGCGGGATCAATCGACATGCTCGCTCAATTGGGCACGCGATCGCCCGGGCACGCTGTTTGGCTGCGGATGAACCCCGGGTTCGGCTCCGGTCACAGCAAGAAAACAAACACCGGCGGCGAGTCGAGCAAACACGGGATCTGGCACGAGCAACTGCCCGACGCGCTGCGGGTAGTCGACCACTTCGGGTTGGATCTCGTCGGCTTCCACATGCACATCGGATCTGGCGCGGACATGACGCACCTCGAGCGCGTGTGCGACGCCATGGTAAACATGGTGGTGGATTCGGGGCGCGACGTGCGCGCCATTTCGGGGGGCGGTGGTCTATCCATCCCCTACCGCTCCCACGAGTCCAACATCGACCCGCAGGCATACTTCGAGCGCTGGCACGCGGCTCGCCAGCGGCTCGAAGTGTACCTGGAGCACCCCGTGAGCCTGGAACTCGAACCCGGGCGCTATTTGGCGGGGCCTGCAGGAGTGCTGGTCACCGAAGTGCGCGCCACCAAGAGCATGGGCGGCAACCACTTCACGTTGGTCGACGCGGGGTTCAACGATCTGATGCGCGCTTCGATGTACGGCGCCTATCACGAAATCACGCTGCTACCCCAAGACGGCGCACCGCGAGCGACGCGCCCCACGGTCGTCGCCGGGCCCCTGTGCGAGTCGGGCGACGTCTTCACTCAGACGAGCTCGAGCGAGCTCGATCCACGACCGCTACCTGAAGCCGAGGTGGGCGATCTCCTGGTTTTTCACGACGCGGGCGCGTACGGCGCCAGCATGTCCAGCAACTACAATTCGCGACCATTGGTACCCGAGGTGTTGATCGATGGCGGCAAGGTGCAGTTGATTCGCCGCCGCCAAACCATCGCCGATCTGCTCCAACTCGAGCTCGACATCGATCAGAGGGGCTAACCCCGCGCAGTCGTCACCAAGCGACAATAACCCGAAGTAGTCGGTCGGGATCCATGACGACGATGGGCGCCCTCGCGGCGCCCATCGTTGCTTCTCGCAGCTGGTCAACACGTGCACCCAGACAGGTGCACGCGGCCACAGCTCACTTGAGCGCTGCTTCGCGCTCCTTGACCTGCTCCTTGACCTTCTCGAGAACGGCCTTGGGCACCGACGCGTAGTGGCTGAACTCCATCGAGAACTGACCACGACCGGCGGTATTCGAACGCAGGTCTCCGATGTAGCCGAACATCTCGCCGAGCGGAACGTCCGCCTTGATGCGCACGTTGGTCGGTGTCGGTTCCTGACTCTTGATCATACCGCGCCGACGGTTCAGGTCGCCGATCACGTCGCCAACGTTGGCGTCAGGGACGAACACGTCGACCTTCATGATCGGCTCGAGCAGTTCGGGACCCGCCTTGGGCATGGTTTGGCGGTAGGCAGCCTTGGCCGCCGTTTCGAATGCCATCTGCGACGAGTCGACTGCGTGGAACCCACCGTCGGTCAGGGTGACCTTGAAGTCGAGCAAGGGGAACCCGACGAGCGGCCCCTTGTCCATCATCATCTTGAAACCCTTCTCGACTGAAGGAATGAACTCCTTGGGTACGTTGCCACCGACGATGGCAGACTCGAAGACGAACCCGGTGCCAGCTTCCTGGGGCTCGATCGTGTAGTTGATCTTCGCGTACTGGCCGGAACCGCCCGTCTGCTTCTTGTGGGTGTATTCGTCACTGACGGTCTTGGTGATCGTCTCCCGGTAAGCCACGCGGGGCTCGCCCACCTTGGCTTCGACGCCGTGGGTGCGCTTGAGGATGTCGACCTTGATGTCCAGGTGCAACTCGCCCATGCCCTTGAGGATCGTCTCGCCCGACTCCTGGTCGACCTCGACGTGGAACGACGGGTCTTCGGCAACCATCTTGCCGAGAGCCGTGCTCAGCTTCTCACTGTTGGCCTTGTCCTTCGGCGTCACGGACACGGAGATGACCGGAGCCGGGAACACCATCGGCTCGAGCGTCGCCGGGTTCTTCTCGTCGGCCAGCGTGTGACCGGTGCGGACGTTCTTCAGACCGACGATGGCGACGATGTCGCCGGCTTGGGCGGTCTCGACCATCGTGCGATCGTTGGCATGCATCTCCACCATGCGTCCGATGCGCTCGGTCTTGCCGGTGAACGTGTTGAGCAAGGTATCGCCCTTGTTGATCGTACCCGAGTAGATGCGGGTAAACGTCAGCGCGCCGAAGCGATCGTCCATGATCTTGAACGCCAACGCACGAACTGGCTTGGTCGGATCGACCGTCGCGAACTCTCCGGTCTCGTTGCCTTCGAGGTCGACCTCGGGCTGCGGCGGAACCTCGGTGGGATCGGGCAGGTAATCGACGACTCCATCGAGCACCTGCTGGACGCCCTTGTTCTTGAAGGACGAGCCGCAGAAGGTTGGGAAGAACTTCAGCTCGATGGTGCCCTTGCGAATGCAGCGCTTGAGATCGGCGATCGATGGCTCGGTGCCTTCCAAGTAAGCGCCCATCAGGTCGTCGTCCATTTCGACGGCGGTCTCGATCAACTCCGCACGGTACTTCTCGACGTCGTCCACCATGTCGGCAGGCACGTCCTTGACTTCGAAATTCTCGGGCAAGCCGGAATCGTCCCAGACGTACGCCTTGCGCTCCAACAAGTCGACAACGCCGACGAAGTCGCTCTCGGTGCCGATTGGCAGAACCATGACGAGCGGCTTGGCCGCCAACACGGTCTTGACCTGGTTGACGACGCGGTAGAAATCGGCGCCGAGACGGTCGAGCTTGTTGACGTAGATGATGCGCGCAACTCGCGATTCGTTGGCGTAACGCCAGTTGGTTTCCGACTGGGGCTCGACACCGCCGGAGCCACAGAACACCCCGACGCCACCGTCGAGTACCTTCAGCGAACGGTAGACCTCAATCGTGAAGTCGACGTGTCCGGGGGTGTCGATGATGTTGAAGCGGTAACCCTTCCAGAAACACGTGGTAGCAGCGGACTGAATCGTGATGCCACGCTCCTGCTCCTGCTCCATGAAGTCGGTGGTTGCGGCGCCATCGTGAACCTCACCGATCTTGTGGATCTTGCCAGTGAGCTTGAGGATACGCTCGGTCGTGGTGGTCTTGCCGGCATCGACGTGCGCGAAGATGCCGATGTTGCGATATTTGGAAAGGTCGGTCATGCGAATCGTATCCGTTCTCGTTCAGCTCGCTGTCGAGCTGGCACCACAAATTTTCAGGGGTTTGGGTGCCGCAGGGTGGCTGCGATAATCGGAAAATCGGCGGTGTGTCAATTGCCAAGGGCCACGCCCCGGGCGCGCGGCCCGCGCGCTCATACGGCCCGGTGCAGACCGTCCAGAACCCGGTCGACGCTTTCCAGTACCAGCGGGACCTCCGCCAGGGCATTGAAGAAATGCGGCGCAAAACGCAGGTACCCGTCCGGCGTTCCAGTGATGACTTGTTCAGCTCTCAGGGCCGCAGCGACCCGGGGTGCGTCCAGACCCATCGGGGGTTTCACACTCAGGATGCAGGACCGCCTTGCGGGGTCTGCAGAACGCAGACTCTCGAAACCGCGCTCGATCAGGCCGGGTTCGAGCGCGTCCAGGTACGCGTTGACGTGTTCGTGGATACGTTGGGGGCCCAGTTCGAGAAGCAGGGGGACCGAAGCCCCCAGCGCGGCGAGACCGAGCAGATTGGCGGTTCCTGCATGGAAGACATCGGCTCCCTGCACCAGAGGTCGGTCGTAGCGCAGATGGCCAGCGCCCCGAAAAAGGAAAGCCGCCGCATCTTCGTGACTGAGCCAGCCGCTCGTATAGGGGCGCAACCGCTTTGCACAATCGTCACGGACATACAGAAAACCGGCCCCTTCACTGCCGAGCAGCCACTTGTGGCCCCCGGTCGCCAAGTAGTCGACGCCAGCCTCGACGACATCGACCGGAACGGCGCCGCACGCCTGAATGGCATCGACGAACAACTCGGCGCCGTGACGCCGACACAACGCGCCCATCTGGGACAATGGCATGCGCAATCCGGTCTGAAACTGCACCGTGCTGACGGCAACCAGCCGGAGCCCTCGCTTCAGCTCGTCTTCCAGGCGCTGCAGCCCGGCGTCGCCAAAGTAACTACTGGCGTCGTGGAACACGATCGAGAGGCCGAACAACTCAGCGGCCCGCTGCCAGGGGCTGACGTTCGCGGGGAACTCTCCAGTGAACAGCAAGACCCGGTCGCCGGTCTTCCAGGGCAAGCTCAACGCGATGTCGGAAACTCCACGCGACGTGTTCCAACCAAGAGCGATCTCGTTCGGCTGAGCGCCAATCAACGTCGCAAAGTCGCGACGCAACTGCTCCCGTCGGGCCTCCCAGCGAGGAAACGCAACGACGCCAGAGCGCGCGTAGTCGCGGACTGCCTCCTCGATCGCGGCGACCACCGGCGCGCACAACGGCGCGATGGCTGCGAAGTTCAAGTACGCCCGCGCTTCGAGATCTGGCAATAGTTCTCGGCTGCCGAATTCGGGGTGCCCGTTGGCTGTCATGGCCGGAGTATACACACGTCCTGGCTAGGGCCGTACCCAGAGACTTGCAATAGCTCTCGCCTTTTACTTGACTGCGCCGACCCGATGCGCCTGCTGATCGAAGCCCATCACCCCGCCCACATTCACTTCTTCAAGAACGCGATCAAGGAGTGGACGCGACGCGGAGACGAGGTCCGACTCATCGGGCGGGACCGAGACGTCATGCGGCAACTGTTAGCCGCCTACGATTACATCCCTCACGAGATCGTCAGTTCCGTCAAAGGCAGCAACCGCTTTCCGCTCAGAGAGATGCTTCAGCGCCAGCTACAGCTGGGCAAACAGGTACTGTCCTTTCGACCCGACGTCGTGCTCAGCTTGATGGGCAGCTACACGCAGTCGGCGCGGCTCAAGGGCGTACCGAACGTCGTATTCACCGATAGCGAGTTTCAGCACTTCAACCACAGCATCGCTCATCCGTTCGCCACACGCATCTACACGCCGGAGTGCTTCTGGAAGGATCTCGGGCCGAAACAGCGTCGCTACGCGGGGTATCACGAACTGGCATTCCTGCACCCCAAGCGGTTTGCGCCCAACCGCGCCGTGCTCGACAAACTCGGAGTCGAAGAGCACGGCTACCTGGTCATCCGCGCCTCGGCGTGGGACACCCTTCATGACATTGGCCAAAGTGGGTTTGGCGATGCCCTCGACGAATTGATGGGCAGCGCCCTTTCGAAGTACAAGGTGTGGATTGTGCCCGAAGGGGGGCGCATCGCCGAACGCTGGGCGGAGCATCGGTTGCCCGTCGCTCCCGACGAGTTCCACGATGCGCTGGCCTTCGCTCGTTTTGTCGTCACCGAAGGCGCGTCGACCGCAGCGGAAGCCGCCTGCCTCGGAGTGCCGAGCATCTACGTCAACTCGACGTCGCGGGGGTACCTCGACGACATGCATCGACGCTACGGACTGGTCTCGACGCACTCGGACTCCCGCAGCGCGCTCAAGCGGCTGTACCACTGGCTCGAAGCGCCCCCGGACGTGGCGGGGTCACAGCGCGCCCGTGACCAACTGATCAAAGACCACATCGACGTGACCGGCTACGTCATCAAAGAGATCGACCAGCTCGTGAAGCAGGCGTAGCCGTCGGGCAACGGTTACCAGCGAGCTGTCAGGGTCGGTTCTAAGTAAACGCAGGGAAGTTGGCGTTCGGGCGCCGACGCGTGCCGGCGTTGATCGGCAGCTGACGCCTGGCGTGTCAATTTTGACGCGCCGTCGACTCACTCCGTCCCACTTCGCCCTTCGACGGAGCACGTCCCGAGGCGTCACGCCCCAGCAGAGTGTTGACTGGAGACAACACACCCCACCCAGCCTTCCAGAAATCGAACGGCGTGCCATCGTCTTCGATTGACACCATTTCAGAGTGGTCTCAGGGTTCGCCGGAAAAGGAAGTCGACCCACGCAGTATGGGTCGCGAAAGGACGTTTGATGCAACCAGTGGTGTCTCGTGAAGGCGGCGGTGGTGAGGAAGCACTAGCAGAATTGGACGACGACCAACCTCCAGACTCTGCCAAGTTTCAATGCATGCCCCGACTGCGCCAAATGCAAAGCAGTCGAAGTCCAAAGTCGGAATCGTTCAGGGCAAGGCACTTTCCTTCGGTGTCCGACGAAGAATGGGGGGATTGGCGGTGGCAAGCGGCGCATCGCTATCGAAAGCTCGCTGATCTGGAACAGGTCATCGAGCTTTCGTCGTCTGAGCGGGCGGGTATCGAACGCGGGGGCTCGATGCTGCCAGTGGCCATCACCCCGTACTACATGAGTCTGCTCAGCCCGGACGATCCTACGCAGGGACTGCGACGAACAGTCATCCCGACGCTGCACGAGTTCGTACGCCTACCAGGCGAGGCAGACGACCCTTTGGGGGAGGACTCGCACAGCCCCGTGCCCGGACTCGTGCATCGCTACCCGGACCGGGTCCTACTACTGGCCCTAGACTACTGCACGACGTACTGCCGCTACTGCACCCGCTCTCGCGTCGTGGGCAACGGCGAGCTCAACGCGAGCCAGGCGCGACTGGAGCGAGCATTCGAGTACATTCGCCGCACCCCCTCGATCCGCGACGTGTTGCTGTCCGGTGGTGACCCGTTGAGCCTGAAAGACGACAAGCTCGACTGGATTCTGACCCGGTTGAGGGAGATCCCCCACGTCGAGTTCATCCGTATCGGCACGAAGATGCCCGCGGTGCTCCCCCAGCGGATCACTCCACAGCTCATCGATGTGCTGAAGAAGCACCACCCGGTTTGGATGAGTGTCCACTTCGTTCATCCCGACGAGTGTACCCCCGAATCGTTCGCGGCTTGCGCACGGCTCGCCGACGCTGGAGTCCCGTTGGGCGCTCAGGCGGTCTTGCTCAAGGGCGTCAACGATGACGTCGACACCCTTCGTGAGCTCACCCACCGCCTGCTGCTCATGCGCGTGCGTCCATACTATCTGTATCAGTGCGACCCGATCAGTGGCTCGGCTCACTTTCGCACGACCATCGAGCAAGGCGTGGAACTGGTGCGAGGGTTGCGCGGCCACACGACGGGCTACGGGGTGTGGACCTACGTCGTGGATGCGCCTGGCGGGGGCGGAAAGATACCGTTGCAACACCAGTACGTGCTGGGTCGAGATGGTGACGACATCGTTCTCGAGAACTTCGCACGCGAGCAGTATCGCTACCCCGATCCAGAGGCTCACGCATCCACCGGCATGCGCCCGATGCGTCTACCAGTCGTCACTGGCGCGTGAGCGGCATCGGGAGGTGAGCGCCGCGAAGCGTCGCGGCGTGCGCGCTTCCCGACCGTCCATGCTGGTGAAACCACCATGCGCATCGGAATTACCTACGACCTAAAGGACGAGTACCTCGAACAGGGGTTCTCGCAAGAACAGGTCGCCGAATTCGACCGCATCGACACCATCGATGCGATTGAACGAGTATTGCGAGATGCCGGGCACTCGACGACACGGATCGGCAGCGCCCGCTCCCTGATCAGTCGCCTCGCGGCGGCCGAACGTTGGGACCTCGTGTTCAACATCGCTGAAGGCGCGCGCGGCAATGCGCGTGAATCGCAGGTACCGGCGATGTTGGACGTTGTCGGCATCGAGTACACCTTCTCCGATCCCCTGGTGCTGGCCGTATGCCTCGACAAGCGTTTGGCGAAGCACGTCGTGCAGGCCCGCGGGATCCCCACGGCCGACTTTTCGGTCGTCGAGGATCTGGCGAGTGCCAATCAGATCGACCTGCCATTCCCGCTGTTTGCCAAACCCCTGGCCGAAGGCACGAGCCGCGGGGTAACCAACGCATCACTGGTCGCCAACCGCGACGAGTTGCTGCTGACCTGCGAGATGCTGCTGCAACAATACCGGCAACCGGTGCTCGTCGAACGTTACCTTCCGGGCAGGGAGTTCACCGTCGGGGTTCTGGGCACCGGGCCCTCCGCACGCGCGCTCGGAGCGTTGGAGGTGCACCTCGAAAGCGATGCCGATCAGGGAGTCTACTCGTACGACAACAAGCAGCATTTCGAAGGGCGCGTACGTTACGCGATCGCGGACGACGACGAAGCGCAGCTGGCCGTCGACGTCGCGCTTCGTGCCTATCGCGCGCTCGGATGTCGTGACGGCGGTCGCGTCGATGTACGCAGTGACGAGACGGGCCGCCCGTCGTTCATCGAGGCCAATCCCCTCGCTGGGCTCAACCCCGAGATTTCCGATCTGGCGATTCTGGCGCGTCTCCAACGACTCGACTATCGAGACATCATCGTCGAGATCACCAACAGTGCTCTACGGCGGGTCCGCTGAACGTGGGCAACATGAAGGTCACCATCTGCCACCAAGCGCTGAGCGGCAAGACGAGCGCCGATGAGCTCGACGTGTTGGATCAAGTCGGCGCCGTGCGTGCCGCCCTGCAGTCACGGGGCGCACACGTCGATGTGCTGCCCTGCGGATTGGATCTGGAGCGTGTGCGCGAGCAATTGCGCGCGCGCTCCCCGGATGTCGTCTTCAACCTGGTCGAGTGTCTGGCAGACCGGGGTGAGTTGGTCGCTGTGGTGCCTGCGCTCATGGACTGCCTCGGATTGCCGTACACTGGAGCGAGCGCCGAAGCCCTCTTTGCGACCTCGAACAAACTCGCGGCCCGTCGCTGCCTCAGAGCTGCGGGGGTTGACTTGGCACGCGACTTCGAGCCTGACGCGCCTCACGACTTCATCGTCAAATCGGTATGGGAACACGCCTCCCGCGGATTGGACGCGGGCTCCGTAGTGTGTGCTTCCCGGGTCGCCGACGAACTCCAAGCTCGCGGAGAACGGTTCGGGGGTCGGTTCTTTGCGGAAGAATACGTCGACGGGCGAGAGTTCAACGTCGGCCTACTGCAGAGCGACTCAGGCCCGGAAGTGCTGCCCATTGCAGAAATCGTCTTCGAGGACTTCGCCGACGGACGACCGAAGATCGTCGACTACGCCGCCAAGTGGGACACCGATTCCTTCGAGTACCGTCAAACTCGACGTCGCTTCGGCACCACAGCCCCAAACCTGGAGCGCAGATTGGGTCGTCTGGCGACCGAGTGCTGGCAGTGCTTCGAACTCGATGGCTACGCACGCGTCGACTTTCGCGTCGCAGGAGATCGCGTAGTCGTGCTGGAAGTGAATGCGAACCCGTGCCTCACTCCCGACGCAGGGTTCGGTGCAGCGCTGGACCAAGCAGGGATTCCCTTCGAATCGGCCATCGAGCGCATCGTCGATCGCGCGTTGCAGAAGTCCCAGCGAACAAGCAGGTCGACGAGTCACACGCCGCGTTCAACCGAAGGAGTCCGGCCTTGTTCTTGATTCGCCGCATTCACGACGCGGATCTGGCGGCAAACAAGGCAGCCATCGCAGCCGTACAACGGCTGCTTCGCGAACGCTTCTCGGCGCTGCGCGACGAGGAAATCGACGGCCTGCCAGAGAAGCTCTCCAATCCGTTCCTCCAGCGCTTCTCAGCGGTCCTCTACGTCGCCGAGCGACCTCGCTTGCCGGATATCGAGGGGTTCGCGCTGGTCCTCCGCGAGCCGACTCTCCGCTTCCACTACCTCGACTTCATCGCGGCCGACGCAAAGGGTTGGGGAGGTATTGGGGCTGCGTTGTATGAACGGGTGCGCGAGGACGCACGGGCGACGGGAGTCCGAGGGCTATTCTTCGAATGCTTGCCCGACGCGCCGGGCGCCTGCGCCGATCCTGCAGTGACCAAGGAAAACCGCGCCCGGTTGCGCTTCTACGAACGTTGGGGGGCGCGACCGATCGTCGGAACGGACTACGAGCGCCCGGTCAATCCAGAAGATCGATGCATGCCGCACCTGGTTTGCGACACGCTCGGTTCGGACCACGCGTTGCGCAAAGCGCACGTCAAAGCGGTGGTACGAGCCGTGCTCGAACGCAAATACAGTTACCTCTGTCCTCCCGACTACGTCGAAGCCGTGGTCGCCTCGATCAAGCGCGACCCGGTGGAGCTCAGGGCTCCCCAGTATCCGAGCCCGGAACGCAAAGGCGACGTCAAGGTCAGTCCACCGCGCTGGCGCGCCGCGTACCCGATCGTCGTGAACGAGAAGCACGACATTCACCACGTCAAGGAACGGGGCTACGTCGAAGCTCCGGTCCGAGTTCGCTCGATCCTCAGGGGGCTCGAACAGCACGGTTGGTTCCGTCGCGTCGCAGCGCGCTCGCACGGGGCGGAACACATCACTGCCGTTCACGACAAAGACTTCGTACGATACCTGCAACGCGCCTGCGCCAGCGTCCCGGAGGGCAAATCCATCTACCCGTACGTCTTCCCGATCCGCAATGCAGCCAAGCAGCCCCAAGAGCTCGCGGTTCGAGCCGGTTACTATTGCATCGACACGTTCACTCCCCTCAACAAGAACGCCTTTCTCGCCGCACGTGCCGCCGTCGATTGCGCGCTCACCGCCGCCGAGTGCTTGATCGCTGGAGACCGGCTGGCTTATGCGTTGGTGCGGCCCCCGGGACACCACGCCGAACGGCGCAGCTACGGCGGTTTCTGCTACTTCAACAACGTCGCGGTCGCGGCTCACCGGTTGAGTCGACTGGGGCGAGTCGCAATCCTCGACATCGACTACCACCATGGCAACGGGCAACAAGACATCTTCTACGAGCGCAATGACGTCTTGACCATATCGATCCACGGTCACCCCAACTTCGCATACCCGTACTTCTCCGGGTTCGAAGACGAGACCGGCAGTGGCAACGGGGAAGGGTACAACTTCAACATCCCACTTGCGGAGCGCAGCGACGGCGCCCGACATCGCAAAGCCCTGAAGCGAGCGCTCGAACACCTGACAGCGTTTGGTCCGAAATTCCTGGTCGTGGCACTGGGCTTCGACACCGCCAAGGGTGATCCAACCGGCAGTTGGTCGCTGTCCTACGACGACTTCGAGCGCAACGGAACGATGATCGGCGCGCTGAACCTGCCCACTGCAGTCGTACAGGAGGGAGGCTACCAAAGCCGCAGTCTGGGCCCCTGCGCAACCCACTTCTTCCGCGGCTTGATCGCAGCCATCGCAGCATCATGATTCAGTTTCGAGATCAAGTACGCGACACGGATCGCGAAATCGTCGCGACGCTCACCGCAGCAACCGGCTTCTTCAGTGAAGAAGAGGTCGACATCGCGCGCGGTCTGGTCGAGGAAGCACTGGCGACGGGCGTCGCCAGTGGCTACGAGTTTTCGTTCGCGGAGCGCAACGAAGGCGCGACGCCTCACTGCGTCGGGTACGTCTGCTTCGGCTCTATCCCCGCAACCCAGTCGAGCTTCGACGTGTACTGGATCGTCGTTGACCCCGCCGCGCAGCGCCAGGGGATCGGCCTTGGACTCCTGAAAGAGGTGGAACGGCGGATTCGAACCCTCGGAGGAGAACGCATCTACATCGACACCGCAAGCCGTGCACAATACGCGCCGACCCATCGGTTCTACGAGCGCGCCGGGTACGAGCGCGTGGCGTTCCTCGAAGACTTCTACGCCCCGCAGGACGGCAAGCTGATCTTCTGCAAGCGCGTCGCGCCTCGAAACTGAACACGCGTCATCTTCAACGAGGCTCGAGATACTGAAAGGGGAAAGCCTGATGCGCGATCAGAGGCAGCACTTCGACTAGAGTATCGACGACCTCGCGCCGGTGTTGACGACGCGCGGACGGCGGTAATTCGATGTGGAGCGCGGGGCTGAGGAAAGACAGCACACCAAACCTACGCGCGTGAGTAGCCTTGTAACGAATCGACTCGAGCACATCGAGACGCACGTTGAAGTGCCCCATCCCTCGCTCCGCGAGCCCACGTCTAAACTCCTGCTGAATGAACTGCGCCTGGGAAGGCGAGACACCAATCGTCGCAACGTCGATGGTGTCGCCCAACGACGAACGCCGGTGCCCGTGGATCTCGACGTAGAAGATCACACGCGGGGAGAGCCGTCGGATGCGGCGAACATACTTCGTATAGACGAGCGCCGCGCTATCGGTGAAGCGGGCCTCTGCCAGCTGAGTGCCGGCGGTGGGGCGGTTGACGTTGATGCGAGCGGGCCCCCGCCGAAAGCCTTCCGCGACCAGGCAGTCCCAGCGAACACGCTCGCAGAAGTCGTAGGTGATCTCGTTGGTGTTCTCGTCGAACTCTCCGTGGGGCGCCGCGATCAGGTACGACGATTCTCGGTTGAACATCGTGAACGTGCCGACGACGACGTCGGGTGACTGGGGCGCGCTGCACGCAATCAGAAACGGTGACGACAACGCGATGGCCGTGGCGAACGCGACGCTCGAGGACCAAACCTTGGATTTGACGCGTCGCAACACGACAGCTCCCATATACAACGTCTTCGGCGATTTGGTCGCCGGAAGTGCTGGTGACGATGCCGTCTATCGACCCGGCTCCTAGCTTCCGGGCTGGACTCGCCGCGCTGCGAGCTTCTTCTGGTACTTCGACTGCAGGACGTCGACGACCACGAGCACGGCAACGGAGAAGTAGAACGTCGCCTTGGACATCGGCTCGATGGCGTAGCCAAACAGATGCATGTGCGCTTCGTGACCACCTTCACCCAGCAACACCACACCGACGATGAGCAGGATGAACAGCCCGAGCACTTCGTACTGTCGGTTCTTCTTCAAGAACGCCGACACGGTGTCGGAGAGAACCAGCATCAGCAACGCCGAGATGACGATCGCGAGTGTCAATACGGGCATTACCCGAGTGATCGCCAACGCTGACAGAATCGAATCGAACGAGAAGATCAAATTCATCAGTACGATCATCGCGACGACCTTCCCGGCCGACTTCGGAGGCACGGCTTCACCCCCACCGAGTTCATCCGTCGCGAGCATGTGCGAGATCTCTTTGACGGCCGTGTACATGATGAACACGCCGCCGACGAGGAACACCAGCGTCGAGAAGTTGAATGCGCCGTCAAACACGCCAGTGTGAATCGTAAAGAACGGCTCACGGAAAGCATCGACCAGGTGCACGACGCCGACAAGCAACAACACGCGCAGTACCAGCGCGATCAAGATCCCCCAGCGGCGCACTTTCGCCTGCTGGTCCAGCGGCGCCCTTTGTGACTCGATGGAGATGTACAGCAGATTGTCGAAGCCGAGAACGGCCTGGAGAAAGATCAGCACCCCGAGGTTGGCGAGATTCGCAACGGTAAACAGATCGGCCATGGCTATCGCGCACTGGTGCTAGTAGCTCGCGATTTCGAGTGCAAGCACCGGGCAATGCGTTTGGCTCGGAATGCGAGAATTGGGCTGCGCAAGAGCGTGAAACGGCAGAGCCGGCCCGACCAAACCGCCGCGCAAAGAGCACCTCGCCGCCCGGTGCGCACTGGTGCACCGGGTGAGCCGTCGATCAACTCGCGGCGCGGAACGTCGCGGTCGCGCCCTGTCCACCCACGCGTTGTGCCCGCCCATTGCGCGACAAGTGCTGACAGATCTTGAACACCGTCACCGCGTCGTCAGGGCGCCCGATGGCACCCGCAATGTCTACCGCGTTGGACTCACCGCCCTTGGCCAGCTGCGCCAAGATCGCCGCTTGCAGCTCGATGGCAGATTGGGCTGCTACCTTGCCCGCCTCGACGCCGGGCTGGTGGTAGGCGTTGATGCCGATGAGCTGAGCGTAAATCCCCACCGCGCGTTCATACAACGCAATCAACACGCCAACGGCAAACGGTGTAGCTTCGTCGATGGTCAACGTGATCGACTCGCGGTTGCGTTCCGCCAAGGCGCGACGGGTGCCCAGCAAGAAGCCAGTGAGGAAATCGCCGCTGGTAACTCCCGGCTCGACCTCGATCGACGAACCTTGCCGATCGCGGAGTACCTCGATGAACGTGATGAAGAAATTGTGAGTGCCATCGACGAGCTGCTGCACGTAAGCGTGCTGGTCCGTCGACCCCTTGTTGCCGTAAACGACGAGCCCCTGATTGACGATACGTCCTTCGAGGTCGCGCTTCTTGCCCAGCGACTCCATGACGAGCTGTTGCAGGTAGCGCGACAGCAGCTCGATGCGATCCTTGTAGGGCAGCACGACCATGGCCTTCTCACCACGGCCAAGCCCTGCCGCGTACCACATCAGGGAAAGCAACGCTGCCGGGTTGCCCTTACGATCACGGCGACGAGTCAGCTCGTCACACGCCTTGGCTCCAGCGAGCAGGCCATCGATGTCGATGCCTTCCAGAGCGGCGGGCAGCAATCCAACGGCGCTCGTTTCACTGGTACGACCGCCAACCCAGTCCCACATCGGAAAGCGAGCAACCCAGCTTGCAGAGGTGGCGACCTTGTCCAAGTTGCTGCCCTCACCGGTGATCGCCACGGCGTGTGCAGCGAACGACAACCCCGCGCGCTCGTAGGCGGCCATGGCTTCGAGCATGCCGTTGCGCGTCTCTTTCGTACCTCCCGACTTGGAAATCACGACACACAAGGTCCGATCGAGACGGCCATCGAGCTTGGCCAAGACGCGGTCCATGCCGTCCGGATCGGTGTTGTCGAAGAAGAACGGCGCGAGCCCGGTGCGTTTGGCGGACCCCAGCGCGTGAGAGACGAACTGCGGACCCAAGGCGGACCCACCGATCCCGATCACGAGCATGTTCTCGAACGCGCCGCCCGACCCTTTGATGCTTCCGGACAGGACCTTGCCAGTGAAGTCCTTCACTGCCTCGAGCGCCCTGCGAATGTCGGCCGCGATTGTCGGATTCGGCGCCAGCTCCGGCGCGCGCAACCAATAGTGCCCGACCATGCGCTCTTCGTCGGGATTGGCGATCGCCCCCTGCTCGAGCTGAGCCATCGCGTCAAAGGCGTTGTCCAGAGTGCTTTGCAGGGAGTCGAGGTATTCGTCGTCGCAAGCCATGCAACTGAAGTCGATGGCCATGCCCAGTTCGGGGTATTCGACGTAGCGATCGGCAAAGCGTGCCCAAGAGTTTTCGAGAGCCATGGTGGTCGACGGCACCATATCGAAAGGCCACGCGCCTGTCCTCAGTCAGCCGAATCCCACGCGGTTCTAACGGCCAATCGGAGCAGCTCACGCGGGGTGCGACGCGCGCCGGAAACCCGCCGGTCGCACGGTGATGCCCACGCGGGAGGCGCCGCACAACACGACGCTCAGAGACGACTGTTCAGAAGCTCAGGACCCGCTCACCGAACGCAACGCTCTTCCCTTCAGGATTCGTCTGCGGCTTCGGCCGTCCAGCGCAGCCGCGGCTTGCGCGCCGCACGGGCCTCATCCAAACGCTTGATACGCGTCTTGTGAGGCGCTTGCTTGACGACCTCTGGAGACTCTTGCGCTTCGCGCTTGATGCGAATCATCGCCTCGACGAACTCGTCGATCGTCTCTTTGGTTTCGGTCTCCGTCGGCTCGATCATCATCGCGCCGCGAACGACGAGGGGAAAGTACACTGTGGGCGGGTGGTAGCCGTAGTCGATCAGGCGCTTGGCGACGTCGAGAGTCTTGACCCCAGTTTCGCTTTCGAGCGCCTTGTCGGTGAACACCGCTTCGTGCATCACCGCGTGATTGAAGGCCAACGGAAACTCCGCCTGGAGGCGCGCCGCGAGGTAGTTCGCGTTGAGCACGGCCATGTCGGTGACGGCCTTGAGCCCCTCGTGACCCAGCTCGCGAATGTACGTGTACGCACGCACCATCATGCCGAAATTGCCGACGAAGGAGCGTACGCGCCCGATGCTCTGGGGGCGATCGTAGTCGAGTCTGTACTTGTCGCCATCCCGCACGGGTACCGGAGTGGGCTGAAACGGCGCGAGCTTGGCTTTGAAAGCAACCGGGCCCGAACCAGGACCACCACCGCCGTGGGGCGTCGTGAACGTCTTGTGCAAGTTGTACTGCATGACGTCGACACCGACGTCACCGGGACGTGCTCGACCGAGCACGGCGTTCATGTTCGCGCCGTCGCCATAGACCAGACCACCGCGCTCGTGGATCATCGCGCAGATCTGCGGCATCGCCGTTTCGTACAGGCCGACAGTGTTGGGGTTGGTGATCATCAGCCCCGCGACGTCGTCTCCGGCTGCCGCCAGTGCGCTGTCGAGCACGGTCGGATCGACCCGGCCATCGCGCGTTTCGAACGCGACGGTCTCGAAACCGTTGAGCGCGCAACTGGCGGGATTGGTCCCGTGCGCGCTGTCGGGGATGAAGACCTTCTTGGGCGAACGGCCCTGCGCAACGTGGTAGGCGCGCATCATCATCAACCCGGTCAGCTCGCCCTGTGCGCCAGCTGCAGGTTGCAGACTCACGCCGTCCATACCCGCGATTTCAGCGAGCAGCTCAGCGAGCTCCACCATGAGCTGCAGCGCGCCTTGAACCAGACTGTCATCCATCAGCGGATGGATGTTGGCCATGCCTGGCAGACGCGCCGCCCACTCGTTGACCTTGGGGTTGTATTTCATCGTGCACGACCCCAGCGGGTAAAACTGAGAGTCGATGCAGAAGTTCCACTGGCTCAGACGGACGAAGTGACGAAACGCCTCCGGCTCACTCACTTCGGGAAGTTGCGCCAGCTGAACACGGCTCAACGGACCGAGAGCGGCACCCACGTCGACGCTCGGCACGTCGAGCGGCGGTAGCGACACACCCGTACGCCCTGGTGTCCCGCGATCGAAGATACTCGGCTCGCAGAATTGCAGACCGGAAGCGCCCTGCTCGATGGTGCCCACTGGTTTATTCCCAGTCGTCTTCGGTGGGGTCGCCCGACGATTCGTCGTCCTTCTTCTTGTCCGCGGGGGCGCCGGAAGCATTACCGCTCTTGCGGTCGTCCCAATCGCCGCCTTCGACGGCGGTCTGAGTCTCGTCGGGCATCACGCTATCGGGATCCGGCTCCATCCGGCGCTGCTTGATCGCTTCCCAGGTGTACCCCGCCTCGTTCTCACCCAGACCCCACTCGCCATGGATCTCGTGGTCGGCGTTGTCTTCCGAAGGAACGACGTACTTGAAGTAGCCCTTGCCGTGGCTCTTGGCGTTCGGCCCAAACATCCCGATCTTGTTCTCTTCCCACTCGAAGCGGAACAGATCGCCTTCGACCGTGCCGTGCATCTCGCCCCACTTGTCGCCAGCAGCGGTGCGCCACTTGCCGTGCACGTTGTTGCCGTCTTTGAGCAAGTGCAGGTAGCCGTAGGTTTGGCTGTAGTAGACCCCGCGCCAGCTGCCCTCGGCGGGCATGTCGCCGGCAGCGACCTTGGCTTTGACCACCTGAGGCTCTTCGGGGCCACAGGCCGCGACGCCCAGTGGGGCTAACAGCGCGACGGAAAGAACTGCCTGACGAACGAGACGGAGCCGATTCATGGGCCCGAATCTATCCCGTTTTTCGAGGAAGTGAACCACCCATGTGGGCCTCCGACCCTCGGACTTTGAACGCCTAGCCTGCATTACTTGCGCAGGCGCGGATGCATCGGCCTTCGACGGACTCCCGCGGCGACCCAACGGCGCTCCGCCGCGCGAAACGCAATCTCGGCTAATCGGCCGCGAAATGGGCGGCGCCAGGGTTCGAGGCCCTGGCACCACGACTGCACGATCCATTGAAGGCCCCGGACAAAGCAGAAATCTGCCTAGCCGATCGAGTTTACAGAACGGCCGCGATCGCCTCGGCGAGAGGCCCGATGTTCGTTTCGGTCATGCCCGCCACGTTGATTCGCCCCGAGCCCACGACGTACACGGCGTGGTCAGCCCGAAGGCGCTCGACCTGCTCCTTGGTCAGCCCCGAGAAGCTGAACATGCCCTTCTGCTGCTCGATGAAGCTGAAATCTCGCTGAACACCCTTGGCCGCCAGTTCGCGAACGAACGCCGTACGCATCTGAGCAATGCGTTCGCGCATCTGAGCGAGCTCCCCCTCCCAGCGCTGGCGCAGCTCGGCATCGCCCAAGATCGTGCTGACGATGGACCCACCGTGCGCGGGAGGGTTCGAGTAGTTGACGCGTATGCAGATCTTCAGCTGGCTGAGCACGGCGTCGGCAACTGCTGGCGACTTGGCCACGACAGTCACCGCACCGGTGCGCTCGTTGTACAGGCCGAAGTTCTTCGAAAACGAAGAGCAGATGAACAGCTCGTTCAGCTTCGAAGCGAGGATCTTCAGCCCTCGGGCGTCTTCTTCGATGCCGTCGCCGAAGCCCTGATAAGCAAAGTCGACGAGCGGGACCGCACCGCGCTGAGCCAACACGTCGGCGATACGCTGCCACTGTTCGGCCGTGGGATCGACACCGCTGGGGTTGTGGCAACACGCGTGCAGCAGCACGACGTCACCGGGCGCCACCTTCTCGAGCGACGCCAACATTCCCTCGATGTCCAAACCGTTGTTAGCCTTGTCGAAGTACTTGTAAGTCTGCTGGGGCAAGCCCGCGGCCGCGAAGATCTGAGGGTGGTTTACCCAGGTCGGATCGCTGACCCAAACCGTCGTGCCTGCGTGTTGTTTGCTCAGGTAGTCGGCAGCGACGCGCAAACCACCGGTCCCACCGGGTGTGTGGGCAGTGACTGCACGCCCACCGGACACGAACTCGTGCCCGGTGCCGAACAACAGCTCACGCACCAACCGGCCATATTCGGGATCGCCGGAGATCGGCTTGTAGCCTTTGGTTTGCTCGTGCTCGACCAAGCGTCGCTCCGCTTCCTTGACGACGGCGAGCACCGGCGTCTTTCCGGCCGCATCCTTGAAGACACCCACGGACAAATTGATCTTGCCGGGACGCGGGTCTTTGGCGAACGCCTCGGAGAGGCCGAGAATGGGGTCGGGGGGAGCGATTTGAACATTGTCGAACATGGGTCTTGCCTTCCGGCGCTGAGCTAGCTCAAAGCGGGCGGGCAGGCAAGCGCAGCGAGGTGAGAGCCAAAACATGCGCCAATCCACGTCACCAGGACGGTGGAACGGGCCGACGGCAGCCGGCGGGTGCTCGGTCCAAGTCGCAGGGCGCAGGTGTAAACAGAGGAGAATACACTTTGCGCACGTCATCGCGCACGGTGCGGCCCCTGCCGCTACTCGAGTGCTAGTGTCCCGAACAGTTCCGGCACGAATGACGTAGGAGCGACGCCGGACGAAACGTGGCGCATCAGCGCGTAACTGCAGCGCCTGCACCAATCCAGGTGCCACTGCAATTCCGTTCCGCGATGTGTTCGGGACGCTAACCCGCATTTTCTCAGGAGTCGGTACATGCTCAGGACACGAACGGATCTGTGGCTGATGGCGCTGATGGGCAGTCTGGGCCTCAACGGCGGCTGCGGCGCCAACACCGAGGGGCAGCCTTCACCCTCTAGAACCGCGCAACCCGACCCCGGGCAGCCAGAGCAATCGGATGCGGGCACGAGTCCGTCCGTCGATCCGAACCGCGACTTGTCGATGCCCGCGTTGATCGATGACGCCAATCCGGCCGCGAACCAGCCGTCTGTCGATCCGGATTGCGACGTGTCGACACCGGTGATGATAGGTGACGTCGATACGAGCACGGCAACCTGCACCAACGGCATCGTGCACCGACCCGGACCCGTCCATTGCCCCAACACCCTGGCGGAGCGTCCTCAGACAGGCCCCAAAGACTGGCCGGGCACGTGCAAGCTCGACTCCGAATGCAGCGACGCGCCCTATGGGTATTGCGGGACCCAAGGAATTGGCCCCTTGATCTGCAAGTACGGCTGCGTCACCGACGCCGATTGCGCCGAGAACCAGCTGTGCCAGTGTGGCGAGACGATCGGCACGTGTGTCGATGCGACCTGTCGCAGCGATGCGGAATGCTCCGACGGCCAGTTGTGCGCACAGTTCTTTCGCCGAATCGGGTGGGATTGCGGGGAACCTCCTCAGTACGCCTGCCAAACCGACGCCGACGAGTGTCAGTGGGATTCCGACTGCCCCCGCGAGGCGTACAACTGCGCCGTCGAAGACGGCCGCCGCACCTGCCTGCCGATATTCCCCGGGGGAGCTTGCGGTCGCCCGTTCTTGGTTGCCGGTGCGGCGCGGTTGGCGGCGTTGGGCGCTAGCGCCGATTGGTGCGTCGGATCTACAGAATTGCCTGGCGCAGCGATCCGGGGTCACGTCGAGGTCCGCGCCAGCGACGCCCCGCTCGCTCGCTCGCAGCGCGAGTACCTCGGCCAATACTGGGCGCAAATCGGCCTGATGGAACACGCCTCAATCGCCGCCTTTGCCCGCTTCACCTTGCAGCTGATGCAGCTCGGAGCCCCTTTCGAGTTGGTCACGGCAAGTCAGCAAGCCGCCCTCGACGAAACCAGGCACGCCCGAGACTGCTTCTCGCTCGCCCGGGGCTACCTCGACGGGCCCGTCGGGCCACAAGCCCTATCCATGACCGGAGCGTTGAACGTCTCTGACCTCGACGAAGTGCTGCGCTTGGTGTTTCGCGAAGGGTGCATTGGAGAGACCGTCGCCGCATTGCAGGCCTGTGAGGCGCTGGCGCTCTGCGAGGATCCGGCGGTAGCCGCCGTGTTGCGACGGATCAGCGCGGACGAAGCGCGGCACGCGGAACTGGCCTGGCGCTTCGTCGACTGGGCGCTGCAACACAATGCCGCGCTGTGCGACGTACTGGAGGCGGAGTGTGAACGCGCCGACACAGCGCAAGTGACTAACGCCGTGACGACGTCGTTCGACACCGCTCCGCACGGTGTCCTGTCTGCTCCGCAGCTGGCTCGAGTTGAGGCGGCGGCGTTGCGCGACGTGATAAGGCCCTGCGCAGCAGCCTTGATCGCCCGGCGACGTGACCACGCGCTCGAACAGCGTCTGGCCCGCGCTTGATACGTCCCAGAATCGCGAAACGTTCTTCGATCACTCCTTGCTGACCTGAGCGTCGCTGCAAGTTGCCATGACAAACGAACGCCCCCGTCGACCGCGTTCACGTCGAAGCGCCGGGCTTGGGTGAAAATGTTTTCGTCCAAAGCATGGCGCGTCCAACGCTAAGGTTGCGCCCATGAGGCCTCGAAGCGTCGCCCGGTTGTCACCAGAACTCGC
>QJWJ01000510.1 GCA_003235365.1 Deltaproteobacteria bacterium
AGCGCGACGCGGCGCGACGCTTGGCAGCGCAACAACCCGTCAAGGGTCTCGATCCCCTCAAACGCCGACTCAAGGCCAAAGGAGAACCACGCTTCTCCGCACCGGCGCCCCAGTCCGCCACCGCCGCGAAGCGCCTGCGGAAGGTCGTCGGCATTACTCGGGTGGCAATGATTACCGGCCTCTCCGACATCGGGATCCCCAACGCGCAAGCGTTTCGTCCCGACGGGCAGTTCTCGAGCACCGTCGGCAGCGGGAAAAGCACGACGGCTGCGGGAGCCCGAATCGGCGCCGTGATGGAGGAAGTCGAAAAGTGGGCGCAAGAGCAGTACTCGCGAGCGCCCCACGAGCCCGGCGACGTGTTGTCCAGCTACAACCAGCTCCGCCAGACCAAACGCGACGTGGTCGATCCCGCAACACTGGATCTGCCCTGGGACTCCGACTACGACCCGTCGACTCCCATCGCGTGGAGAGCGTGCCACGACCTGCTGACGGGCAAGTCATTGCTGGTGCCGGCCAGCGCACTGACAGCGCAGCGTCTCCCCCGCGACGTCTACTACTCGCCGAGAGCGGGCAGAAAACAGTTCGGTACCAATGGCCTTGCCTCGGGCTTCAACCTCGAGGACGCCACGTGCCACGCGTTGTGTGAATACATCGAACGCCACGGAGATGTGATGAACGAGATTTGCGGCGGTAACCCTGGGCAGATCCAACAGCCCCGCCAGCGCCTAGTGGAACTGTCGAGCCTACCCGCCTCCACGCGCAAACTGTTGCGCAAGATCGAGGCTTCGTCGCGGAGCGTCCGGATATTCGACATCCGAGCAGACGTCCGTGTCCCGACGTTCCGCGCTCGCATCTGCACGCCGATGCCCGCCGACGAACAGTTGTTCGGGGTGACCAACCAAGTCGCGTTCGGCAAGGCTTGTCACCCCAACCCGGAAGTCGCCGTAAACATGGCGCTACTCGAAGCGGTGCAATCAGTGATGACGGTCACCGCGGGCGCGCGAGAAGACCTCACCGTGCGCTCACGGAGCCTCGGACGGCACGAACGCACAGCGACCATCACGCGCGACGCCTTTTCCGTGCGAAGTGGCGCAGCCGAAGCCCCCACGGTGTCTTTCGACACCATCTCCGGGCTCGTTTCGAACGACGCCAAGAAGGACATCGCGTGGACCGTGGGCAAGGTTCGCGATGCGGGCTACGAGCACGTTCTGCTCTGCGACCTGAGCCCGCCACAGGTCGCGCCCGCGCGTGTCGTGCGAGTGATCGTCCCCGGGCTCGAGACTGTCAATCCGTTCCACACCGGATTGACGGCGCGACTCGCCCTGCTCGACGACCTGCTTCCCCAATTCACGCCCTACGCATGAGATGTCGGTGAACGGAATCGGCAACGCGCGCGGTGTGAGCCAACACCGTCAAGGTTGGGTGACCGTCGCCGCCAGAAGGAAACACCGAAGCATCAGCGACCCACAGGTTGGGTACGCTTCGCACTGCCCCCCAGGGATCACACGGCGTTCGCTGTTCACGTCCCATGACGAAGGTACCCGCGGGGTGGTAGATTGCCGGGTGGACGAAGGGATCTCGGATCCGCATCAGCGCCGCGCCTGGCGAAGCCAGAGCGCCAGCCACCTCACGACACGTGGACTTCATTTCCTCGACGATGCGACGGTCGTCACGGGACCAGTGGAAGTGAACCGTCGGGATGCGCCTTCCCAAAGCATCACGGGCGCGCGGCGCAAGATCGACATAGCGCTGACGATGTGGCCACTGCTCACCGATGGCGTTGATGAACGTGAGGCTCCCCCCAAGCGTATCGATACCCAGCACTCGGCGCTGCTCTTTCGAGAGCGTATCGACCGGCGCTGGGCCGAGCAACTCCAGAGAATATCCGCCGCGGTACCCACGTCGGTCGCTCGAACCGCGATTGACGAACCGTGGAATGATCGCGGTGGGGCGAGGGACCAACCCTGGCATCCGCACGTGGGGGCGATTCGGTTCGAACAGTATGTAACCGAGCATGTGATGGTCGGTCAGGCGGCGGCCGAGCATTGGATGCGAGACACCGCTACCGATCAACAAGCGCGTGGTCTCGATGGGCGACGCCGCCAGTACGACGGTCCGCGCGCGCAGCGTTTCCTCCCTACCACCGCGCAACACAGTGACGGCAGCTTCCTGGTCATCGGTGTCGATTCGCAACACGACGGTGTTCGTCAAAACTCCCGCCGGATTGCCTCGCCGAAAACCCACCCCCAAGCGAGTGGCAAATGTGCCCGGTCGAATTTGCACTCCCAGCTCTCGACCTGCTCGAGTGAAACCCTCGTAGAGTTCGCCTTTGACCGCGCCGAGCCACGTCTCAGCGCGTCGATAGCTCGGGTTCAGCGTTCGAGCTCCGTACGGCCAGCCACCTTCTTCGAAGACATCGGAACCGTAGCGGGCCAGCCATCCACCCCACAAGTTACCTCTGCCGCCAACCGCGTGCGCCCGAGCCCACCAGCCGCGCGCGCCGACCGTGCGAAAGCGCCAAGCCTCGGCGTGTGCTCGCTCGACTTGCGCGGCAGCGACGCGCGACATGGGTCTCCGTTCTTGCGTATGGTTTTCGGGGGGCTTTTCACCGGGCAGCACAGACGGATTGGCAAAATCTCCAGACCCAGCCTCCAGTAACCGCACCTGGTGACCACAACCATGCAACAGATCTGCCAAGAACAACCCAACGGGCCCAGCACCGACGACAATCACATCCAACACGACAACCCGAGCCTACGACAGAAACGTTCTTCCAGCATCAAAATGCTCGAGACATTAACTCCCACAGGCAACTCCTACGCAGACAGTAAACCAAAAACAATCACCCGACATGGGAGCCACTCGGTGGACATACCCAACCACGGTTGTTAGAGCATGTTGACGAGACGCAACAAACGCGTTTCGAGTCCCATTAGGAGGAACACATGAAGAAGAACGCATCCAGAAAAGCAAACGCGTTGAACGAGAAAGAGGTCACGGATCTGAAGATCAAGAAGCTGACCATTCGCAGTGGCGTCAAGGCAGCCGCCGGTTGCAATCCGTGCCACACGCCCCACGGACCGCTCATGTCGAGCCTGACCAACGTGGCAAGTCTGTCGACGCAGATCGCGTCGTTGGGCAAGATTGGCTTCTGACGTGACGCGCTGAGGTCCGAAACCAACGAGTGACGGACCGGGGGGGCGCACCCGTAGGGGTGCGCCCTTTCTTGCACAAGAAATTAACCCACAGCACATAGTTC
>QJWJ01000039.1 GCA_003235365.1 Deltaproteobacteria bacterium
CGACTGAAGCGTGGCTCTACCACGAGCTTCAACCCGCGGACGCCGCGCGGCAACTGGAACGCCCCGCGCGCCGTGGCCGGCACGGTTCCCAGCTCGTGCAGCTCTGTCGAACCGGCGGTCGCGTACGACACGACGATCGCATCGTGCCGCTGGTTATGCACCAGCACCCGCGGCGGCAACAGCGCGGGCTCGGTGGGCCCGACAGTCACGAGCGCCTTCGGCTCGTTCCCATGGGGAGCCAAGCTCACGAGGGCGGCTGCCAGAACGATGAAGCCGGCAACCAATGGTCGTTTGTACGTCATGGTACCCTCCAGGCTGGGGTTGTGATTGCGGCCTCGCGCTGGTCGCGCTCGGCCCAACGCACGACATGGTAGTAGGCACTCGTAATGCGATCGTTGGTGAACCGTCATCCTCGCAGCTAACGGTTTGATTACGCCGCGGTTGTATCGTTTGGGCGATGAAGCAGACTGCACGCATTCCTCGTAATCGTCGGTGCGTTGACCATGATCGAACTTCGTGTGCTCGGTGATCCACAGGTAGCGCGAGACGGAGTCAGCGTGTCGTTGCAGCGCAAGCAACTGGCGGTGCTCATGTACCTGGCCCTCGCCGACTGCGGTCGCTTCGTGAAACGCGACACCCTCATCGGAGTGTTCTGGCCCGAGTCCAGCCAGACCAATGCTCGTAGCGCGCTGCGCCAGCCTTTGCACAGCCTGCGGCGCGCGTTGGGTGAGGACGTCATCTTGACGCGGGGCGACGACGACGTCGCCGTGAACCACGAGCTGTTGCATTCCGACGTGCTCGATTTCGACCGCGCCGTCGATCAAGGGCAGCTGCTGACGGCGGTCGAGCTCTATCGCGGTCCCTTCTTGCGCGGTGTCTACCTGAAGAACTGTCCGGAATTCGAGCACTGGATCGACGGGCAGCGCAGCCCGCGCGCACGCGCAAACGAGGAAGCAATTGAACAACTAACCGAGATCGCGCGCTCGAAGGGCGACCACCGCAAGGCCGCGTACTGGATCCGCCGGCTTTTAGGCGTAGATCCACTCAGCGGCAGGGTGACTGCTCTGCTCATGGCCGAGTTGGAGGCCGCTGGCGCACGTGAGGAAGCGATCAGAGTCGGCGAGCGGCACGTCGCCAATGTGGCGCGCGAGCTGGGAGCCGAGCCCGATCCGCGCGTTGCCGAGTGCTTGCAGCGTCTGCGTACCACACCGACGCCAACCGAGGTCCTCGCGCCAGCGCCGGAGCAGACGCAACGCTCCGAGATTGAGTACGTGCGCGAAGCGTTGGACGGACGTTACGACGTGCTGGAGCAGATCGGAGCCGGCATAATGGCGAAGGTCTTTCTCGCGTGGGACCCCAAGCTCAAGCGACACGTTTCGGTGAAGGTGTTGCGGCCCGAGTACCGCCGTACCGTCGGCGCCGAGCGTTTCCTGCAAGAGATTTCCATCGTGGCGCAGTTCAATCATCCGAACATTGTCACCCTGTTCGACGCCGACGAGCTGGCAGGGTTTCTCTACTACACGATGCAGCACATGCCGGGAGATACTCTGGACGATCTCATCCGGCGTGAGGGCCGGCTACCTATTCAACAAGCAGTGCGGATCGCTTGCGACGTGGCGGCCGGCTTGGAGTACTCACATCGCCACGACGTGATTCACCGTGACATCAAGCCGCGGAACATCTTCGTACATGAGGGCGTCGCACTAGTGGCGGATTTCGGCTTGGCCATTGCGCTCAAAGCCGGAGGCAAGCGTATCACCGAATCCGGGCTGCGGGTCGGGACGCCAGAGTACATGAGCCCCGAGCAAACCGGTACACGGGCCACCGTCGACGCGCGGAGTGACATCTACTCATTGGGGTGCGTGCTGTACGAGATGTTGACGGGCGAGCTGGTTTACACAGGGGCTACGACCCAGGCGATCATCGCCAAACATTGTCTCGAAATGATCCCTTCGGTGCGCATCCTTCGGCCGGACGTGTCCGTCGAGCTCGAGGCGGTCGTGACCAAGGCGCTGGCAAAGGCGCCGGGCGACCGGTTCGCGACGGCAAAGGAATTCGGTGAGGCGTTACTGAGAATAGGGTAATGTCCTCACCTGCCACCCTTATCCGCGGCCGAAATCATCGCATGCGAGAGCCGTTGCACATCTAGCGTGGCTCGCGGTTGCACGCCTCAGAATATGGACTTGTGAATGGTCTTCAGCAGGGCGGAGGCCTGTGCGTGACCGGCGCTGAGAGCCAACACTCTACGGCAGTCTTCGATCGCGCGGGTGAACAACTTCATCTCGAAACTGGTCTGCGCCCGCCCCCACCATCCGTCGACATCCGTCGGTGCCACCTGGATTGCCGTGTCGTAATCCGCGAGAGAACGGTCGAGCTTCCCGGTTACGCGGTAGACCAGGCCACGGTTACAGTAGGCTCTCACGTTGTCGGGGTCGAACTCAATCGCCCGCGAGAAATCCTTGATCGACTTCTGATATTCTGAGAGTGAAAAGTGCGCCATGCCCCGGTGATTGTAGACCAGGAAGCGCAGGCTGTGGTCGAGCTTCATCCTGAGGATCGCTCCATATATGCGAATCGCCTCGACGTATTGACCGTTGCTGTGAGCCGAGAGCGCTTCGAGCAGGGCGCGCTCCAGGCGTGTACCCCCGAGCGGCGGCAGGGCGACGGTCGGTTTGGTCGGCATCTCGAGTGGATCGGGTGGCGGTCGCCCGGAGATCGTGACGTTGGCGGAAAACTCGAGCGGATTTTCAAAGCTCTCGCGTCGCTTGAGCGCCTTGAGTCTGAGGTTCTTCTGATAATCACGAATTTCCTGGAAAATCAGATCCGAGAGCGTCAGCGAGGCGTTCAAGGATGCCAGCTTGCGGCGGATCGACAGGTTGGGCAGATCGATATCAGACTTGTATACCAGCTCATGCTCGACTTCCGCCCAGGCGTCCTGGAGTGTAGTCCGCACCTGGATCTCGCAAACCTGCTTCGTTCCGGGTAGCGCCCTGGGAAGCAAATCCTTGGTCACGGAAATCAGGAGGTGTACCGAATCATAGCCGAACTCACGAAAAGTATGTCCCGCACTCTTCCGCTCAGTCTCGACGACGTTGAAATGTGAAGCCAACATTTGTTCGACTCTGTCGACGTCTTCCATGAACGGGCAGATGATCCTGATCCCGAGCATGTCCGTTATCGCGCCTCTGCGGCCGCGTTCTTCTCGAACGTTCCCTTTGATCCTCTCATAGTATGCGCCGAACCG
>QJWJ01000455.1 GCA_003235365.1 Deltaproteobacteria bacterium
GCTCCGAGGTGGCGTGCAACAGCGCGGCACGACGCAAATCCCGTCGTTGGTAGAGCCACATGGCCAACTGCTTGCGCAGCGGGTGGTGGCTCAACGCCCAGGGTTCGAGCATCCCGCGGGGGGAAATGACCACTGGCAGCCCTCGGCGCCATGCAGTGCTGTTGATTCGATGAGTGAACGGTGCCCAAATGCCGTGAACGTGAACGAGCAGAGCGCGAGGCAAGCTCGTGTTCCAGCCGATCCCTTCGGCAAAAGCGCGCTGAGCCTCCGACGAGGGTGCCGAAGGAGCTGCAGCCAGCACGAAGTGAACGTCGTAGCCGAGTTCGCGCAGACCGCGCGCGAGCGCCGGCACGGAGCGACTCGGCCCCCCGGTTCGGGCTTCGACCCCGAACACCGCTTGCACGACGGCCGTCGACTGGTTGCCCGCGTTGCCGGACCGGCTCACCGCTTGTGCTCCGGCGCCCGCCCCCGCCCAGTGGGGCACCGCCGGGCGCCGGGACTTGCTGTGCTGGCCGGGTCGACGCACTCCGAGGCCTCCAAACGCACGACCCTCCTGATCACGCAGGTGTATGTACCTGATCCTGGGGCTGTAGGGCAGTATTTTGCCGACCTGGCGCGGGGCCTCGCAGCGCGCTCTGAAAGTGACGGCGTATCCGTGCGGCGCCTGCCCTGGTCGTCGTTCGGGAAACGCAGCATTGCGTCCCCCGCGCGTCGTGTCATCGACGCGTGACGCCTCCGCGCGGTAGCGACTCGACGAACCAGCGATAGGTTGCCTCGATGCCGTCTCGCAGTGACGTCTGTGCTGTCCAGCCCAGCGCGTTGAGTCGAGACGTGTCGAGCAACTTGCGTGGCGTGCCGTCGGGCACGCTCGTGTTCCAAGTCGTCCTGCCGCGGTACCCAACCACGTCGGCCACCACTTCCGACAGTTCTCCGATGCTCATGTCGCATCCTGCGCCCGCGTTGACGAAGACGTCCGGAGTGCCTTCGAAGTGATTCATCGCGAACAGGCACGCTTCCGCCAGGTCGTCCACGAACAAGAACTCCCGACGCGGTTTACCCGTCCCCCACAGCTCCACTTCGGGCAGGTCGAGCTGTTTGCCTTCGTGGTACTTGCGGATCATCGCCGGCAACACGTGAGCTGTGACGAGCTGGAAGTTGTCCTCGGGACCGTACAAATTGGGTGGCATCAGCGCGATGAAGCGCGTGCCGTACTGTCGGTTGTACGCCCGACAAGCCAGGACGCCGGCAATCTTGGCGATGGCGTAAGCTTCGTTGGTCGGCTCGAGATGTCCGGTCAGTAGGGCCTCTTCGGGGATCGGCTGCGGCGCAAACTTCGGGTAGATGCAGGAACTGCCGAGGAACAAGAGCTTGGTGACGCCGCACGCGCGAGCCGCGTCCAGGACGTTGTTCTGGATCTCCAGATTCTCGCGTAGGAAGTCGGCGGGCGAGTTGTCGTTGGCGACGATCCCGCCGACTCGCGCGGCGGCCAACAGCACGAACTTGGGGCGCTCGCTTTCGAAGAATTCCCGTACGGCGCGCTTGTCGCGCAGGTCGAGCTCCTGTCGGGTGCGCAGCACCAAATTGGACGAACCCCTGCGCCGCAGTGCCCGAACGAGGGCGCTGCCGACCAGCCCCCGGTGTCCTGCGACGAACACCGAGTCATTGGGTTTCATCAACACTTGGAGGTCCCCCAAACCCCGTCATTTCCCTCGCCTGATCTTGACGCTCTTGATCTTCGGTGGATCGCTCGCCCTGTCGCCCCTCACCGGTGTCGCGGCGATCTTCTCGATGACCGATTCCGGTGAACACTTGCCGAAAATGGTGTAGCCGCCGTCGAGGTGAGCCGCCTTGCCGTCCATGATGAAGAACTGCGAACCGTTGGTGTTCGGCCCCCGATTGGCCATGCACAACTGGCCACGCTCGTCGTGTTTGGCCCCGGGCCAGATCTCGTCCGGGATTTGAAACCCGGGACCGCCGCTGCCGTTGCCGTTCGGATCGCCGCCTTGGATCATGAAGCCCTTGATGACTCGGTGAAATACCGTGCCGTCGTACAGTGGCTCGGTCACCCACTTCCCCTTTTTCTTCCACGCTCGGGTGCCGCGCGCCAGGCCGATGAAGTTTGCGACCGTCGTCGGCGCCTTGTCGGCATACAGCTCGCACTCCAGCTTACCCGCATCGGTGTCGATGTCCGCCATCAGCTTGCCGTTGCCTGGCAGGTCCTTCGTCGCGTCCTCAATCGTGAACTTTCCCCCGTGAGGATCGCCGGAAGCCGCCGTGGTGTCGGCCGCGGGTTTTGCAGCGGGAGCCGCCGCTTTCTTCGCCGTGGTGGCGACGGGTTCGGCCGCCTTCGGCGATTGAGCGACGGGTTTGCGGTCGGAAACCGGTTCCGGCGCCGCCTTTTCGACACAACTGCTCGAGCCGAGCGCGGCGGAGATCAACACCGCCGGGTGGATCCATTTCCCAAGATTCATGCCTTGCACCTTTTTTTATGGAGGCACCGCAGTCAAGGTTCAAAGCGGCACCAAATGAGTGAGCGTGAGTATCGGGCGGTGATGGACCGCCCGTGGGCTCCGCGGCGGCCCGAGATTCGGGCCCGCCAACCCAACACGGCGTGCGCCCGGCTCGGGAGATCGCTCGGCAATCACCCCTGGATTTCCACCTTTTGACCGGGCTCCACGCCATGTTCGCGAGTCCAGCCCGCGTTGACTTCCAGGACGTGCTGCGCGGGGCACCCGCTGTTGCGCGGAGCGAGGTTCAAGGTCGGTACCTGTTCTTGAACGCTGACGATCACACCGCTTTCGTCGATGAACAACATGTCCAGTGGCAAGCACGTATTCTTCATCCAGAAACTGCGTGGCTGCTGGCTCGACCAGGAGAACAACATGCCCGCGTCCGCGTCGAGTTGCGTGCGATACATCAAACCGCGTTGTCGCGCGGCGTCCGATTGAGCGAGTTCGGCGATGACCCGGGGCGCGCCCGGGGCGTCAGGGAACGTCACCTGTGCCGTCGGTAGGTTCAGGTTACCGGTGGGATCTGCCGGACACTCGAGTGCGGGGCTGGCGCTAGGTGGCGGTTGTGGGGCCATGGGGCGCACGCAGGGCGGCTTGGCGGGCTGCGCTCGCTGCGGGATGGCATTCGGCTTTGCCGATGCAGCCGCCTTCAGGGGTTCGGCCCGCACTGCCGTCGAGTCTTCCGAACTAGCGTTGGGCGCCGAGGCGTTTGCACCGGGGCGGTCACAGCCTGCAAGCAGCACGAGTCCGATACAAGTCACGAGTTGCGCCATCCCGCCGTATCGTTCGATCGTCGTGACGACTGCCGTCAGAGCGCCTGCCATCGAGTCATGGCGAGTCATGGCGACCGCTCATACCGCACCAGCGCAGTTCCGTGTTCCCAATTCCGCTGCGGCGGGGCGCGGCGCGCCGTGGCGGCGTCGCACCCCGCTTCGTTCAGCGCGGGCCGTCGCGTGTTCGTTGCGGAGTCCGGTCACCCACCCGAAGCGTCTCACTCCCGAGCTGTGGTGGAGCTGGCCTCGCGCTGGAAGGGGAGAATTTTCCCGTCTCGACGCGAACCACATGGGTACCGCGTTGCGCTGTGTCGTTCGCAGGTGAGCGGATCCCGCCCAACCCGCGCGGCTACCCGCTCTTCCGAACCACGCCACCGCTTGCTTCACCACGCGGAGCGGCCTGGCGGAGCGGAGCGAACGGTTTTTTGCGACCCACCTCGCCGATCGTCCGTTATGCTCGATGGGTGCGTCGACTCGAAGATGGCGGGCCCATCGCATTCGGTCTCGCCGTTTCGGTGCTGGTCGGTTTGGTGACCAGCTGTGGCGGCGAGTCGGAGCAGATCGGGCGCATGTCGGGGGTTCCCGACGGCTTCCGCCCCGCCGAACCGGATGCGGGTGCGTCGGGCATGCCTCAGCCGTCGGCGCCTGCGCCCACGGGGATTCCTGCTCCCGCACCAGAAGAAGATCTGGAGGTGTTCGACGATCCCGGGTGCCCCGACGCCGTGCGATCGGTGGAGGACCGAACGTGTGATCCATTCGGAGACAGTGCGGAGTGCGAGTTCGGGTGGGCGTGCTTCCCGTATGTCACCTACCCGTCGGGGCCTTGTGAGCCGGAACGCTTTGGAACCCGCTGCGAGCCTGCAGGCGATGGACGGCAAGGCGCGTCGTGTGAATTCTCGGCGTGTGCGCCGGGTTACCTGTGTATCGCCAGTGGTCAGGGAACCGTGTGTGCACAACTGTGCGAGCTTCCGGGCAACAGCGTCTGTGAACCGGGGCTGATTTGCGGCAGCGTGGACATCAAAGGGTATGGCGTGTGCTTCTGACGGGGGGGCACGATCGACCCGAGCCTCGTTGGCGTTCGCCGGCATCATTCCAACGCTGCCGCGCGTTCGGCTGCGCGCTGGTGGGGCTGCTGCTGGGCGCCTGCGGGGCCAAGACCGGTGTCGACGCTCATGCCGAGCCGGACCGCTTGGAGCCGGGGGATCCCTACGAGGATCCGCTGGGCGATCCGTGCAGCAACCCCGATCAGTGCGCGACCCTCGACCGCTGCAACCCGCGAGCCTGCGTCGGCGGGGTTTGCGTGGAGGACAACCCCATCGTCTGCGACGATTCCGACCCTTGCACGCGCGACTCGTGCGCGCCGGCGACGGGTGAGTGCGACTTTTCTCCGCTCACGCCTGACGAAGACGGCGACGGCATCCGCGCGCCGCTCCCCGGGTTCGAGCCCGGCGCTCCGGGCTCCTGTGGTGCAGACTGTGACGACCAAAACGCCGACGCCCTCCCTGGCGCGGCGGAGCTGTGTGACGGCGTCGACAACGACTGCAATGGTGTGGTCGACGACGGCTACGCGTACGAGCCGAGCATGGCGCCTCCGGTCTTGCTGTCGATGGGTGAAGAAGGCGGCCTGGGTGGGATCTCGTACGCCGACGATCAGTTCGTCGTTTCGTTGTCGTACAACGTCGATCACCAGCAAAGCCAGCTCGTGGGCGTGGGGGCGAGCGGTGAGATCGGTTTTGCCCAGGACGTGGCGCTGACGAATAGCGACAGCTACGCGGGACCGCTCGTGTGGACCGGTCGCGTCTTCGCCAGCGCGTGGGAAGATCGTCGCAACGAAGACTACGAGATCTACTTCAATCGCTTCGATGCGGCGGGTAACAAACTCGGCCCCGACATTCGCTTGTCCGCGTCGCCCGACTTCTCACTCAACCCAGACGTGGTGTTCACTGGTAGCGATTATCTGGTTGCCTGGGGCGATCGTCGCGATGGAACATTTCGTATTTACGGCCAACTGCTCGATTCCGACGGGGTGATCAAGGGTGACATCAACCCCCTGCTCACGCCGGATCTCGGTGGGGCCGAATCTCCATCGTTGGCGCGAGGTACCGACAACTTCGGTCTCGTCTTCAACAGTCAGAGCGACGGCAAGCGCGTCGTGTTCCGCACCGTCAGCTCAGACCTCGAGAGTCTGGGGCAACTCGTGACCCTCTCGGAGCCCGGCACTTCCGGCGCGGGAGTGTCGTTCAGCGACGGTCGCTACATCGTCACCTGGGGCGAGTACTCGGACGGTCCCGGCGATGCGGTTTGGGGCGCGGTGCTCGACGACCGGGATGGCAGCGTGATGGTGGCCCCGAAGGTGCTGACCGGTTCGACCCAGTTCGTGCGATCCCACAGCCTGCTCGATTTCGGCGACCGCTTCATGCTGCTCTGGGCGCAATGGGTGGACGACACCTACGACATCTACACGCGCTTTTTGGACCACGACCTCGAGCCCATCTCCGAACCGGAGCGCCTGACCGTGACCGCCGGCAGTGCGGTTTCCCCGACGGCGGCGTTCAGCAGCGATGGAACCATCGGAGTCGCGTTCCTCAACGTCTCCAATGGTTCCCCACAGGTGTACTTCACTACCCTGGTGTGTCGCTGAGCGGGTGTGTCGCTGAGCGGGTGTGTCGCTGAGCTGAGCCCCGTCGACCGCGACGAGACGTCGCGCCGCGAGTGGGGCTCGGCGCGACGGTCACTCGCTGAATAGACCCATCTTGGGCTCGAAGATCAGCTTGCCGCGTGAATCGTCGTGCAAGATGATCGTGTACTCGTCCGGAACTTCGAACTTCAGCTCGCTGGCGACCTTGCCCTTGCGGCGCGACGCCTTGTCCTGCCCCGTCGTCTTGATCACGAGCTCCTTGCCCGATGGCTCCCCCACCTCGATCTGGACGCGGTTGAATTCGACCTTGGCGCCCTTGACGATGCCGAACCGAACGTACCACCACGCGCCGGCGTCTTCGTCGAACAGAAACCCTTCGCGGTCCATCTTGTTGATGGCCGCCGACAGGCAGTTGGCCTTCTTCGCCACGTCGCCCTTGGACGACTTCTCACACTTCTCCTCAGCCGCCTTGCCGATGTCCGAATCGCGGTGGTTGAGCATGAACGCCGTGCCTTCGCGGATCAGCACGTTCTTCGGGTTGCCCTCGTCGTTGGCCTCGTCGCTGGTGTCGTCGTTCGAGCTGGAATCGTCGTTGCTGGCGGTATCGGACGACTCGCTCGAATCATCCGCGCTGGCTTCGCTCGGAGCGCCTTCCTCACCGCCGGCGGCCACTTGGTCTGCGGGGCTTTCCGCGGGCGGCGCGCTGCCGCCACATGCGGTCAGCGCCAAAGACAAGCCCAGGCCGAGCGCGCTCAGCGCCGAGCCCCAAAGCGGCGCCGCGTCGTGGCGGTCGCCCATGGACAGCGGCGCCGCGTCGCTGGTCGAGGCTCGTCGAGACTGTGGGTTTCCCGTGTTGCTGGGTCGCCGATTCGCTTGGCGATCGGTTCCTACTTGGCAAAATCGCATCGGTATCCTCCGTAGGGCCTGGTGCCTACTTCTGCCGGGCGGAGTTGTCCAGCGGCTTGTCGGGGTCCGGTAGGTAGATGTCGGTAACCGATGACCACGTCCCCGAAAACATGGCGCACGGCGGTCATCCGACGCGGTTCTGGATGCAAAAGTGGTCAGCTCGGCTCGTCGTCGCTTGCGTCCTGAACGAGCAAACTGGCCAGGCCCTTCGCCCCGACGATGGCATAGTCGCGCACGCAGTTGTTGAAGACCACGTGCACGTGCTGAGCTTCCTTGGCGACGTCGCGCACGGGACCGACCCAGCGAGCCAGCTGCTCGGGTTGGTAGAGGTAGTCGAAGCGTTCTGCGACGCTGGCACCCGGACGCCAGCCCTGCGCGTTGTGCCCATGCAGCCGTAGCAGCGCCAAGTCGCCGGACGTCACGGCCACGACCGGTGGCACCCCGCCGACCGGCGAACGGGGCTCGTCGACGATCACGTAGGCCCAACCCAAGCGCCGGACCAGCGACAAGACGCGTTCACGCCGTTCTCGATCGAGCCAGCTCGGATGCCGAAACTCGACGGCGATCGGGAACGACCAGCGTTCGGCGAGCCATTCCAGGTGGCGGGCGTTGCCCCGCGTCGCCGTGAACCAAGGGGGAAACTGCATCAGCAGCGCCCCCAGGCGATGGTGAACGTGCAACGGCTCGACCAGCGAGTAGAAGCGTTCGGCGATCAAATCCGTCACCTCGGGCGACAGCCGTGCAGCAGGCACCCGCCCCTGTTCGAGCAGGTCCGGTTTGATTCGCTCGCGGATGTCCGCCGGCAGACGTCCCAGTTCGACGGGATGGCCCGTCAGTGACGCGTGCGCCTTGATGTTGAACACGAAGCGTTCGTCGGTCCAGCCCAGCCAGTTTTGGACGACGGCGGGGGCGAGCAACGCGTAGTACGTTGCGTCCACCTCGACGAGCCGAAAGTGCCGCGCGTAGTGCTCGAGTCGAGCACGCGACGTGCCCGTCCCTCGGGGGTAGAAACTGTGACTCTTGATCAACGACGGATCCGTCCAGCCGGCGGTGCCGAACCGGACATTGCCCACGATCGCGGGCTGGGGCGCGGTGAGTGCCAGCGCCCGCGCGGCCTCGTAGTGCGGTGGTAGTGCGATTTCGTCGACCATCGCCGGACGCAGCATGCAGGGTTGTGCGCCTCAGTACCAGAGGCTCGCGCCCGCGAGGACCGGTGGTCAGCCGTCGCTGACACGGTTATGCTCGGCCCGTGAGCGCAACACCGAACCGCTGGCGCACGAGCGCCGCGACCCGACCGGGCTCGCGCGGGGTGTGGCTGTCGCTCGTGGTGCTCGCACTCGGCTGCAAGCGCACACCGAGCGACCCCAAACCAGCCGTGGAAAAGCGCGAGCACGCCGTCTCGGCAGCGCCGATGCCGATGGTCGACGTTCACGTGCATCTTTCGCCGTCCGGGACTCAGCGCCTGCTGCGGATCATGCAACAGCGGGGCATCGAGCACGTCGTGAATTTGTCTGGCGGAGATGCCTACGGCGGCCTGTCCACCCAATTGAAAGCGGCGGCTGCGACTGCCGGCAAGGTCACGGTGTTTGCGACGATGCCCTACGCCGAAAGTCGCGCCCCGGGATTCGGGGAACGGATGGCGTCGAACCTGCGCTTGGCCCATTCCATGGGGGCGCGGGGCTACAAGATCGCCAAGGTGTTCGGTCTGGGCATGGTCGACGAGCGCGGCGCGTTGATTGCCGTCGACGATCCCGAGCTCGACGTCGTGTTCGACGCCGCGGGGGAACTCGACATGCCCGTGGCGATCCACACCGGAGATCCGTTGCGCTTTTGGGATCCGCCATCGCGACAGAACGAGCGCTTCGCCGAGCTGAGTGCGCATCCCGGGTGGTCTTTGTACGGTCGCGCCGTTCCGAGTTTCGCCGAGCTGTACGCGGCGCTCGAACGCCGCTTCGCCCGTCACCCCAAGACGACGTTCATCTCCGTGCACTTCGGTAACCTCGCCGAAGATCCGAAACGCGTCGCCGAGACGTTGCGCAAGTATCCCAACGTCTACGTCGACACGGCCGCGCGCGTGCCGGAGATGGGCCGGCACGATCCAGCGATGATGCGCGCTTTCTTCGAGGAGTTTCAGGACCGGATCTTGTTCGGCTCCGATCTCGGGGTCGGTGCCGAACCCGCGCCCTTGTTCTTGGGCTCCAGTGGAGCCAAGCCCCCGACCCGAGACGAAGAAGAGCGTTTCTTCAGCGCCACGCGGCGTTACTTCGAGACGTCGGACCAGGACTTCCCCCACCCGACTCCCATTCAAGGCGACTGGACCATTTCTGGTATCGGGTTACCCAAGCCGATCTTGGAGAAGGTCTTTCATGGCAACGCCGAGCGGCTGTTGCACTTGAAGTTGCACGACTGACGCGCCGCCGGGAGTCCGCCACGTGGCACCGCTTCGGGCGGCTTCACACCGAATCACACGGCGGCGGGCGGCGGCGTGGTAGCGATGTAACCGTCGGTTGCCTGCTTGACCAGGCGCGCCGCCTCGTCGTCGGCGAAGCCCAGCAACCCACCGAGACGTCGCAGCACGACGACCTCTTCCGGGCTGCGATTGCGATCGGAAAGCGTCAGCAGCGCGGCGTTGGTGAGCAGCAGTTCGCGCTCTTCGGTGGAGAACTCCGCGACGGGGACGTCAGCTTCGAGGGTACGCGGCGTTCGAGCGTAGTCGAGGATCTCTTGCTCCTCGGAATCGGTTGCATCGAAGCCGCACAACAGTCCTTCGATGACACCTAGCTCCCCGCTCGCCAGTTGCCCGTCGGCCCAGGCCACCGCAATCAACGACTTGACCACGCTCTTCTCACTCGGAGTCATATGCCCTTGGAGCCCCATTGTAGAGTGGAACGGACATTTGTCGACTGCCGCGATTCGTTCGAACGAGCCTGCCGTACCGGCCCACCCGCAGCGTTCGAAAACGACACCTCGACCAACGAAAACGGCCACCGAGGGCTGAATCTCAACACCACGGCGGCCGTAGGAGGCACTGCTCGAAATTGCGCAGTGCGGCGGTCCCTTCGAGTCTGCTGGGGCCACCCTCTCGGATTGCCCCCCCGCGTCAGTCGCGCGAACTCATGAACAGACGAAGGATGTACCAGAACATCAGCGCCAGCGACGCGAACAGCTCGAGAGCGGCGCCAACGTAACGGTTCTCGGGAAAGTGGTGAAGCACGTTCGACGTGTCCCACAGCACCGACGCGCCGGCGAGGCCGACCATGGCGATGCTGAAGAACGTGCCGAGCTGAAACCCGAAGATCATGCCCGAGACGATCGCGACGAGTGCCATCACGCCACCCCACTTGATGATCCCGCCGAGGAACGAAAAGTCTTTGCGCGAGACGAATGCAACGGCGGTGAGTCCGCCGAAGCCCAGCAACGTCACCACGGCTGCGCTCTCGATGGCGCCCGGGGCCACAGCTTGGGCGATGTACAACATCGGGGCGAACAGGATCGACTGCATCAGCACGTACAGGCCGAGGCCCGCGTACTGCATGCCGATTGAGCTGGCGTTGTGTGCCCAGCGACTGGCGAGCCACCCGCCGATTACGAAGCCGCCCATCACGATCAGCCAATTGCTCATCAGCGGGGCGGCGATGGCGGCCGCTACGCCCGTCTGGAAAAGCGCGACCTCGATCGCCTCTACCCCCTTGCGGTAGACCCCTTGTAGATTGCCAACGTCTGGTTGTACGTACTGCATGTTCACTCCTGGTGTGTGGGGTCCAGTTTAGCGAAGCGGTAGGGTGGAACAATCGAAGCCGGACCCGGGCACGGCCGATTGTGCACAGATTGTGCGTCGAAACCTGGCCCCGGGGCCGATGGCCGTTCCGGGCACGTAGCTCTCAGGTACGTAGAACCGTGGCGCCCCAGTGCATGCCCGCGCCCAAACCGAAGTAGCACACCGTCTGGCCCGCTTGCAGCCGTCCGTCGCGACGCATCTCGTCGACCAAGATCGGAATGGTGGCGGCGGAGGTGTTGCCGTACTTGGCGATGTTCGTCGGGACCTTCTGCGGCGGCAGTCGCAAGCGATCGCGCACGAGCGAGTTGATCCGATCGTTGGCTTGATGCCCGATGAACCAATCGACGTCGTCGAGGGTCATCCCGGCCTTGT